>JBIIRG010000020.1:0-22162 GCA_044341665.1 Phycisphaerales bacterium | reverse complement strand
CGGCGGATTCCCGCTGGTCGTGGCGACCGGTGGCGACGCGGGGGCGCTCTTCTCGGATGACGAGCTCGTGAACCAGATCGTGCCCGACCTCGTGCTGCGGGGCGTGGCACTCGCGGCCAAGTCGGCCCTCGAGCCCGAGGACGGCGCTGCGCCCGAGGAGCGGTCGGCGCTGGAACGCACGGGAGGCGCTGCATTCTCGCTCCTGCCGCAACAGGTCGAGCCCAAGCAGGCGCGCCGCGGCACGACCGAGCTCGGCGACGACGGCCACGCGCACGACCACACGCACGATCACGGCTGTGGCGACGACTGCGGATGCGGACATGACTGAATGACCCGCAGCGTCGGAGCGCGGGCGCGCCGCTGCGCGGGATTCCGCGCAAGTCACCAGCCGAATTCGTCGATCGTCCCCACCGTATGAGCGCCGCGACCCCCGCTGCACCGCTCGAGATCGCCTGCTACCGCGCAACACCGCACGGGATCGGCGCGGTGGCCGTGGTGGAGCTCGTCGGCGACGTGACGCCGGCGCTGACGGCGCTCTGCGGACGCGATGTCGAGGTGGGCGGCCTGCGCGTGCGCGAGTTCGACGGCATCGACGCCGGGCTCGTGGCGCGGCTCGCGCCTGAACGCGCGCAGCTCATGCCGCACGGTGGCACGCGCATCGTCGAGCGGTTGGCCGAGTGGCTCTCGTCACGCGGCGCCAACTGGATCGACGACCCGCTTGCCATGCGCGCAGAGCTCGATCCGAGCGATCTCTTTCCCGAGGCCGCGACGCCCACGGAAGCACTCGCGCTCGCGACGCTCGCGCGCGCCGCGAGTCCGCTCGCGCTCAAGCCGCTCCTCGCGCAGGGCGAGCGCTGGGATGCGCATGGAACCGCCCCGCTGACCCACGACGATCACGCGCGCAGCACACGGTTGATGCGCCTGGTCGACCCGGCACGCGTCGTGCTCGTCGGCGCGCCGAACGCGGGCAAGAGCTCGCTGTCGAACGCCCTGCTCGGACGCGATGCGTCGATCGTGTCGCCCGAGGCGGGCACCACGCGCGACGCGGTCAGCGCGCGCATCGACCTCGCGGGACTGGTGGTCGAGTGGTTCGATCTCCCTGGCGTTCGCGAGACCGACGACTGCATCGAGCGCGAGGCGATCCGCCTGGCGCAGGCCCTGCTTCGCGACGCGGATCTCGTGATCTCGCTCGCGGCTCCCGGAATCCCGTGGATCGAACTTCCGCGCGCCCCCGATGTGCGGGTGTTCACGAAATCGGACATCGCAGCCAACGGCGACAACGCCCTGCGGACGCACGCCGACCTTGCGGTGAGCGCGCACTCGGGCGATGGTCTCGCCGCGCTGCGCGAACTCATCCGCGAGCGACTCGTTCCGAAGTCCGACCGCGACAGCACGCGCCCGTGGATCTTCGATCCTCGCCTCGCGCGCGGCGACGCCGACACGCGCTGAGGCCGCGCGGCCCGTGATCCGCGGACCTCAAAGCCCCATGCACGAATAGCCGCTGTCGACGTACAGCACCTGCCCGGTCGTGCCCCGCGAGAGGTCGCTGAGCAGGAACGCAGCCGCGTCGCCGACTTCGGCGGCCGTGATGTTGCGCGGCAGCGGCGCGACCTGCGGGATGCGGTCGAGGATCGCGTCGAAGCCGCCGACCGCGCCCGCCGAGAGCGTCTTAATCGGGCCGGCCGACACGAGATTGCAGCGCACGTTCTTCGCGCGGCCCAGCTCCATCGCGAGGTAGCGGTTCGCCGCCTCGAGCGCGGCCTTGGCGACGCCCATCACGTTGTAGCCGGGCACGGCCTTCTCGGCGCCGTAGTACGACAGGCCGATCATCGAGCCACCGTTCTTGAGAACAGGCACGGCCGCGTTGCCCATGGCCATGTAGCTGAACGCCGAGATGTCGAGCGCGTTCGTGAAGACGGCGCGCGGCGTGGCCGCGAACTTGCCGAGCTTGAGCCAGTCCTTGTCGGCGAAGGCGATGCAGTGCACCACGAAGTCGATCTCGCCGAAGTCCTTGCCCACGCGCTCGAAGCACGCAGCGATGTCGGCGTCGCTCGCCACATCCATCGGCTGCATCCACGGGTTGGCGACGCCCATGCCCTCGACGAGCTTGCGCGTGCGACGCTCCATCTTCTCGCCGGGCATGTGGGTGAAGATGCACTCCGCGCCCTCGCGCAGCAGGCTCTGCGCGATCGCCGTCGCAATGCTCGTCTCGTGCAGGACGCCCGTCACCAGTCCACGCTTGCCAGCCATGAATCCCATGATTTCGACTCCTTCGGGAAGCGCAGAGGATAGCACTTCTTGCCGCGGGCCTCGGGGCGCGGTAACCTCCGCACTCCCGCGCGCGTAGCTCAATTGGATAGAGCATCGGTCTTCGGAACCGACGGTTGGGGGTTCGAATCCCTCCGCGCGCGTTTGCTGCACCCCGCCGCCCGAGCCTGCATCGAAGCGGTCGAGCGCGCGCATGCGGCGGCGCCTACGGCCACGCCCGACGCCGAGCTCGCGAGGGCGGTGGCGCGGCTGAGCGATCTCTACACGACGGACCGCGACGCGCTCGCGCGCGAGCAGGCCGACGCGGCGCATCTTGCCGCCAAGCGCGAGTACTTCCTCGCGAGCGATGCACCGAAGGTGTCGCTCGCGCTCGACGAGTGCGCGCGGCGAAGCGATCGCTACGCGCGGCTTGCGGCGCTCGACACGGTGCGCGTCACCGATCTCGGCGCGGGAGTGGGTGCGACGAGCGTGGGGTTTCTCGCATGGCTCGCGGGCGCACGCGCGGCGCGCGGCATCGCGACGCCCGCACGCGTCGAGCTCCACGCGATCGAGCTCGGCGAACCGGCAGCGCGCGCCTACGAGGCGAGCGTGCGAGCCGCCGCAAGCGCTACGGGCGTGACGATCGCGCTCATGATCGAGGCGCGGGACTTCCGCAGGTTCACGCCGCCGGCGTGCGACCTCATCCTGTGCCAGACGGCGCTCAACGAACTGCTCGTGGGCGCCGAGCACGCGCGAGAGACCGTGCAGCTGGTCGCAGGCTGGACGCGCACGGCACCACTGCTTGTCGTCGAGCCCGCACTCAAGACCACGACGCGCGCGCTGATGTCGCTGCGCGACGCCCTGCTCGCACTCGGTGGCGCGCATGTCGTCGCGCCGTGCCTGCACCAGCAGCCCTGCCCGATGCGGGGGCGCGAGGGCGACTGGTGCCACGAGGCGCGCGTGGTGGAACCGACGCCGCGCGTGGCGGCGATCGACCGCATCGTGCGGCGGCGCGACGAGCGTGCGCTCTACGCGTTCCTCGCAACGGCGCCTGGTGCCGCCCCACCGGAGAACGCGCGCGGTGCCTCGACGGTACGGCTCGTGACCGACACCCTCGGCAGCCGCGGCAAGACCGAGCGCCTGGTGTGCCGCGGCGACGGCGAACTGCGCCTGATGCGCCTGCTCGACCGCGAGGTTTCGGAGACGAACCGCGCATTCCTCGACGCCGAGCGGGGTTCGGTGGTCGCCCTCGATCCGCTCCCTGCGAACGACCGCATCGCTCCCGCGATCGCGGTACGGACCGAGAACGAGGCCGGTTTCGTCGTTTGACCGCGCCTCATGCTCCGCCCTACGCTGCGAAGCCTCGTGCGGCGTCTTGCGCTCATCCTCTCGATCATCGCCACGCTCCTGTCGAGCGGCGGTGTCGCCCGGATGGCCCATCTGATGACGGCGCATGCCGAGGGCCCGTGCGGCACGACCTCGGCCTGCGGTGCACAGACCCATCGGCATGGCTCGACCACGCCGATCGGCGGCGACCAGCATGACGACTGCGCCGTGTGCGACGAACTCTCGTCGCTGACGCCTGCACCGCCGATCGCGTCGCCGTTCATCGAGGTGATCGAGGTGCTTGACCTCGTGCACGAGCGCGAGGCCGCGCAGATCCCCGCGCCCGCGCCGATCCGCGCGCTTGGTGCAAGACCGCCTCCCGCGGTCGCGTGACACAGCCGCGTGAGCGCCCGCGCCGGTCCAGACGGAGCCCTTGCTGGGGTTCCGCACGGAGACGGCCGTGCGGCGCTCGTCCTGTTCGCGCACTCCATCCTTGCCCGAGCGTTCGGGCCGGAGCACATTTGCCTTCCCATTCCAACCCTCTCCGTTCCAACCGACGGGCTTTCACGCTCGTCGAGCTGCTCGCGGTGCTTGCCATCGTGGGGGCGATCATCACCCTGCTTCTGCCCGCGCTGCAATCGGTCGCGCGGCGCGCCCAGTCCACCAACTGCCTCGCCAACCTTCGATCGCTGCAGCAGGCGTCGCTTGCCTACTCCGCCGACGAGGCGGGCTGGCTGATCGACGCGCGGCTCCCGCACGGCGGGCTCGAGCAAGGCTCGGACGAGAGCTTCGTGGATGTCCTCGCGCGGCGCGGATACTGCGAGACCTCGCGCATCCGCTCACCGCTCGACGACAGCCCGCATTGGTCGGTCGAGAGCGGCGGCGAAGGCGTGCCCGTCACCGGCACCGCCGGCTCGTTTCGCCGCACAAGCTACGGACTCAACAACCACCTCGCGCGCGAGTTCTCGCCGTGGGCGGCTGTCGATCCATCGCTCGCCACCGATCGCCTGAGCAAGGTCGGCAACCACGCCAACACCGTGCAGCTGCTCATGATGGCGACGACGGGGCCCTTCGCGGGCGCCGATCATCCCCATGTCGAGGGCTGGGGTTCCGCCTCGGCGGCACCCACGGTGGCGTCGACGGAAGTGGAGATCGCGGCGGTCACGCGCGGCGCGCCCAGCGCCGTCTCCGAGGCGAACTGGAGCTTTCTCGACGGCCATGTCGAGACGGCCCGGTTTGCCAGCGTGTACGCGGGCGAGCAGCGCAACCGCCTCGATCCGCGCGTGAGTTCGGTCTATCCCAACATCGCCACCGCGCAGTAGCGCGGAAGGACATTCCATGCGTCTCATCCTGTCACTCGGCGTGACCGCGGCCATCACCACCGCGGCCCACACCACTGCGGCGCACGCGCAGCACACGGGCGATCTCGCGCTCACCATCGTCGATGGCGCGATCGCCACCAACGCCTTCGACGGCGCCGCCACCACGCCCGAGCGCGTGTTCGCGGCCAACTTCGGTGACACGGGCGTGGCCCGCTTCACCTCCAATCCCGGCTTCGAGGCCCTTCCGGGGACCTTCGCCGCAGGCTCGCGCGCGGGCTTCACGCCCCGCGCGGGCCTGCGGCGCTTCATCGACGGTGGGCTCGCGCCCGTCGCCGACGAGCAGCTGGAGATCAAGTTCCTCACGCTCTCGTCCGTCGTCGGCAGCGACTTCACCGCGGGTTTCGACCTCGCGGTGCAGTCGAACGGCGGCTGGCACCGGCACCTCAACTTCACCCTGCGCTCCGCGGGCGGCAAGCTGCCGGCCACGGGCATCTACGTCGTCGAGCTCGAGCTCTACTCGACCGATGGCGTGACGATGCCGAGCGCACCGTTCTGGATCGTGTTCAACGACGGGGCCTCCGTCGCGGAGCACGATGCGGCTCTGGCGTGGGTTGCGGCGAATCTGGCCGGCGGTGCATCGCCCTGCCCGGCGGATCTCGATGGTGACGGCGATGTCGGAGCACCTGACCTCGCCACACTGCTTTCGGCGTGGGGCACCCCCGACGCAGACCTCACGGACGACGGCGACACCAACGCCGCCGATCTCGCCGTGATGCTCTCGGCCTGGGGTGCGTGCGGCTGACGCCCATCCTCACGGATACACCCCACCCTTCACCTGCGAGGTCCACGCGGACCTCCACATTCGTTTCCTTCACTTCCACTCGACCATTCCGGAGCGCGCACCGCGCGTCTGCCCCATGAATCACAGCACGAATCACAGCAAGACCCTCCTCGCGTTCGTCTCCTCCACCCTGCTTCTCGCATCGCCCGCCCTTGCCGAGAAGAAGGAACCGCACACCGACCTCTGGGTGACCGCGAGCAACGGCGCACTCGTCACCGGCGGCTGGGATCACCTCACCGGCGAGGTGGTCAACCCGTCGCAGCGCGTGTTCGAGGCCGAGTTCGGCATCGATCCCGCATTTCCCTTCAGCACCGACGAGCCAGGCATCGGCTCCGACCTCGTGGGCACCACGCTCACGATGAACCTGCTGAGCGGACTCAGCCGCTGGAACGGCGCGGGCTTCGACGCGTCGTCGTCGTGGCTCTTCGCGTCGTACGGCGGACAGGACGCCACCACCAACGCGGGCGGATCCTTCAGCTTCGCGGTGACCGCGGGGCTCGACCTGCACCCCGAGTACACGCTGTTTGGCGCGGGCGGCGCTGATCCGGCCAACGGCATCTACCTTGCGTCGTTCACTGTGTCCGCGAGCGGACTCGCGACGAGCGAGGTCTTCTACGCCGTCTTCAACCTGGGCATGGCCGAAACCGACCACGCTGCAGCAGCGGAGTGGGTGGAGCTCAACATCGTGCCCGCGCCCGGCGCGCTCGCGCTGCTCGGGCTCGCAGGCCTCGCCACGCGCCGCCGCCGTCGCTGACACGAATACGAATGCGTACGCGGGCGCGTACGCGGGCACCTGAATGTACGTCTCAACCGGGCCTGCGCGCCCGGATCGCTTCGGCCTCGGGCTGGTGCGCGACCAGGATCGCCGCCAGCTCGGGGTCGAAGTGCTTTCCGGCCTCGTCGTGGAAGAGCGCCGAGATCTTCTCGCGCGGCCACGCGTCCTTGTAGGCGCGCCGCGAGCTCAGTGCGTCGAAGACATCGGCCACGGCCACGATGCGTGCGAAGAGCGGAATCGCCTCGCCCGCGAGCCCGCGCGGATAGCCCGTGCCGTTCCACTTCTCGTGGTGGCAGAGCGCGACCTCGGCTGCGCCCTCGTCGAAATCGGTGCGGATGCCCGCGAAGAGATCGGCGCCGATCTGCGTGTGCCGCTTCATCTCGGCGAACTCGACGTCGTCGAGCTTGCCGGGCTTCTTGAGGATCGCGTCGGAGATGCCGACCTTGCCGACATCGTGCAGCAGCGCGCCGATGCGCAGCGTGTCGCGCGCGCGCGTCGACGCATCATGGGCGATCCCGCGCGCGTCGCACCAGCGGTCGTAGATCATGATCGAGAGATCGGCCACGCGCCCGACGTGGCCCGCGGTCTCGGTCGGATCGCGCAGCTCGGCCATCGCGATCATGCGCAGGATCATCGAGCGCACGAGCTGCGCACGCTCCACGGCGACCGCGGCAAGCGATGCGAAGTGCACGAGCAGGCGCTCGTCGCTCTCGTCGAACTCCCGCCCATCGACGAGCGCGATGCAGCCGAGCGTGCGGTCGTCCGCACGCACGATCGGTACCACGAGCGCGCTCTCGACGCGGCGTCCAAGCACCTCCTCGGTGCCGATCGCAGGGCCCCCGCGGCCCGCGAGGGCGCACGCTTCGGCGCCGAGGCGGATCACATCGGTCGTGATCGCAACCTGTCCCGCGACGGTGGCCGCATCGAGCGCGATGTCGCGCGTGCGCGTCTCGGTCGCGCCCACGACTTCCGCTGCGTGCAGGATGCGTTCCGCAGCCAGGAACACCACGCCCGAACCCGCACCGACCAGCGCGACCGCCTCGCGCAGGATGCGCGAGAGGAGGATGTCGAGGTCCTGCACGCGCGCGAGCTCACCCGAGACCGTCGCGATGCGGTCGAGTCGCTCGCGCTGCGTGTCGGCGTCGACCACGAGCTCGCGGTTCGCCGCCGCCAGGCGCGCGTTCGCCTGGTCGAGCAGCGCATTGCGCCGCGCGAGATCGCGCTCGGCTCGCTCGAGCGCCCGAAACGCCTGCTTGCGCTCGCGCTGCGCACGGGCCGCGTCGGCGTGGTGCTGCACGCGCGCGACGAACTCCTGCGCGGGCGGCAGCTTCACGAGGTAGTCGTCGGCGCCGCGCGCGAAGGCGTCGGCCTTCGTGGCCGCGTTCTCCTCGGCCGACAGCACGACGACCGAGGTCTCGGCGAGTTCCTCCGCCCAGCGGTAGCGCTCGACGAGGTCGAGCCCATCGCCGTCGGGCATGACGATGTCCTGCAGGATCACCGCGGGCTGCAGCCTGCGCGCAAGCGCCAGCGCCTCGACCGCGTGCGTGCATGACTCGACCCGCGCCTCGGGCAGTACCGCGAGCAACCGTCGCACGCCTTCGCTGACGAGCGGCTGGTCGTCGACGACAAGCACCGTGAAAGGCTGGGAAACGGTGTGCGCGGTCACGCGGGGAGCCCCTCGGGACTTTCGCCTGCATTCGGCGGGGTTTCCTCCGCGCGCGGACCACGCCTTTCCTTCGCCTTCCATCCCTCCGCCAGCCGCCAGCAGCGGTGAATCTTGCGGTTCCTGAAGTCCTCGGGCACCGAGCGATGGCTGATCTCATGCGCCCCGAAGTTCGGGGGCACGTTGGCCATGTCGAAGTCGAAGCTGCGGGAGTTCGTCGAGAAGAACACCTCGCCGCCCGGCGCGACGAACCGCGCGATCCAGCGCAGGAGATCGGGATAGTCGCGGTCGATCGCGAAGCTGTCGGCCTTCATGCGCTTCGAGTTCGAGAAGGTCGGCGGATCGCACACCACGATGTCGTACTGCTCGCCCGCCTGCGGCCCGGCCTCGAGCCACTGCAGGCAGTCGGCGTGGATCACGCGGTGATCGACGTTCACATCGAAGCCGTTGAGCGCGAGGTTGCGCTCGTACCACTCGAGGTAGGTCTTCGACATGTCGACGGTGGTCGTCTTCGCCGCACCGCCCGCGCACGCATGCACGCTGAACGCGCCCGTGTAGCTGAAGAGGTTGAGCACGCGCTTCCCGCGCGCGCGCTGCTGCACCGAGAGCCGGGTGGGCCGATGGTCGAGGAAGAGCCCGACGTCGAGGTAGTCGCTGAGATTCACCTCGAACTTGAGCCCATGCTCCTCGACGACCTTCATCGCACCGCGCGAGTCGAAGCGCTCGTACTGGTCGCGCCCGCCCTCCTCGGCGCGCTGGCGCCCGCGGTACTTGATAAAGAGATGCTCGCGCGTGATGTTGAGGCCCGCGAGGATCTCGGCCTCAGCGTCCTTGCGGTAGTCGAGCTCGCGCTCGAGGGTGTCGTCCTTCGTGCGGTGGAAGAACCACGCCACGGCATCGCCGCCCCCCTGCGGACTGCCGTACCAGTCCACGATCATCGGGAACTCGGGGATGTCCTTCTCGTAGAGCCGGAAGCAGGAAATCCCCTGCTTTCGCGCCCATTTCGAGACATGGCGCATGCGGTTGTCGAGGCGTTCGCCGAGCATGGGTCAGCTGAAGACCGGCGGTTCGAAGCCCTTGCGGTACTCGCGCGTCACGCAGGTCTTGGTCGCCTCCTCGTGGTTCGTGAAGGCGAGCTTCGACTTGTCCCACAGCAGCTCCTGCTGCGGGAACCGCGCCGCGCGCGAGCAGAGCAGGCCGGCTTCCGCCATGCCCGCGGCGTACGAGAACGGCGACTGCACGAACGCATCGGGCTTGCCGACAATCTTGTCGACCCACGCGTGCCAGTGGTTGCGGCCCTTGACCTGGCCGAGGCCCTTGAGCGTCTTGAAGTCGACCTGCTTGCCGTCGATGTAGACCTCGATCGCGCCACCCGGCTCGACCACGATCACGCCACCCTCGCACACGACGAGCGTGGCCGAACCCCAGAACTTGCCCGGCGGCAGGCCGAGCGACGCGCGCGACGGCGCCTGGCTCTGGTCGCCGTAGTGCATGACGAAGCGGTCCTTCGCGAACAGCGCTCGGTTCGGCTGGCGCGACACGTCGTAGGTGAGCGTCGAGATCACGCCGCGCGCGTGGTAGAAGTCGCTGGGCTTGAGCGTGTGCGCCTGCACGGAGTACGGCGACGGAAGGTCGTACGCGAAGTAGAGGATGTCGAGGAGATGCGTGCACCAGTCGCCAAGCTGGCCCGTGCCGTAGTCCCACGACGAGCGCCACTGGAGGCCGATCAGGCCCGGACGGCACGGCGCGTCCTGCGCGGATCCGAGCCAGAGCGGCCAGTCGATGTTCGCGGGCGGCTGGATCGGGTCCTTGAGGCCGCCGTACCAGAAGTAGCCGTCGGTGCCCTCGCCCGGGCCGCCGATCCACACATGGGCCTCGATGGCGCGGCCGAGGAGCCCGTTGCGGAGGATGTCGACCGCGTGCTGCCGGCCCTCGGGCCCCATGCGCTGGTTGCCCGTCTGCGTGATGAGCTTCGGGCGCGCAGCCAGGCCCTTCTCGATGGCGACGACCTCGCTCAGCTGCTGCACGAGCGGCTTCTGGCCGTAGACATGCTTGTTCGCGCGCATCGCCCAGAGGTCTACGACGGCATGGTTGTGGTCGGGCGTGCAGACGACGACCCCGTCGAACTTGTCGCCGTGCTTGTCGAACGCCTCGCGGAAGTCGCGGCAGGTGAAGGCCTCGGGATGCTCCTTCGACACGGCCGCGAGCGCGTCGGAGTCGACGTCGCAAAGACCGCTGAAGACGACGTCGGCGTGGCCCTTGAGCTCGTTGCGGTCGGCCGGCGCGATCGAGCCCCCGACACCGACCTGCAGCAGATGGAGCTTGCCGAGCTTGCCCGTCACGGCGCGACGCGGCATCGGCGCGGCGATGGCCAGCGCGGGCGAGGTCAGGATGTGCGACGCGGCCACACCGCCCGCGGCAACCGCGGTGGTCCGAAGCATGTCTCGGCGAGTGAGCATCGGCGCACGCTAGCGCGCGCGCGACGCTGGCACAAGCGCACAGAGGCCGATTGCGGCGTAGATTCCACGGCATGACGATCGACCGCAAGACCCTGCTCAAGTACGAGCCCCTGCCTGAGCGCGATGTCCGCGGCACGAGTCACGACCGCGCCTACGCGATCATCATCACGCTCCTCGGCATGATCGCGGTCCTTCCCGTTGCGGCCTGGGGCGTCTCCTCGGGCCGCAGGCTGATCCTCTACATGTGGGCCTGCGGCGGGATCGGCTTCCTGATCACGCTCACGCTCGTGTACCTCGGCTTTCGCGACGGCGGACTGCTGGGGATCTACCACCGCGTCCGCTACCCCCTCGCGAACTGGGGCGAGTTCGGCCCGACGGGCGGCCGCTTCATCGACCACAACGACCGCTGGATCTGGCGCCGCTACGCGGTGGCATGGCTCTACTTCTGGCTGTGGCTCGCGCTGCCGATCGTCGCGATGCTGCATTGATGGCCACGATCACTCCGCCGCGACGGGCGCGCGGGTGAACAGCGTCTTGCGCGCCTTCGCGAGCTGGATCACGGCGACCCCGCCGAGCATGAGCGCCGCGGCGTAGACGGTGCGCATGCCGATCGGCTCGTCGATGAGCAGCCATCCGAGCAGGATCGCGACGAGCGGGTTCACGTACGCGTAGGTCGCGACGCGCGCGGCAGGCTGATGCCGCAGCAGCCAGATGTACGCGGTGAACCCGCACAGCGAGCCGAACACCACGAGATACGCCCACTGCAGCCAGGCCGCGAGATCGGGCGGGTTTGAGGCGAGCAGCGTCCACTCGTCGCCCGCGATGAGTTCCTTGGGCACGCTCACAGCGACCAGCACCGCGCCGCCCGCGAGCATCTGCATCGCCGTGGCAACGAGCGGCGAGTGCGCACCACCCGGGCGCTTCGACCACACGCTTCCCAGCGCCCAGCCGAGCGTCGCGATCAGCATCACCGCGACGCCGACGGTCGACACGGCGCTCGCGCCGCCGAAATCGCCGAACTTGAGCAGCACCACGCCGGCGATACCCATCGCAATCCCGAGCCACACGACCTTCGATGGCCGCGCGTGGGTCCGGTGCATCATCGAGTCGAGCCCGACGAGCCAAAGCGGCGTCACCGCGGTCATGAGCGCGACCAGCCCCGAATCGACGGTCTTGGTCGCGATGGCGACGCCGCCATTCCCGAGCAGCATCAGGCAGGTGCCCACGACGGCCGCGTTCATCCACGACACCCGGCTGAAGTCGCTGCGGCGCACCTCGCCGCGCAGCCACGCGATCGCGAGCAGCAGCGTGCCCGCCGTCAGGAAGCGTGACCCCGCCATCACGAACGCCCCGTGCTGCGAGACAAGCTTGATCGCGAGGTAGGTCGAGCCCCAGATGAGATAGACGGCGCCATAGGCGCTGGTCGTCTTCATCGCGCTCTGAGCGTGGGCGCCGGTCTCGCCCACCTCAGCCCTGCACCCTTGCCGCGCTCTCGACGGCGAAGTACTTCGCCTCCGGGTGGTGCACAACGATGGCGCTCGTCGACTGCTCTGGCACGATCTGCCAGTTCTCGGTGAGCACGCAGCCGATGCGCTCGGGGCGGATCAGGCGGAAGAGCTTCTCCTGGTCGCTCATGTCGGGGCACGCGGGGTAGCCGAAGCTGTAGCGCGAGCCGCGGTAGTTCTGCGTGAACAGCTTGCGGATCTCGGGGCTGTCGTCGTTGCCGATGCCGAGCTCGGCGCGCATGCGCTTGTGCCACATCTCGGCGAGCGCCTCGGCGCACTCGACGCCGAAGCCGTGGAGATAGAGGTACTCGGTGTAGTCGTTCCGCTCGAAGAGCTGCTTGGCGCGGTGGCTCGCCTCGGTGCCGACGGTCACGCACTGGAGGCCGAGGACATCCTTCTCGCCGCTCGCGATGGGGCGGAAGAAGTCGCTGATGCAGAGCCTCTCGCGCGAACCCTGGCGCGGAAACTTGAAGCGCTCGATCTCGCGATCGTGGTCCTTGGGATCGAACACCACGAGGTCATCGCCGTCGGAATTGGCGGGGAAGTAGCCGTACACCACCTGAGGACGGAGGATCCGCTCGTCCTTGCACTGCTTCGAGAGCCGCTCAAACACGGGCCATGCGTGCTCGTCGAGGAACTTCTCGTAGTCGGCCTCGGACAGGTCGCCCTTCTTGAGGCCCCACTGCCCGCGGAAGAGCGCCACGACGTTGATGTACGGATAGATCTGCTCGAGCGGGATGTCCTCGACGATGCGGTCGCCGAGGAACGGCGCGCGCGGAAGCTCGATCGACGTCGACACGCTCGAGCGCGCGCGAAGCTCCACGACCGGCGCGGCGGCGCGCGCCTGCGCGACCTTCGAGTCGACCGCCTCGCGCTTGGCGAGGCGCGCGTCGATCTCGGCGTCGATCGTCGCGAGGGACTTCGACGCGAGCGCGTCGCACACCGAAAGCCCCTCGAACGCGTCGCGTCCGTAGTAGAGCGGCCCCTTGTAGATCGAGCGCAGGTGGCTCTCGGCGTAGTGGCGCGTGAGCGCGGCGCCGCCGAGGATGACGGGCACGGTCACGCCGAGGCGGTTCATCTCGTGGAGGTTCTCCTCCATGATCGCGACGCTCTTCACGAGCAGGCCGCTCATGCCGATCGCGTCGGCGCCGGTCCTCCTCCACGCGTCGAGGATCGACTGCAGCGGCTGCTTGATGCCGATGTTGTGGATCTCGAAGCCGTTGTTCGAGAGGATGATGTCGACGAGGTTCTTGCCGATGTCGTGCACGTCGCCGGCGACGGTCGCGAGCACGATCTTCGCCTTCTTGCCCGCGCCCGCCTCGGCCTTCGGCATGTGCGGCTCGAGCAGCGACACGGCCTTCTTCATGACCGCCGCCGACTGCAGCACGAACGGCAGCTGCATCTGCCCCGAGCCGAAGAGCTCGCCCACGGTCTTCATGCCCGCGAGCAGGTGGTCGTTGATGATCGCAAGCGGCGGGTACTTCTCCATCGCCTCGGCGAGCGTCTTGTCGAGGTCGCGGTCCTCGCCGTCGATGATGTGGCGCTGCAGGCGCTCCTCGACCGGCAGGTCGGCGAGCGACTTCTTCGCCGTCGTGTCCTCCATGCCGTCGGGGAAGAGCCCGATGAAGTGGAGCAGCGGATCGAAGTTCTCCGGCTTGCCCGCGGGGCGCTCGGCGCCGCGCTTGTCGAAGATGAGCCATTCCGCCGCTTCCCAATGCTCGGGCGCGATGCGGTTCCTCGGCATGATCTTCGAGGCGTGCACGATGGCCGCGGTCAGCCCGCGCTCGCGCGCATGCTGCAGGAACACGCTGTTGAGCACCGCGCGCGCCGACGGCTTGAGTCCGAACGAGATGTTCGAGAGGCCGAGGATGATGCCGCAGCGCGGGAAACTCTTGGAAATCGCGGCGATGCCGTCGAGCGTCTCGAGGCCGAGCCTGCGGTCGTCGTCGTTGCCGGTCGCAATGGTGAAGGTGAGCGGGTCGAAGAGGATGTCCTCCTCGGGCAGCCCCCACTTCCGCGTGTAGAGGTCGTGGATGCGCGCGGCGATCTCGAGCTTGCGCGCGCAGGTCTTGGCCATGCCCGCCTGCTGGTCCTCGTCGATCGTGAGCGCGACGCAGGCGGCGCCGTACTTCTTCAGCAGCGGGCAGATCCTGTTGAGCCGCTCCTCGCCGTCCTCGAGGTTGATCGAGTTCACGATCGCCTTGCCGCCGTGGCGCTTGAGGCCCTCCTCGATGACCGCGGGGTCGGTCGAGTCGAACATGATCGGCGCGTTCACCTGCCGCACGTAGCGCGCCGCGACCTCGGCCATGTCCTTCGGGCCGTTGCGGCCGACGAAGTCGACGCACACGTCGAGCACCTGGCCGCCGTCCTTGATCTCCTCGCGCGCCATCGATACGAGGCCGTCGAAGTCGCTCTCGTCGAGCAGGCGCTTGAACTTGCGCGAGCCGTTCGCGTTGGTGCGCTCGGCGACGATGAGGAACGAATTCTCCTGCGCGAACTCGACGAATCCGTACAGGCTCGAGCAGCCGGGCGCCTGCGGCGTCGACGCGCGCTCGCGCGGCTTCATCGACTGCTTCTGCGAGAGGCCGAGCTCCTCGACCAGGCCGCGCAGCTCGCGGATGTGCTCGGGCGTGGTGCCGCAGCAGCCGCCCACCGAGTTCACCTTGTATTCCTCGAGGAAACGCCGCATCGCCTCGCGGAACGGCTTCGCCTGCAGCGGGTACTCGGTGCGGCCCTCGACGAGGATCGGAAGCCCCGCGTTCGGCAGCACGCTGAT
This sequence comes from Phycisphaerales bacterium, assembly GCA_044341665.1. Lineage (GTDB taxonomy): Bacteria > Planctomycetota > Phycisphaerae > Phycisphaerales > SM1A02 > QWPT01. Next base: position 7,248 of record JBIIRG010000020.1, on the reverse strand, counting down.
CGCGCGGTCCCAGTTCTTCGCGATGTACGCGACGTGCTCGGCCATCTCGACGGGGCCGGTCGCACAGTTCAGGCCGAGCGACGCGATCGGGAACGGCTTGAGCGCGTTGACGACGGCGGCAATGTCGCTTCCGAGCAGCATCGTGCCCGTGGTCTCGATCGTCACGCTCGAGAAGATCGCGCGGTCGTCGGGCGTGAGCCCCGCCTCCTTAAGCGCGTCGATGCAGGCGTTGATCGCGATCTTCTGCTGCAGGAGGTCCTGCGAGGTCTCGATCATGAAGCCGTCGATGCCGCCCGCGATCAGGCCGCGCGCCTGCTCGAAGTAGCTTGCGTGCATCTCCTCCCACGTCACCTGTCCGAGCGAGACGAGCTTGGTACCCGGACCCATCGAGCCGATCGCAAAGCGCGGCCGGTCGGGCGTCTCGAACTTCGCGGCGGCGGCGCGCGCGACCTCGGCGGCGCGCTTGTTCAGGTCGAACGTCCACGACGCGAGCTCCTCGTCGAACTCGCGGCCCACCAGGATGTTGGCGCCAAAGCTGTCGGTCTCGACGACGTCGGCGCCTGCGGCGAAGTAGTTCTCGTGGATGCGCTGGATGATGTCGGGCCGCGACTTGACCAGGATGTCGGTGCAGTTGTCGCGCCCGAGGTAGTCGCTCGGCCGGCAGTCGGCGCAGGCGTGGATCTGCGTGCCCATTCCTCCGTCGAACACAAGGGTGCGTGACTCGAGGGCCTTCAGGAGGGAACGCGTCGAAGCGGAATGCGACATCGCGCATCAGGATACGCCGCGGCGGCTGCGCCTTCAACCATTCATCCGGATGAACGGATGGAGCACGCCCGAGAAATCGGAGTTTTTCCTCCGTGTCGCGCGACCCCACTTCGGGCGCGGGCGAACCGAACTCTACGATTCCCTCCTCGAGCGCCTCATGAAGCACGTTTGTTTCCGCCGTGTCCGGTTGATCCGCCCTCTCGCGTCAGCGTGGGTTGCTGCGGCATGCGCCCTCGCGACCGCGGTCGCCGGTACGGGCTGCTCTTCGGCGCCGCGGACACGGGCGGACAGCGCCCGCAGCAATGCTCCCGCTGTCCTGCCGACCGAGACCTTCGATTCGGTCTGGACCATGGTCCGCGACGAGCACTACGACCCGGCGCTCAACGGCGTCGACTGGAACGCGGTCCGCGACGAGCTGCGGCCGAAGGCCATGCAGGCGCGGAGCACCGACGAACTGCGCGCCATCCTCATGGACATGCTCGGAAGGCTCGGGCAGAGCCACTTCACGATCATTCCCGCAGCCGCCGCGCCGACGCCCGTCGTCGCCTCGACAGCCGAAGTGGTCGCGACGCCCCCGGCCGACACGGCGCGAGTCGGCAACGACGACGACGGCCTCGAGGGTGCAATCGCGGATCGCGGCCAGGCGGACGGCGCCCCCAGCGCGGCTGGTGGACCCGGCACCGCGGGTCTCGACATCGCCATGGTGGAGGGAATCCCCACGGTCCTGCGCGTGGTTCCAGGCCTCCCCGCGGCACGCGCAGGCGTGCTCGTGGGCTGGCGGGTGGTCGCGGTCGACGGCATGCGCGCCGACGACACGCTCGCCCCCGTGCGCGGCGCGCTCGCCAACGCGGAGCGCGACGAGGAATCGCGCGATTCGCCGCGGCTCAGGCAACTTCGGGCATCACTCGCCTTCGCCGGCAGCGAGCTCCTCGCAGGCACCGCGGGCACCACGCGAACCGTCGTCTTTGCCGACGCCTCGGGCGGCGAGCACTCCGTCGCGCTCGCGTTCGAGCCGACCGCGCTCGGCAGCACCAAGTTCGGCCACCTTCCGCCCTTTCCCATCGAGGTCGATACCCGCGTCATCGAGCTCCCCGCCGACCCCGCCAGCGGCGGCGGAAAGCCGGTCCGGATCGGCGTCATCGCCTTCAACATCTGGATGATCGGAGCGTCCGACGCGATCGACCGCGCCGTCGACGGGATGCGCGGCTGCGACGGCATCGTGCTCGACCTCCGCGGCAATCCGGGCGGCATGGGCGCCATGTCGATGGGTGTCGCCGGTCACTTCCTGCGCGAACCCGCCAGCCTCGGCTCGATGCTCGGCCGAACCAACACGCTTGAGTTCCAGGCCACGCCGCGCAAGGTCTCGACCGAGGGCAAGCGCGTGCGCCCGTACGCGAGCAAGCCGCTGGCGATCCTGCTCGACGGCCGCAGCGCCAGCACCTCGGAGGTGTTCGCGGGCGGACTGCAGGACCTCGGCCGCGCCCGCGTCTTCGGCGAGCCTTCGGCAGGCATGGCGCTTCCATCGCAGGCAAAGCAACTGCCCAACGGCGACGTGCTCCTGCATGCCGTCGCCGACTTCGTCACCTCGAAGGGCACGCGGCTCGAGGGTCGCGGCGTGATTCCCGACGAGTACGCCGTCCCCACGCTCGCCGCGCTCGCGCGCGGAGAGGACCCCGCGCTCGCAGCCGCGTCGCGCTGGATCAGCGGCACCACGCTCGCCGCGCGTGCGGGCAAGCCCGCCGCCCCGCTTGGCGACCTCGGCTCGATGCCGGCGACCATGCCGCTCGCCATGCCCCCGTCGACGGCCGAGCCCCGCCGCTGACGGCACGGCTACCCTGTCGCGCCCGTCCGCGACGCATTCCTTCAACCAACCCCGCCATGCAACCACGCCGATCCTCCCTTGCCGCGTTCCTTTCCCGAACCCTCGCCGCAGGCATTGGCCTGGCCGCAGCGATCGCACCGCCCGCGTGGACCACGGCGGCTCACGCGCGCCAGGATCCAGCCGCACCCGCCGCGAACCTGCCGGACGCGCGCGAGATCATCGCCAAGTCGATCGAGGCCATTGGCGGCAAGGAAGCGTGGACCAAGCGGACCACCATGGAGATGAAGGGCACCATCGAGCTCGCCGCGCAGGGCATGAAGGGAAAGATGCTCTCGCGCACTGGGCAGCCCAACCGCATGGTCACCGAGATGGAACTCGAGGGGCTCGGCGCCTTCCGCACCGGCTTCGACGGCAAGGTGGGATGGTCGTCGGACAAGATCCAGGGCACCCGCCTCATGGCAGGCAAGGAGCTGGAGACGATCGCGCGCGAGGCCGACTACCTGAAGGACGTCGACCCGATGTCGCGCTGGGACACGATCAAGACCGTGGCGGACGAGAAGTTCGGCGGCTTCGACTGCTGGAAGCTCGAGGCCACGCGCTCCGCCAAGCGACCCGACGGCACCGAGGCGAAGAGCTCGGCCACGATGTGGTACGAGAAGTCGACGTACCTGCTGCGCGGCTACGCGACGGTGCTCGAGACCTCGATCGGCGCCCTGCCGATGTCGACCACCTTCGTCGAGTACAAGGACTTCGACGGCATCAAGCTGCCCGTGCGCACCGAGGCGATGCAGGCTGGTCAGAAGATCGTCACGGTGTTCGAGACCATCACGTTCGACGCCGTCCCGGAGTCGGCGTTCGCGTTGCCGAAGGAAGTCCATGCGCTGCTGGAGCCTGAGCCCGCCGACGAGGGCGACGAGGCTGCCGAGGGCGCCGACGGCACCGGCACCTCGAAGACGACGCCCGCCGACGCGAAGAAGAAGAACGAGTCGCCGGCCGCGCCTGCGAAGCCGTGATCGCGCGTTCACGCGGGTGACGGAAGGGATCGGCGTTCCGCTGCGTCGATCGAGCCACCGATTTCGGATTCCCTGGAGTTCACCATGCCGTTGCGCTCGATCTGTTCCACGCTCTTCCTTGCCGCCCTTTCACTGACGATGCTCGTGGGCACCCGCCCCGCGCAGGCGCAGTCGCCTGATCCGCCCGAGGCGACCGCGCTCATCCGCGCCGCGACCGAGCGCATCGGCGGCGACGCATGGTCCAAGGCGAAGTCGGTCGAGTCGATCGCCGTCGCCAGCACCGCCATGGGCGAGGCGCGCATCGAGTTCCGATCGGTGGCTCCGAACGCGCGTCACCTGATGCAGACCATGCCCGGCGGACGCGGCGTCATGGAGATGGGCGTGGTCGACGGCGTGGCATGGATGGGCGAGCCTGGCCGTTCGCGCGCCATCGATCCGAAGCTCGCGCAGGAGATGTCGGGGGGCGGCGACCTGCAGTCGCTCGTGCACGCGCTCGATACGCGCTTCACGGGGTTTGAGCTCGCGGGCAAGGTCGCGCTCGACGGTCGCGATGCGTGGAAGATCACCATGCAGCCGCGCGAGGCGGGGCCGACCGGCCTGGCGCGCTGGACGGCGTTCATCGACGTCGCCGATCTCACGATCCTCGGGCTCGAGATCCCGGCGCCACCGAAGGACCTCGCGCCGAACGCCGGCGAGCAGTTCGCGCAGACGATCCGCTTTCGCGACTGGATCGCCGCAGAGACGCCCACCCCGAAGACGGCTGCACCCACATCCACCCCAGCCGCGGACGGCGCCGAAGCCGCCAAGCCCGCGCGTCGCGTGCTCGCCTTCAAGACCGCGGTGATCGAGGCGGGCGGCATGAAGACCGAACTCACCTTCACGCGCGTGGCGCTCGATACGCTCGCAGCCGACGCGATCCGCGTGCCCGAGTCGATCGAGCCGATGGCCGCGCCGCGGAAGTACTGACGCGCGGAATCCGAAATCGCAGCCGGTGGACTGCGTATCGACTCGTGCACGAGACTCCACCCATGCCTTTGGCCACCATCGCCCGCGTTCTCCTCGTCGGCTGCGCCCTGATCGCCCCATGGACGAGCGTCCTTCCGATCGACGCCGCTCCGCAAGTCCCGCCGCCAGAACTGCCGCCCGCCGATCCCGAGTTGCCCGAGGCGCGCACGCTGCTCGGCCAAGCCGCGTTGGCGCTGGGAACGGCGGAGCGCATCGCCGCGATCGAGTCGTACCGCATCGAGGCGTCGCTCGAGGTCGTCACGGCGGCGCAGGCACCGCGCCCCGAACTCCGCACGCGCTACCAAGGTGCACTGATGTGGCGACGTGACGGTCACGCGCTGTGGCGCGCCACCGCGGACGGCGTCTCGGCGCGCACGTGGACGGTCTATCCCCGCCGATTCGAGTCGGGCGTGCGACCGGACGTGATGTGGTCGCGCTTTCCCGAGAGCGATCCGAACGCCGAGCCCGATCCGAACGCGGGCCGGAATGTGCGGCTTCCTCGCGCGCAGGCGGCCGGCGACGTCGTGGCGGCGGTCGACCCGCTCCGGTTGCTGTACGCGGGCCTCGCGCGCCATGCAGAGTGCGTGCTCGAGCCGCGCACGACGAAGCGCGAGCAGCGCCGGGGCCGCGACTGCCATCGGATCGACGCCCGGCTGCGCTACGCACCCGCCGAGGGCGTGCAGCGCGTGACGCTGTGGCTCGATGTGTCGCAGTCGCGGCTTGTCGAGGTCGCGGGCGGGACCACCGTCCTGTACGACGACTGGCGCGACGTCGACGGCGTCCTCGTCCCCTACCGATTCAGTGCGTCGCCCTTCTGCGGAGAACGTTCGTTGCGGTCCGACCGCATGGCGTCGGTCACGGGCATCGCGTTCAACACCGTCACGGCGGCGGAGATCGTGGCGCCCGCAGACCTCGCGGATCTGTCGGAGCTCGTTCCGCAGGAGTAGGCGTGGAGCGGAGGGCGGGACCCGCCACGGGCTGGATGGGGAGAAGATCCCATCGGCTGTTGTTTTCCTTTTCTGCGTGTTCACAACAGTGGCCGTGGCGGGCGCGCGGCGTGGCTACACTCGCCGCCCCTATGGCGTCGACCAACCAGACCCCCGCCGTGCGCATCGAGCGGGTCCAGAAGCGATTCGGCCAAGTGCAGGCCGTGAAGGGCATCTCCCTCGAGATCCCCGAGCGGTCGCTCTGCGGCTTCCTCGGCCCGAACGGCGCCGGCAAGAGCACGACCATCCGCATGATCATGTCGATCATCGCGCCCGATGCGGGGCGGGTCGAGGTGCTCGGCTCGAGCGCGATCGCCATGAAGGACCGCATCGGCTACCTGCCCGAGGAGCGCGGCCTCTACCGCAAGATGAAGGTGGGCGAGTTCGTCGGGTACATGGCGAGGCTGAAGGGCGTGCATCCCACGGGCCTTGCGCGCCGCATCGACGACTGGCTCGAGCGGCTCGCCCTTCCCGGCGTGTCCAAGCGCCGCTGCGAGGAGCTCTCGAAGGGGCAGCAGCAGAAGATCCAGCTGCTGGCATCGATCATCCACGCGCCCGACCTGCTCATCCTCGACGAGCCCTTCTCGGGCCTCGATCCGATCAACGGCAGGCTGGTCACCGAACTCATCCGCAGCGAGCAGGCGCGCGGCGCGACGATCATCTTCTCGACGCACCAGATGCACACCGCAGAGGCGCTGTGCGACAAGGTCGTGCTCATCAACAAGGGCGAGAAGGTGCTCGACGCGACGCTTTCCGAGCTGCGCGCCAAGCATGACGACCGCGGGCTGGTGTGCGAGCCGCGCGGCGACGCGCGCGCCTTTGCCGACCGCGTGCGCACCGAGGGCATCGCGCTTGCGACGCGCGTGCACGACAACGGCACGGTCGACCTCGACCTCGCCGACGGGCACGACGCCGACAGCGCCATGTCGGCGGTGCTCGGACTCGCGCCCATGCGCTCGCTGGCGCTGCGGCGGATGAACCTCGACGACCTCTTCGTCGAGCTCGTGGGCGCCGGCGACGGCGAGATCAAGAAGGGAGCGCGGATCGATGCGTGAACGCCCGCAGCAGTCGTACCTCGGCAAGATCCTGCTGATCGCCTGGCGCGAGTTCCGGCACACCGCGCTCACGAAGGGCTTCATCTTCGGCGCCGTGGCGCTGCCGGTCATCATGATCGGCGTGATCGCGGTGATCCCGAAGATGCTCACCGAGAAGGTGCCGCCGCTCGTGGGTGAGATCGTCGTGCTCGACCCGACGGGCACCGTGCTGCCGCGCGCGCAGGAGATCCTCGTGCGCAAGCGCTCGATGCAGGAGAAGCTCGACGATCTCGCCGAGAATCCCCCCGCCGACACAGGCTCGCGGCTCGACGCCGTCGCGGAGCTCAGCGCGCAGGACGAACAACGCATCGAGGTGACCTGGCGCTCCGGCGCGGCGGGCGAGACGGCCGAGAGCCTGAAGACGATGCTCTCGAAGGGCTCGCTGATCGCAGCGGCGTCGATCGGCGCCGATGCGCTCGACCCAGCCAAGGATGCGACCGCGTTCGAGCTGTTCATCCCGAGCTCGCTCTCGCCGAAGCATGTGGGGCAGATCTCACGCGCGCTGCGCGAGGCGGTCGAGGAGGAGCGCGTTGCCCGCAGCGGCATCGACAAGGCGCTGCTCG
>JBIIRG010000148.1:0-7757 GCA_044341665.1 Phycisphaerales bacterium | reverse complement strand
CAGGTGAAAGTTGGCGCAAACAGGCGCCGATCGCCCGATCGCCCCGCCGCACGGCCACACCATGGGCTGTACACTCCCCTTTCGCGACTACCACCCGCTGTGTTTGGGCGGCTGGCACACCACGGTCGCGCCTCGAGGGGACCTCATGAAGCTCATCTGCGACCGCCTTTCGTTGTCCGATGCCCTCACCATGGCCAGTGGCGTGGTGGCCTCGCGCACGCCGACCCCCGTCCTGACCTGCCTCAAGCTCGTCGCGAAGGCGGGCGTGCTGCAGATCAGTGCCACCGACTCGGAGATCGGCCTCGTCATCACTGTGCCCAACGTCGATGTCCAGGCCGACGGCGAGGCGCTCATCCCTGCCGACAAGCTCAACCAGATCATCCGCGCCTGCGACGACTCGACCGTGACGGTGTCGGTCGACCGCACGCTCGCGACCATCGCCACCGAGTCGTCGACCTTCAAGGTCTTCGGCTACGAGCCGCGCGAGTTCCCCGGCGTGCGCCGCGCGGGCGACCGCTTCGACTTCGAGGTCGACGCGGGCACGCTGCGCCGCCTCATCCACCGCACGACCTTCGCCGTTGCGCGCGACGACTCGCGCTACGCGATCTCGGGCGTGCTCGTCGACCGCAAGAAGAGCCAGCTCCGGCTCGTCGCGACCGACGGACGGCGCCTCGCCGTCGCCCGCGGCACCTGCAAGGGCGGCGAGTCCGACTCGACCTTCATCGTGCCCACGAAGGCCCTCAACGCGCTGCTCAAGCTGATGTCGGACCCCGATGCATCGGTCAAGATCCTGCGCGACGGCAACCAGGTGTTCTTCCAGGTGGGCGACGCCGCATCGGGCGCCACGCTCGTGTCGAGCGTCGACGAGCGTGCGTTCCCGCCGTTCGAGGACGTGATTCCCAAGGAGCACGACCGTCGCGCCACCTGCGACTCGGGCGAGCTCGTGGGCGCCATCCGCCGCGCCAGCCTCCTCACCAACGAGGAGTCGAAGGGCGTGCGCATGAGCTTCGGCCTCAAGCAGCTCACGCTCACGAGCCGCGCGCCCGAGATGGGCGAGTCCGAGGTACGCATCGACGGCATCGCGTACCAGGGCGAGCCGATCGACATCGCGTTCAACCCGACCTTCATCGTCGACGTGCTCAAGGTCATCGACAGCGAGCAGGTCATCATCGAGATGAAGGCGCCCAACAAGCCGGGCGTGATCAAGGTGGGCTCCGACTTCACCTACGTCGTGATGCCTGTCTCGCTGCAGTGATCGACGGCGGCTCGCCTGCAGGCGAGCATCGACCGGTTCAACGGCCAATGACAACCGCCCGCTTTCGCGGGCGGCTGTCGTAGTTCAATTCGCGAAAGTGCGCAGCCGCAGGCCGCGCGCGCTCAAGCTCAGTACTTCACGCTGCAGCCGAACGGCTTGGTCTCGCCGGGGGTGACCTTCTCGCCCTTCTTGAGCTGGGTCACGGCCTGGACGACGTAGTTCGTCTTGCCGTCGCCGCCCTGGCTGTTGTCGATCGCGCCCTTGTAGACGAGCACGCCCTTGGCATCGATCACGAAGCAGTGCGGCGTGGTGCGCGCACCGTACTGCTTGCCCACGGCGCCATCGCGGTCGAAGAGCGCGGGGATGTCGATCTTGTTCTTGGTGAGGTAGCCGGGGGTCGCGTCGAAGCTCGACGGACGCGCCGCGCTCGAGTTGATCGCGAGGTAGACGGCATCCGGGAACTGCTCCTTGACGCCCTTGATGGTGCCGGCGACGGTGCCGTCCTCCATCACGCGCACGCAGACGGGACACTCGGGGTTGACCCACTCGATGACCACGACCTTGCCGGCCGCGTCGGAGAGGCTCCAGTCCTTGCCGTCCGCGGTCTTGAGCGTGAAGCTCGGCGCGGCCTCGCCGACCTTGGCGCCGGACGCCTTGTCGCTGGCGCGCTGCTTGCCGCCATCCTTCGCTCCGTTCTTGCCGCCATCCTTGCCGCCATCCTGGGCGAACGCGAAGGTGGACATGCCAACGGCGAGGGAACCGGCGAGAACGATGCTGAGGAAGGTCTTCATGGTGATCTGAGCTCCGTGGGGTCTTGAAACGTGTTCCGAAACGTGATCTGAGAGGTCGTGACTGAATCGACGCATGCGACGCGAGGTCCGGAGGACGGTCACGGCGCGGGAATGGGCAGGCTGAACGCGAACGAGCCGGCATTCTTGCCAAGAACGATGATTCCTGCGAACACAAGCGGCTTGCCTTCCGTGAGTTCTCGGGAAAGCACGAGCGGAACCCGCAGGAAACGTCCGTTCGCCTCGGCGAGATAGCCCGATTCAAGGAAGATTCCCGGGGTGTCCGCGGGGAGCATCATCCATGCCGCGTCCGCGGCAAGCGATGCGGGGGCCTCGAGTTCGAGGATCGCGGCCTCGGCCGAGACGTCGGCCAGCCGGACCTTCCAATCGGCAGGCAGCGCCTTGGGCAGCGCGGCCACGCTCGCGGCGAGCGCCTTCGCCTGCTTCGAGTCGGCCGCGACGGGCTTGGCGAGATCGACCGTGGCCTCGTTTCGGCCGAGCAGGCAGCGCTCCTTGCACACCAGCCAGCTCGAGCGCACGGTCACGGGAAGACCACCTGCCGGCAGCGCGGACGGGAGCTTCACCTCGACCGACAACGTGACGCTCCCCTCGTAGCCGAAGGTGGTGTCCGACTTCCGAAACACCTTCGGCGTCGGGTAGTCGATGACGGGCCTCCCGTTGGGACGGGTGGCCATGCTGCAGCCTTCGGGCAGCACGAGCTCGAGGTCGGTGGGCGCGCCCGACTCGCCGGCGTTGAGCCAGTAGATGTGCCAACCCGGAATCACGTCGAAGGTGACCGCAACGCGCACCGTCGCACCCGCCTTGAGGTCGCCCACCGCAGCGGCCGACACCTTGACGGCGTCCTCGCCTGTCTGGGGCTCGCGCACGGCCTGCTTCGGGGCGCCGCCCGGCACGACGGATCCGGGCGGCACCTGCGCGTCGACCGCCGTCGCCACCGAGAACACCGCCGCACAGCCGGCGACGACCGCTGCGATCCGACCGACGACGAACATGCTGGCAACCACGCTCCGCATCCCGGGATCCTCTCGAATGCTGTCCAAACCGCGGGAAATTGCGGTGCTTCGCGCACCCGACGCCCCCGATCGCGCGGGAATCCGCGACACTCGGCGCGCCCGTCCGCCGCGTTCGTGCGGGACGCACGGGTCGCGATCCTATTCCAGACTCCGATCGGCAACCATCATGCCACGCCTGATTTCCGCGCTTCTTTCGGTCCTTCCCCCGCTTGCCGCCGGCGCGATGCTGGCCTCGACGACGGGCTGCACCCACTCGACGAGCGACCGCGACCTCGTGTACCGCCAGCCGGGCGAGGCCATCGCGCTGGCCGCTGAGCCGAAGGGCACGTTCTCCAGCGAGCCGCTCAAGGTCCTGTGGCTCGACCCGCGCACGCCCGCCGAGTTCGAGAAGGGGCACATCCCGCAGGCCACCAACGTGCCCTTTCCCGACATCGAGAAGACCCACGAGGTCGCCTTCAAGGGCGTCGACGCGTTCATCGTCTACGACACCGACTACGACGACGTGATGGCGAAGGCCGCCGCCAAGCGGCTGCTCGAGCTCGGCTACAAGCGCGTCTACTGCATCGTCGGCGGCCTCAAGGGCTGGCAGGCCGACGGTAACCCCATCGCAACGGGCAAGTGACGCCGACGAGCGCCGGAACACGCCAAAAGCAGCGCGGGGCGGACCAGTTGGTCCGCCCCGCTTGCTGATGATCCGCTGATGAACCCGCGCGATCCACCGCTGGACGGCGGCCGCGCTCGCCTGACTTACTCGAGCGCTGCGGCGCCTGCCACGATCTCGGTGAGCTCGGTGGTGATGCGCGCCTGGCGGGCACGGTTGAAGTTGCGGCGGATGGTGCGGCCGAGGCCCGCGGCGTTGTCGGTGGCGGCCTTCATCGACACCATGCGCATGACGTGCTCGCTCACCGCCGCGTCGTTGAACGCCTGGAAGAGCGACACGATGACCGACTTGGGAAGCAGGTCGCCGAGGAGCTCCGCGCCCGAGGGGCTGAACTCGTAGTTGGCCGGGGTGCCGCCCGACGCGGAGGGCGCCGCGAGCGGCAGGAGCTGCATCGCCTCGGGCACCTGCCGCGAGTTGGTCACGAAGCGCATGTACACGATGTGCACCGCGTCGAACTTGCCCGCGCTGAAGTCGGCCATGAGGCGCTTGGCGAGCGCCTCGACCTGCGCGAACTGCGGCTTGTCGCCGAAGGTGTGGCGCTCGGCCACGTCGACCTTGGCGAAGCGGAAGTAGGCGACGGCCTTCTTGCCGACGGTCTCGAGATGCACGTCCTTGCCAGCGGCCTTGAGTGCCTTCACCGTCTGGTTGCCCTTGCGGAGCACGTTGCCGTTGTAGGCGCCGCACAGGCCGCGGTCGGACGAGATCACCAGCACGAGCTCGCGCTTGGCAGGCGCGGCGGGCGCCTTCATGAGCGGATGCGAGAAGTCGTCGCCCGCAGCGGCGGCGACTTCGCCCACCAGGCCGCGGATGCGGTCGGTGTACGGCCGCGTGGCCTTCGCACGGGCAAGCGCCGCGGTGAACTTCGCGGTCGCGATCATCTGCATGGTCTTGGTGATGCGCTGGATGGTGCGCACCGCGACCATGCGCTTCTTGAGCTCACGGATCTGTGCCATAGGGGGGCAGATGATAGCAAAGTCGCACCTGGCACGGGGAGGCGCCGCGCCTGCGATCAGGCGCCGTCGATCACGAGTCCGTCGTACCCAAACTCCATCCCGTCAGGCAGTTGCGCCGAGTCGCGCGCATGGAGGATGTCATGGGTCATGTGCACAAACACGGTGCGTCGGGCGTCGGCTTCTCGGGCGATTCCCGTGGCCTGCGCGACGGTGAGGTGCGTGGGATGGGCGCGAAAGCGCAGGCAGTCGAGGACGAGCGTCTCGAGCCCGCGGAGGAGCGGCCACGACGATGGCGGCATCGCCGACAGATCGGTGCAGTAGGCGAGCGGCAGCGGGCCAGGCTGCTCGCTGGCCACCCGTCCCGTCTCGTCGAGCGCCTCGACGCGGTAGGCGAGCACGGGCAGCCTGCCGTGGAGCACCTCGAACGGCGTGAAGCGGAGTCCGTGCACGTCGACGGGATCGCCCGCGCGGATCGTCCGCACGAAGAGATCGGCCACGAAGGAGTCGTTCACGTTCTCGTGGCGGCGGAAGATGTGGCGGTAGACGCGCTCGAGGAAGTCGCGCGTGCGCTCGTCGCAGTAGACGCCGATGGGCGACTTCATGAGCGCGTTGTAGCGGCGCACGTCGTCGAGGCCGAAGGTGTGGTCGACGTGGTCGTGCGTGAAGAGGATCGCGTCGACGCGCCGGAGACGCGCGCGGATGCTGTGCTCGCGATGGTCGGGCCCGCAGTCGATGAGCACCACGCGCTCGGCGCCGCCTTCGTCGCGAAAGCGCAGCGCGGCGCCCGAGCGCGTGCGGCGGTCGCGGGGATCGGACGAGGTGCACACCTCGCACTCGCAGCCGATCACGGGCACGCCCGCGGAGGTGCCTGTCCCGAGCAGCACGAGCCGCACGTCGCTGACGAGCGCGTCGCTCACGGTGCGAGCTCCCCGACGATGGCGCGGGCGACGGAAGCGGGGTCGTCGGCGCCACAGATCGCGCTCGAGACGGCGACGCCCCTGCAGCCCGCGCGCGCGAGCGCGGCGACGCGGCCGGGTGCGATGCCGCCGATCGCGAGGTGTGGGATGTGCGGGAATTCACCGATGAATTCGCGCAGGTACGGCTCGCCCGACGGCGCCAGGCCCGGCTTGAGCCCCGACGCGTACATCGCGCCCACGCCGCAGTGATCCGCGCCCGCGTCGATCGCGGCACGCGCCTCGGCGAGCGAATGCGTGCTCGCGCCGATGAACAGCGCGTTTCCCGCGATGCGTCGCGCGTCGGCGATCGGCAGGTCGTCGGTGCCGAGGTGGACGCCGTCAGCGCCGCTTGCGAGCGCGACATCGAGGCGGTCGTTCACGATGACCGCGACGCCGCGCGGCGCGCAGATCGCGCGGAGAGCGCGCGCATGGGCGACGAGCTCGCGCGCGGGCATGTCCTTCTCGCGAACCTGGATCGCATCCGCCCCGCCGTCGATCGCGCACGCGACGACTTCGTCCCACGGCCTGGCGCAGAGCGCACGCGTGACCAGCACGCAGAGCCGCCACTGCCGCGGCCGCGCCAGCGACGCCCGCACGATCACCCGCGCGTCGAGCGCGTACGCGCGGTAGCGCAGCGCCTCGACGGCGCGCGCGACCGTGGAACCCACTGCGGGCTCGACCGACTTCGACGCCTCCTCGATCACGCGGAGCGCCTCGGTGAGCCGCTTTCCCGCGGCAATCGCCACCGAGGATGCGTCCTCGCGGGCATACTCGTTCGCGCCCGCGATATCCGTACCGACATCACCCGCGACATCGCGCGCGAGCGCGAGGCGCTCCGCGGGAATCGGCGCCACCGCCGCCTGCAGCGCGTGCCGCAGCGACTTCGCATCCTCCGCGATCGCGCGGTCGTTCCACGCGAAGCGCGCGACGTCCTCGAGCGTGCGGATCGCCTCGCGCGCGCGGTTCAGGTTGGCGTCGATCATGCGGAAAGCCGCGTGGTTCACGGCGCACAGCGTAGCGCGGGACGGCTATCCTCCCCTCCCCCGAGGATCCGCATGACCAACGCAACCTACAGCAACGATGGAAGCCGCCGCGAGTTCCTTGGAACCGTCGCCGGAACCGTCACGCTCGGCGCGCTCGGCGCCGCCGCGGCTTCCGCCCTCGCAAGCACGCCCACCATCCTCACAGAGCAGGAGACGAAGAAGACCATGGCACACACCCTCCCCGACCTTCCATACGCCGAGAACGCGCTCGAGCCCGTCATCGATGCGATGACGATGAACATCCACCGCACCAAGCACCACAATGCGTACGTGACGAACCTCAACAAGGCGCTCGAGGGCCACGCCGACCTCGCCGCGATGTCGATCGAGGACCTCTGCAAGAACATCGCGACGGTGCCTGAGTCGATCCGCGCCGCCGTGCGCAACAACGGCGGCGGACACTGGAACCACTCGATGTTCTGGAAGTGGATGGCGCCGAAGGGCCAGGGCGGCGCACCGAGCGCGGAGCTCGCGAAGGCGATCGACGCCGCGTTCGGCTCGATGGACGCGTTCAAGGAGAAGTTCGCCGCCGCCGGCGCGGGGCGCTTCGGCTCGGGCTGGGCGTGGCTCTGCAAGATGCCCGACGGCAAACTCGCCGTCTGCTCGACGCCGAACCAGGACAACCCGCTCATGAAGGGCGTCTCGGACTGCATCGGCACGCCGATCCTCGGCTGCGACGTGTGGGAGCACGCGTACTACCTGCACTACCAGAACCGCCGGCCCGACTACCTGAAGGCCTGGTGGGAGGTCGTGAACTGGACCGAAGTCAGCAAGTGCTTCGGCGCGGGTGTTTGAGCGGTCGCCGCTGCGGCGGCTCCCTCTGGCGGAGGCGGCGCGAGTGAATCGCGCTCGCCTCCAGGGACGCCGCGATTCCCGCGGTCGCCGTTGCGGCGGTGCTTGCTGTTGGATCTGACGAACAACGACGAAGGCCGCGCGATGCACTCGCGCGGCCTTCTTCTGCATTTCGACTTCTGCATTCCGACTGAGGCAGCGGGTGACTCGCGCGCCCAGCGCTCCGCAGACTTCGTCTGCGGGCACTCACTCGTCGATCAGCCCACCGCGATTCA
>JBIIRG010000019.1:0-22728 GCA_044341665.1 Phycisphaerales bacterium | reverse complement strand
TTGGTGAGGGCATGGATCACGAGATCGACCCCGAGCTCGATCGGCCTGCAATGGAGCGGCGTGGCCCAGGTGTTGTCGATCATCGTCGTCACACCGCGCGCGCGCGCCACGCGGGAGATCGCGGGCACGTCCTGGATCTCGAAGGTGAGCGAACCCGGCGACTCCATGTAGATCGCACGGGTGTTGCCGCGGATGAGCGACTCGATGTCCTCGCCGATGCGCGGGTCGTAGAACGTGGTCTCGACGCCCATGCGCGGCAGGACCGACTTGCACAGCCAGCGCGTGGGGCCGTAGCACGAGTCGGTCATGAGCAGGTGATCGCCCGCGGAGAGGCACGCAAGCAGCGGCACCGAGACGGCCGCGAGCCCGCTCTCGACGACCACCGCGCCCGCACCGCCATCGAGGCTTGCCAGCATGGCCTCGAGCTCGCGCGAGTTGGGGTTTCCCATGAGCCCGTAGACGAACGGGCCCGTGCGCGTGTCGACGCGCATCGCGGCCTCGAGGGCATCGAGCGTCGGGAAGAGCACCGTGGATCCACGGTGGATCGGCGTGTTCACGAACCCGTGATGCGCGCGGGGATCGCGCGCGGTGTGCGCGAGCCGCGTGCCGATGCCGCGCTGCGATGCATCCGACGATCCGCTCACGGCAGGATCTTCGTGAGCATGATGTCCTTGAACTCGATGTACGCGCCCTCGCTCTGCAGCGCGATGCGACCCTTGTTCACCTCGACGCCGGTGGCGACGTTCTGCAGCGTGCCGTTGACCCAGAGCTCGATGGTGCCCTGGTTGACGACGATGCGGTACTGGTTCCACTCGCCGAGCGGCTTCTCGTTGGTCGGATGCAGCTTGACGGTGTGGCGGCCGTTGGTGCGCGCGGCGTCGACGGTGGCGGTGTACTCGCCGATGTTCCAGAAGTCGCCTGCGTTCTTCGAGTGCAGCTGGGCCTCCATCGACTTCGGCCACACGGTGTCGTCGCCGATCGTGCGCAGCAGCACGCCCGAGTTGCCCTCGCCCTTCGCGGGATCGAAGCGCCACTTGAGCTCGAGCACGAAGTTGTCGTAGAGCTCCTCGGTCTGGATGTAGCCGATCGGCCGGCCCGCGCACTGCAGCACGCCGTCCTTCACGCTCCACACCGACATCTGGTCCTTGCCGTCCTTGCCGAGGTCGGGCACGAACGCCTTCCAGCCCTTCGTGTCGGTCCCGTTGAAGAGCTGCACCATCTGGCCGGCCTTGATGGGCGTGCCATCCTTCATGAAGAAGGTGGTCTTGACGGACCCGAGCGTTCCGCCCGAAGGCGGCGCCACCTTGGGCGCTTCACCCGCGGGAGTCGACTGGAATGCAGCGAGGAACGGAACGGCGGCGGTGAGGGCGATCGCGGCGATGGTGGTGCGCATGGGTGTCTCCGCGCGCACTGTAGCGGCTTGCCGCGGGGTTACGGCGCAAACGCGTCCTTGGCGGAGGCGTTGCCGGCATCGCGAAGCGTGCGCCAGGCGATGGCGACCTGCGCACGCATGGCGCGGTCGAGGCGGCGGCGCGCCTCCTTGTGGGCCGTGAGCACCGCGGTGCCGGCGCGGATGCGCGAGAGATCGCCGTCGTCCATGTTGCCTGCGGCGAGCGCTGCCTCGGATGCGGTGCGCAGGATCTCGACAGCGCCCGGCACCAGCGGCACGAGGGCCGTGAGCGCCCGGTCGCGGTCCTCGGCGGAGCCGATCCTCGCGAGCTCGGCGCGCAGGCGGCGACCCGCGTCGGTGCGACCGAGGTCCTGCTCGAGGAGCGCCAGCGCGATGTACTGCGCGTGAAACGCCTGGTCCTCTCCTGCCAGGCGATCGACGAGGGTGATCGCCTCGATGTAGCCACGGCGTGCCGCGCTGGCGCATGCGGCGAGTCCTGCAAGGCGCGCGGCCTGGATGGCGACAAGCCGCTCGCGCGCCACGCGATTCTGCCCTGCGAACTGCTCCTCGACCGCGTCGAAGGCGCGGTTGGCGGCGACGAGCTCCCGCCACGCGGCGAGCTTGCCTGCGACGAGTGCGTCGGCGCTCTCCTCGAGGATGCCGCGCAGCGCCGCGCGGCGCGAGGCGGGGAGCGGCGCCACGTCGGGCATGTCCTGTCCCAGCGCGATGCTGGCGGGCGAGCCGCTCGGCCACGGAATGCGGCTCATCGTGTCGAAGCGCGTCGCGAGCTTGAAGAAGGGGAGCGTGCGTTCGAGCCGAGCAAGCCGCGCGAGCGCGAGGGTCTTGGTGCCGACGCGGTCGGCGCCGAACGCGGCCTGCAGCTCCGCGAGCGTCTTCTCGTCTTCTGCGAGCGACATCTCGGTGATGGCGGCCAGCCGGCCTTCCTTCGACATGATCGTGTTGTACGAGTGCTCGGCCACCGCGTACCGCCGCGTGTGGTCGCCGTGGATCGCCTCGACGATCGCAAGTTCGTCGTCGCCCTTCGCGCCGGCGACGGCGGCGAGGAACGCAGGAGTCATTGGTCCCGGTTCAGGCCGGATGACGGGCTTCATCGAGTGCCCGCTCAGTGGGCGCCAGAAGGGGCGGCCCATGACGGCCTCGACGCCGGCAAACCCCTCTTCGTCGACGAAGCGCCCGAGGAGCGCGTCGGCGCCGGAATTCATGACGTCGGGAATCGGCGTGTTCGGCTTTGGACCCGTGAACTCGGGATAGGTGCGCACATCGACATATCCGCCGGCAAGGGAGCGCAGGAGCTCTGCGTGCTCGGTGCCGAGGATCGCCTCCGCCTCGCGGTAGAGCTCCTCGTCGACGGCGGTGCGGGTTTCCTTGGGCTGCTCGTAGGCGGAACGGCCGCGCAGCTTGGCGTCGGCCTTGTCGTAGGCGGCGGCGAGACGCTCGCGCTGCTCGGGCGGCAGCCGCGTCGCGTTGCGGACGATGGAGCGGAACTCACTCGAAAGCGCGGTGGTGCCGCTGAGCTCGAATGCCTGCACGAGATTCGCGAGGATCGCGTCGGCGCGCTCCTCGCCCGCGATCGCCGCGATGTTCCCACGCAGGGGCACGATCGCATCGCGGACGTCGAGGACCTCGCGTGCGGGCGGGACTTCGTCGAACATGCCGGGCGTGCGCTCGGCCACGCTGTCGGCGATGCGGGCGCCGAGCTGCCGCACGACGCGCTGCGCGTCTGCAGCCGACGGTCCGCGCATCGCGGCAAGCGCGAGAAGCTCGCGGCGCACGGTCACGTGGCGCGTGGACGTATCGCGCGCGCGCAGCACGGCCTCGGCGGAGGCGCGGAACGCGCCGATGCAGTTGGCACGGTCCGCTCCGAGGGCGTTGTTCAGCCCGTCCCACAGCTTGTCCTCGTCGCGGCCATCGCCAATCCAGCCCTTGACGTACTCGGCGTACACGCGCTCGACGGCCGTCCACTCCTCGGGCTTCACCGCCAGGCACGCGTCGCTCCACGCAACGACCTCGGCAAAGCTCACGTGCGGACGGTCTTCCGAAAGCGGCAGATCGAACCAGGTGAGGTCGGCGACCGCGGTACCGCCCAGCGTCAGCGCCAGGACGAGGCCTGCTGCGAGGTGTGGACGGTGCGCGGGGATGGTTGCATCGGCGGACATCGGTTGTCTCTATCGGATGGATGGGCATGGTTCATCGCGCGGCGCGAGGCCGTTGCACCGATGCGCGCGGAACAGCGCGTGTTTGATGGTTATCTGCGCGGGAACCGAGGCAGGTTTGCCGCCCGATCCCCGTACGATCCGCGCATGACGCGACTGCATTCCCTTGTTCTCGCCCTCGCGGCGCTCATCGCAACGTTCGCGCCGCCTGCGGTCGCGTCGGATCTCACGCTCTGGTACGCGCAGCCTGCCGCGCGGTGGACCGAGGCGCTTCCCATCGGCAACGGACGGCTGGGAGGCATGGTCTTCGGCGACCAGTTCGGCACGATCCAGGTGAACGAGGACTCGGTGTGGGCGGGACGGCCCGTCGATCGGAACCGGAACCCCGCCGCAGGATCGCTCGCGCGCGCGCGCGAGCTGTGGTTCAAGGGCGACGTGGTCGGCGCGCAGAAGATCATGCAGGACGAGTTCATGACGCCCGACTGGGTGCGGTCGTACCAGCCGCTCATGACGGTGGGCACGCGCTGGAGCACGCCGTTCGAGAAGATCACCGACTACCGCCGGTCGCTCGATCTGTCGACGGGCGTGGCAACCACCGAGTTCACCGCCGATGGCTCGCGCTACCGCTGCCGCGCGTTTGCAAGCAGTGCGGACAACGTGATCGTGGTGCGGTGGGAGGCGCTCGGCGAGGCGCCGCTCATCGCGGCGATCGGTGCGGGGCGTGACGAGCTGGTCGATGGCGGCGCAGCCATCGAGCTGGACGACGCGACCGTGGTCGCGAGCGGCATCGAGCGGCGCGTGCGGCGGGAGTTCCACACGCGGTACGGAACCGCCGTGAACGGCGAGCACGTCGGCGTGCGCTATGCGGGCTGCGTGGCGATCCAGTTCGACGAGGCGGCGCCGAAGACGGTGCAGGTCGCAGCGATGCCGCCCGCGAGCCTTGGAAAGAGCGAGGGCTACTCGAAGGTCGCCTGCGAATCGCGCGGGTACACCGTCGTCATCGCGGGCGCGACCACCTTTCTTGCGGGTATCCATCCGAACATCCGGATCGCGGATCCGAAGGTCACCGCCAAGCTGACGGCGCGCGAGGCGCTCTCGAGGAGTTTCGACGAGCTGCTCGCGCGGCATCTGGCGGAGTACCGACCGCGCATGGCGCGCGTGCACCTCGATGTCGGGACCAATGCGCAGGCCGCGAAGCCGACCGACACCCGGCTGGCGGAGTTCAAGGCGGGCGCGGACGACCCGTCGCTTCTCGCGCTCTACTTCCAGTTCGGACGCTACCTGCTCGCGTCGTGCTCGCAGCCCGGCGACTTGCCCGCGAACCTGCAGGGCCTGTGGAACGAGCACCTCGCTGCGCCGTGGAACGCCGACTACCACACGAACATCAACATCCAGATGAACTACTGGCACGCCGAGTCGACGAACCTCGCCGAGTGCCACGGGCCGCTCTTCGACTTCACCGACCGGCTGATCGCGAACGGCCGCGTTTCGGCGCAGAAGCTCTACGGTGCGCGCGGTTCCGTCGTGCACCACACGAGCGACGCGTGGGCGTTCACCGAGCCGATCGGGCTCACCGTGTGGGGCATGTGGCCGCATGGCGGCGGCTGGCTCACGCGTCACTACTGGGAGCACTACGCGCACTCGGGCGACGAGGCGTTCCTGCGCGCGCGCGCCTGGCCCGCGATCACGGCGTGCGCGGAGTTCTACCTCGACTACCTCTGCGAGGACCCCGCGACGCGCACGCTGGTGGCGGGGCCGAGTTCGTCGCCTGAGAACACGTTCATCACGGCCGACGGACAGCAGGCGAACATCGGCATGGGCAACGCGATGGATCAGGCGATCATCTGGGATGTGTTCACGAACCTGCTCGATGCCGCGACGGTGCTCGGGAAGGGCGACGATGCGCTGGTCGCGCGCGTGCGCGAGGCGCGCGCGAAGCTCGCATGGCCCGCGGTCGGGGCCGACGGACGGCTGATGGAATGGGCGCGTCCATTCGGCGAGGCGGAGCCCGGTCACAGGCACATCTCGCATCTCTACGGCCTGCATCCCGGCGCACAGTTCAACTGCGATACGACGCCGGAGCTCCTGGCGGCCGCGCGCAAGACGCTCGATTTCCGCCTGGCCAACGGCGGCGGACACACGGGCTGGAGCCGAGCGTGGCTGATCAACTTCTTCGCGCGGCTCGGCGACGGAAAGGCCGTCGAGGACAACCTGCGCGCACTGCTCGCAAAGTCGACGCTGCCGAACCTGTTCGACGACCATCCGCCGTTCCAGATCGATGGGAACTTCGGCGGCACTGCGGGCATCGCCGAGGCGCTCGTCCAGTCGCACGTGGCCGAGCGCGACGCATTCGCCCCCGGCCGGTTGCCGCGGTACATCGTCGACATCCTGCCGGCGCGGCCGGCTTCATGGGCGCGTGGCGCGATCACTGGACTGCGGGCGCGCGGCGGCGTCGAGGTGACGCGCCTCGAGTGGACGGCCGATCGCATCGTCGTCGAGCTGCATGCAGCGGGGCGCGACAGCGTGGCGGTGCGGCCACCGCTCGGCTGGGAACAGAAGGGCGCGGCGCGCGAGGCGAACGGCGCCTACATGCTGCGCCCGGAGGGACCATCGAAGCCGACGGCCGTGTTCCGTGCAGAGTTCAGCCGCTCCGCACCGTGACGCTACGGAGCAAATGCCTCGCGCGCGTCCTCGACACCCGCATCGCGGAGCGCGAGCCACGCCATCGCCAGGCCCGACTGCGTGCGGAGGAACGACTGCAAGCCGAGTGCGAATGCGCGCTGGGGAAGTGCATCGAGGTCTTCGCGCTGGCCGCGCTCGGCCCTTCTCACGGCGGACAGCGCGTGCGTGCAGAAGTCGATCTCCTGCGTGAGACGCAGCCCCGGATCGCCAACAGACGCGAGGAGCGCCAGCACAACCCGATCGCGAAGCGCCTGGTCATCGACGCGATCGAGCGCGCTGCGAAAGCGCGTCGCCGCGTCGCTTGCCGCGTGAAGCGGCTGGATCGTGGCCACCACGCACGCCTGCGCGGCGGCCAACGCCGCGTGGTCGGTGCGTTCAACGTCCTTCGCGAGCAGCGCCTCGACCACGCTGCGCGAGCGCTCGTGCGCGCGACGGATGAGGCTGGCGCGAGCAGCGATCATCTCCTCCTCGGTCGCCTGCACCTGCGACTGAAGCGCGCGTATCTGCGCTGCTGTCTCCTCGTTCTTCACTTCGTTTCCACGTGTCGTGCCCGCGAGTGCGAGCATCTGGCTGCGAAGGGCGCGCCGTGACTCGGCGAGCTCGTCCGCGCGAGCGAGGAAGGCGCGACGGTCGTCGAGCCACTCGCCGCGCATCGCCGGCGCGCGTTCGGCGAGCACCGCATACAGCATGGCGCGTGACGCTTGCGCGAGGGGCGGAACCATGCGCTGCGGGACTCCGAGCGCCAGCATCGCAAGCGATGCCGACGGAGCCTCAAGCCCCACCGCGCCGCGGCCGGCGAGCATTCGTCCCGCGTCGCCAATCCCGTCGCCAGCCTCGACCCGCGCGAGTTGGATCACCGCGATCGACTCCTCCGACAGGCGCTCGGCGCGAAAGGCGGCGCGGAGTTCTGCAAGCACGCGATCGTCTTCGCTGCGCATCGCATCGGTGTAGCGCCGCAGATCGCGGAGGTCGGCCTCGGACTGCATGCCGGCGACGCGCGCGCAATGGTCGGCGAGCACCGTCTCAAGCACGGCCGTCTCGTCCGCCGACACCGGCTCGCGCATCGCCGAGGCGAGAAGCGGCAGGCTCCATGCGCCCCGCAGCTTGGTGCCGTCGTCCTCGTCGAACACGCTGCCCAGCTCGAAGGTGTTTCGCCAGAACGCCTCGCCGAACTCCTTCGCCAAGCGTTCCGCTGCCGGCGCGGTCATGAACTGATCCATGAGCCGATCGGCGTGTGCGTTGGGATCGTCGCCCTGCTGCCCATCTCCTGCGACCGCGCCGTGCACGAGCAGCTCCGCCGACTGAGCCCGCGGCCCGCCGATTGCCCGCGCGAGGGCATCGATCATCGTGCGCTCGAAGCCCGCCTCCAGCAGCCGCCACTGCTCGCCGCGCGGGGCGGCTCTATCGTGCGGCGGCGGATCGAGCAACGCGGCGCGACGTGCGGCGCGAGCGCCGTCAAGCGCGGCAATCGCGGCGGCCCGTTCGGCCTCGGTCAGCCGATCGGCGCACTCGATGAGCCGCCGCATCCGTGGCCCGAGCGTCGGCCGACGCTCGAACTCGACGGGCTCCGCGAGCATCTGGCACAGTTCGTCGGCCTGCTCGGCTCCCACGGACGCCGCAAGCCTTGCGCGAAGCGGACGCAGCGCCACGGCGACTGCAAGCGGATCGCCCCAGGCCGTGCGGCCGACCGACTGCAGCGCCTCGTGGACGAGGTTCAGCGTCGAACGCGCGCGATCCACATCGCCGTCGCGCCGAAGCTCGGGCGTGAGCGCGAGAAGCCGCGCCCGTACGCGGGCAAACGCCTCCGTCTCGTAGCAGGGCCTGATGCGCTCGAGGCCCTCGATGAGCGAGATCACCTCGACGCCGAGAGGCGTTGCTCCTGCTCGCTCGCGCAAGGCCCGCATGAGGCGCCGCAGCGCTGGCGACTCGCTGTGTGCTGCGGGCTCGCCCGACCCGGCCACGGACGACTGCAGCAGGGCCCACGCGTCCGTGTAGGTGCAGTGCTCGTCCGCAAGCGCCACGAGCGACTGGCCGTCGAACCCGAGCGCGGCGTCGCTCCATGCGACCAGCTCGGCCATGCCGAGCGGCCGAACCGGACCCGGACCGTCGAACCAACGGATGTCGGCTGCCGCAACAGAGATGCAGGCCGAAGCGATCGACGCGGCAAGAAGGCGTGAAGCGAGATTGCGTGCATGCATGGGTCGTACCTCGGAACCGCGCCGGTCGGCGCGATCCGCCGCATCCAGCCGCGGAGTTCCTCAATTCGTCCTACGCCACCACCGCCTGCGCATCGCCGCGCATGTCGCTCGCGGCGACAAATCCATGCTCGACGCGCATGATGCACTGCGCGCGGCCGAAGGAGATCGACTTCTCGCCTGCAGCCTTGAGCTCATGGCCGCGGCGCGCGAGTTCCTCGAGCGTCGCCTGCGGAAAGCCAGGCTCGACGTCGAGCCTGAGTCCCTCGCTCACCTGCCACCGCGGCGCGTCGAGCGCAGCCTGCGGATTGGCGCGGTGATCCTCGAGGCGCGAGGCAATCTGCAGCTGCCCCTGCGGCTGCATGTAGCCGCCCATGCAGCCGAAGGCGACGTGCGGTCGGACACCGCCCTGCGCATCGCGGCGCACGAGCATGCCGGGAATGATCGTGTGATACGGCAGCTTGCCCGCCGCGTACTCGTTCACATGGCCCTTCTCGAGCGTGAAGCACGCGCCTCGGTTCTGCATCGCGATGCCCGTTCCGGGAATCACGATGCCCGAGCCCCATCCCGTGTAGTTCGACTGGATGAGCGACACCATGTTGCCATCGCGGTCCGCGGTGCAGAGCAGGATCGTGCCGCCCGTGCGCGGCGGTCCGTGCTGGAAGTCGCGGGCCTTCGCGGGATCGATCTCCGAGGCGAGCTTCTCGAGGAACTCGCGTGCGAGCATCTCCGAAGGCGTCACGCGCATCGCCGCGGGATCGCCCACCTCGCGATGCACCGTGCGGAACGCGAGCTTCATCGCCTCGGCCGCGAGATGCACGCTGTCGGCGCAGTCGGGCGAGAGCTCGGCGAACCGCGGGTTTGCACGGGAAACCTCGAGGATTCCGCGCGCGATCTGCGCCGCGATCCCCTGGCCGTTCGGCGGGATCGCGAGCATCGTCGATGCGGCGAACGGCGACTCGAGCGGCGCGACCCAGCGCGCCTCATGTGCGGCGAGGTCCTTCTCGTCGAGGAATCCGCCGTCGGCGCGCGCCGCATCGGCGATTTTCCGCGCGAGCTCGCCGCCGTAGAACGCCGCGCCCTCGCTGCGCGCAATCGCCTCGAGCGTGCGCGCATGGTCGGCGAAGACGACGCGCTCGGCGGCATGCGGCGCGCGGCCGTCGATCGTGAACACGCGCCGCCACTCGGCGAAGTCGGACATCGAGGGAACCGCGCGCCGCCAGAGCTCCGCCGTGCGCGGCGCCACGAGGAATCCGTCGCGCGCGAACCGGATCGCAGGCTCCATCAGGTCGGCGAACGGCAGTCGGCCGAACCGCTTCCACAGCGCGACCCATCCCGACACGGCGCCAGGCACGGTCACGGGCCCCCAGCCGCGCAGCGACATGCCCGCCCGCCCGTCGAACACACTGCGCGGCTGACGCATGGGCGCGCGTCCCGACGCGTTCAGTCCGACCAGCTCGCCGCCGAAGACGCCGAGCACGAACGCATCACCGCCGATGCCGTTGGTCGTCGGCTCGAGCACCGTCATCGCGGCCGCCGTCGCGACCGCCGCATCCGCCGCGCTGCCGCCACGCCGCAGCATCTCGAGCCCCGCCTGCGCCGCGAGGGGCTGGCTCGTGGCGACCGCCATCGACCCGCACACCGCGGGGCGGCGCGCGTCGTACGGAAGGCTCCAGTCGAAGCCGGTGGCGCGGATCTCGTTGTTCTCGGCTGTTTCGTGCATGGGAGCCTCGGCATCGGGTTGGCACGGCGAACCTCCGCAGCCTACCCTGCCCGCCTCGAGTCCACGGCTCGCTGTGGTACAAACAAGAGC
This sequence comes from Phycisphaerales bacterium, assembly GCA_044341665.1. Taxonomy (GTDB): domain Bacteria; phylum Planctomycetota; class Phycisphaerae; order Phycisphaerales; family SM1A02; genus QWPT01. The sequence goes on along the minus strand of JBIIRG010000019.1, from coordinate 12,474 downwards.
CCGTTCGGAAGGAACCAGCATGGCCGGCGTCAAGCAACCCGCAGACAAGAGTCACTTCCTCCTCCCCGACCTCGGCGAAGGCCTCGCCGAAGCCGAGCTCATCAGCTGGAAGGTGAAGCCGGGCGAGACGGTGAAGGAATCGCAGACGCTCGCCGAGATGCAGACCGACAAGGCGCTCGTGGAGGTGCCTTCGCCGTGGGCCGGCACCGTCAGCGAGATCTGCGGCAATCCAGGCGACATCATCAAGGTCGGTGCGACCCTCGTGCGCTACGGCGCGCTCAAGGCGGCCGCTGCCCCCGCTGCTGTCGCCGCCGCGTCAGGCAACGGCAACGCGTGCATGTCGAGCCAGATCGCCGCGGGTGCGCCCGAGGGCGACCAGGGCACGGTCGTCGGCACCATGTCGGGCACACTGACCGTGAGCGAGCGCTTCGCGCGCCGCGCACCTGAGGTCGTCGAGATCGTGCGCGAGGGCAAGGCGCTCGCGACGCCCGCCGTGCGCGGCCTTGCGCGCAAGTTCGGCGTCGACATCCAGAAGGTTCCCGGCACCGGCCGCGGCGGCCGCGTGACCGCAAGCGACGTGGCCGCATTCGCCGAGGGCGGCGCTCCGGCAGCGGCGGCACCCGCGTCTGCGGGCTTCGCGCCCAAGGCCGCGGCGATCGCGCCAGGCTCGGTGTACATCTGCCAGAACGATGTCGCGCAGCGCGTGCCGTTCCGCGGCGTGCGCCGCAAGATCGCCGAGGCGCTCTCGCGCAGCGTGCAGACCGCAGTGCACTTCACCGTGGTCGACGAAGCCGATGTGACGGCGCTCGAGGCGAAGCGCAAGGAGTACTCGAAGGTCGTCGGCGAGAAGCTCTCGATGCTTCCCTTCATCATGACGGCCGTATGCCGCGGGCTGAAGAAGCACCCGAGCCTGAACGCGATCGTCGACGATGCGAAGGGCGAGATCATCCTGAAGGCCACGGTGAACCTCGGCTGCGCCGTCGACACCGACGCCGGCCTGATGGTGCCTGTCATCCGCAACGCGGGTGCGATGGCGCCCGTTCAACTCGCCCAGAGCGTGCGCACCCTCGCCAACAAGTGCAAGGATCGCACCATCGCGCGCGAGGATTCGCTCGGCGGCACCTTCACCATTTCCAACGTGGGCAGCTATGGCGGCATGTTCGCCACGCCGGTCATCAACTACCCCGAGGTCGCCATCCTGGCCGCGGGCCGCGCCAAGGAGCGCGTCTGCGTGAAGGACGGCAAGTTCTACGCGGGCCTCGTGCTGCCGCTGTCGCTGTCGTGCGACCACCGCGTGGTCGATGGCGCCGAGGGTGCCCGCTTCCTCAACACGGTGGTGAAGCTGCTCGAGGATCCCGACGCGCTGTTCGCGTGATCACCGCTCGAGAAATGTTGTTTGCGCCGCGATTTCGCTGCCGAGAGGTCCCGTCCATGCGTTCGTCGATCGCCACGCTCGTCCTCGTCGTTCCTGTCCTGCTCGGTGGAGCGTGCGCGTCTGCGCCGAATGCCGCGGGCGGCGCCGCCGAAGGCCAGCCCGCCCTCGATCCTGAGCGCGTCACCGTGCTCGGCTTCTACGGCGGGCGCTGTGCGGGCGAGCCGTCGATCGATGGCATCGACGGGGTGACGGGCGTCGAGCTCGCGGTCGGACAGACCTTCGTCGCGGAGCTCCAGTTCGCGGCGGGAACGGGCTACGCCTGGACCGCGACCGGCTTCGACACATCGGTCGCCGAGATCACAGACCAGCGCGAGCGCCCCATCCGTGGCAGCACCGCGGTGGGCGCGACGCAGATGGCGAACATCAACTTCACCGCGAGGAAGCCCGGACGCACGCGCGTGCGCTTTGAGCTGCGCCGGTCCTGGGAAACTTCCGCTGCGCCCGCCGAGATCCGGCACACGACGATCTACGTGAAGCAGCCGAAGCAGTCCGATCAGCCTGCGTGAGGCGGATGCCGCGGCGTTTGCCGCGCATGGCCGTCGGAGCGAAGCAATGGCCAACGACGATGTCGCCGGTGAGTGCCGCGTGATGTTCGCCTTCGAGGCGGGATACGCGATCGACCTCGCCCGGGCGGCGGCGCGCCTTCCTGCCGGTGCACGCGAGGCGTTGCCGCCAAGCCGCAGGCTTCCCGCGGACTGCGACTTCACGCACACGCCGCTGCGCGTGGTGATGTCGCGACGGCCCGTCGCGGTCGCGTCGTGGGGCACCGCCCCCGACGTCGAGGCCACCATCTACGACTTCGGCGCGATCTCGATCGCGTTCCGCATCGGCTTCGCAGCACCCATGGCGGCGCTGCGTCCGCTTGCATCGGCGCTCTGGAACAACGCCACGCTCGCCGCCGAGGCGCGCGCCGCCGTCGAGCAGCTCATGCGCGACCTCGGTGACGCCGTGACGCGGCCCGAACTCCGCTCCAGCGCCGAGGATTTCGTGGTGTTCACCGTCGATCCCGCCACCTGCGGCGACCTGACCGCCGACGCGCTCGGAACCCGCGACGTCGCGGCGCTGCTGCGGCTCGACGACGCAGCGCTCTCGCCCGACAGCGCCCAGGACGCCGTTGCGCACGCGATCTCGTACGGTCCTCGCGACCTCGTGCTCGTCGACTGGGCGGCCGCGCTCGTGGTTGACGCCGAGCCCGCGGCGACGCTCGCCGTGCTCGAGCTCGCCAACGTGCAGCTCGCCGAGCTCAAGCACCTCGACGCCGAGCTCGACCGCGGACTCGACCAGGTGTGGGCGATGGTCAACGACCGATCGCTGTTCTCGCGCATCCGCCTGCGCGCAAACCTCCGCCGCCTCGCGGAGCTCGAGCTCGAGGGCGCGGCGCTCTTCGACAGCGTGTCCAATGCGCTCAAGCTGTTCGGTGACCAGCACCTCGCGCGCGTGCAGCGCGCCGCGTCGCACCGCTTCCGCATCGAGGACTGGGAGCGCAGCATCACGCGCAAGCTCTCCACGCTCGCATCGCTCAGCGAACGGCTCGAGGCGCGGCAATCGCAGTACCGCAGCGAGCTCCTCGAGTGGATCATCATCGCGTTGATCGCGTTCGAGATCGTTCAGACCTTCTGGTGACGGCGACCGCGCGCGAGCAGCACCACCGAGACGGCCACGAGCGGACCAGCGCACACGGGCACGAGCATCAGCATGAGCGGCGGCGTGGTTTCCGTGACCTCGATCCGCGTCCACGCCACGGAACGCTCGCCCAAGCCCCTCTTCTCCTTCATGTCGCGCACGAACCCCGCCTGCATGGCGGCGGTCTGCTCGATTGTGTCGCGAGACAGCGCGGGATTCGCGGCCGACATCGCATCGGAGAGCTGCTGCGGAAGCGCCGCGAGGAACTCCGGCGTGTACTGACGCTCATCGCCCGACAGCAGGAGGTAGGTGGACGACACATTCGGCGCCGCCTCGCAGAGAAAGCCGAGATCGGAGAATCCGATCGGATCCCACCTTCGCGCAAAGGGCGAGCTCCTGTGCTCCGAGCGTCCGTAGAGGCGGTGGATGGGTGTGCCCGCGGCGAACCCGCCCGCTGGAGGCGTGGCGGCACCGCCGAACGCGAGGTTCGGCCTCTGGTCGCGCATCTCGACATCGAACTCGGCCGTCCACGTGAGCGGAATCGACAAGGACAGCTGCAGCGCGAGCAGCGAGACGGCCGCGGAGATGCCGCCGACCACCGCGAGCGCAAGCATGCGCGCCTGCGCCACGCCGGTCGACCGCCCGCGCATCCAACCGCATTCGGCGCAGGTCGATTGCCCCGGATGCAACTGCTGGCGGCACCGCCCGCATTCGTCTCCGCCGAACGGCCTGCGGTAGAGCGCCGTCCACCCGACGGCGTACAGCGCTACGGTCAGAGAGAGCGCAGGCACGCCGAACATCAGCGCGATCCACACAGCGTGCACCGAACGCAGTTGGTGCACGAGAAAGAGCGCCAGCCACGCGTTCGGAAGCAGCACCAATCCGAGGAGCGCCGCGGTCGTGCGGAGTCCCGACGGCTTTCTTCGCAGCAGCGCGAGCCACAGGATGAGTGCGAGCACGCCGATGGCCACGCACGGCACCAAGGCGGGATCGAGCAGCCTGGTCAGGCCCGATGCGTGCCATGCGAAGGTGAGTTCGTTCAACATGCGGTTTGCGGCGGCGGAGCCGCCTCCCAAGCCACTTCGCGCGGACATCGTCCCGTCGGACCCACGACAGGAGAAGCCTACCATGCGTCCCGTGGATTCCCGCGCTCCGATCTCACGCCTCGAGCCCCTCCGCACCGGTGCCTTTCGCCTTGATGGCGGTGGCATGTTCGGGCTCATCCCCAAGACGATGTGGTCGCAGTGGACCGAGGCCGACGCGCACAACCGCATCGCACTCGCCACGCGCTCGCTGCTCATCGAGTCGCGCGACGGGCTCGTGCTCGTCGAGGCGGGCTACGGCGACAAGTGGACCGATCGCGAGCGCGCGATGTACGAGCTCGAGCCACGCACCGCAGTCGACGCGCTCGCCGAACTGGGCGTCGACCCGCGCGACATCGCGCATGTCGTGCTCACCCACCTCCACTTCGACCACGCCGCCGGCCTCACGGTCGCCTCCGACGCCGGCGCACGCAGCGTCTTCGCCGGCGCGCGCATCCACGTGCAGCGCCAGGAGTGGCTCGACGCGCTCGCGAACAAGAGCACGATGACGAGGACGTACTTCCGCTCGCACCTCGATCCCATTGCGACGCAGATCGAGCTCCACGAGGGCGCGTGCACGCCGCTCGCCGGAGTCACCCTGCTTCCGACGCCAGGTCACACCTGGGGCCACCAGAGCGTGCTCGTCGAGGCTCCGGGCGCGCCGGTCCTCTTCGCCGGCGACGCGTGCCCGACGCTGCACCACGCGCATCCGGCCGCGAGCCTCGGCTACGACATGCTTGCGTACGAGGCCATGTGCACGAAGATGGAGATTCTCGGGCGTGCAGCCCGCGAGGGATGGCGCATCGCGCTCGACCACGACCCCGAGCATGCGTTCGCGCGAACCGTGGAGCGCGACGGGCGCCTCGTTCTGGTTCGCGACGCCTGAAGACGCGCGGTCGAGCGTCGCATCCTCGCATCGAACCCGCGGGTGCCGTATCCTGCGGGGATGCGTTCGACCCTCCGCGCCACGTCTCTCCTTGCGCCCATCGCGCTCGCGGCCACCGCGCTCGCCCAGTCCGAGCCGCCGCCGGAGCCGACCTTCACCCCCACCACGAGCCCGATCATCGGCTACCTGGTGGCTGCGGTCCTGTTCGGCATCATCGTGAGCGTGTCGCTCATGCCGTCCAAGCGCAGCCACACCGACCTTTGATCGACGCGCGGCGCCGCCGCGTGCCGTGATCGTCGCCGACGCGAGCTCAAGCCGAAGCCCTGCAGCAGGAAGACCCATGCAGAAGGAAGCCCCATGAAGCGTCCCAGCCGCACCGCCGTGCTCATCGCCGCCAACGTCGTCGCACTCGGCGCGCTCGCCGTGGTCGAGCTTTCGGCTCCCGCGCACGCGCAGGCCGCGCGGCCGCGCAGCACCTACACCGCCGCGGCGGGCCGCGTGGCGGGCACCGAGACGCACGCGGTGTACGTGATCGACGAGACGACCCAGGAAGTCATCGCGGTCCAGTGGGACCCGCAGTCGAAGCAGCTCAAGGGCCTCGGCTTCCGCAATCTCGCCGTCGATGCGAACGACGTCGGTCGCCCCCGCAGCAACTAGCCCAAACGACCACAGGACCAGCGCATGCGCCTCCAGCACAGCATCCTCGCCGTCAGCGCCGTCGCCATCGCCGCCCTTGCCATCGTCGAGGCGGGACGCCTGCACCCGGCCGCGCACGCCGGAACGGCATCGATGGGCATCGGCGGCTTTACCGCCATCACCGCCTCCACCGGAACCGGGCCCGACAGCTCGCCGGTCGAGGTGCTCTACGTGATCGACAACCGCGGCGAGTCGCTGCTCGTGTACGGCGTCGAGACCCAGCTCGACCGGCGCATGGTGCTGCTCGGCGGCGCCAGCCTGCCGGTCCTCTTCCGCGTGGCGCGCGGTGGCTGAGCGCATGAGCGTCGGTCCACTCCTCGACATCCCCCTGCCTCCTCGGCGAGCCGTCGACTCCGTCATGGCCACGCGCCGCGCCGAGAGCTTCGGCAAGCGCTCCATCAAGGCGTCGTCCAAGGACTACGCCCTGCGGCTCGCGGTCACCATGACCGACCTCACCACGCTCGAGGGCAAGGATTCCCCCGAGAAGGTCCGCTCGCTGTGCCGCAAGGCCATCGACCCGGCACCCGCGCTGTCGCGCGCGCTGGTCGCTGCAGACCGCGCGCCCATCCCGTCGGTCGCCGCGATCTGTGTCTACCCGTCGCTGGTGGCGACGGCGCGCGAGGCGCTCTCAGGCTCGAGCGTCAAGATCGCCTCGGTCGCCACGGGCTTTCCCAGCGGCCAGTACCCCCTCGACATCCGCCTCGACGATGTCCGCCGCGCCGTCGGCGAGGGCGCGCATGAGATCGACATGGTCATCAGCCGCGGTGCGTTCCTCGCGGGGCGCTACGCCGAGGTCGCGGACGAGATCGCGCGCGTGCGGGAGGCCTGCGGGCACGCCCACCTCAAGGTCATCCTCGAGACCGGCGAGCTGGAGACCCTCGACGCGGTGCGGTTTGCCAGCGATCTCGCGATCGTCGCGTCCCTGAGCGCCGGACCGGCCAACGACGGCGACGTATTCATCAAGACCTCGACCGGCAAGGTCACGCCTGCCGCCACCATGCCGGTGGTGCTTGTCATGCTCGAGGCAATCCGCGACGCGTTCACCGAGACGGGCGTGCGGGTGGGCATGAAGCCCGCGGGCGGCATCCGCTCGGCGAAGTCGGCCATCGCACAGCTGGTCATGGTGCACGAGACGCTCGGCGCGGAGTGGCTGCACCCGCACCTCTTCCGCTTTGGCGCCTCGACGCTGCTCAACGACCTGCTCCGTCAGGTGGCACGCCTGAACCGCGGCGGCTATGCGGCGCGCGACGACTTCGCAGAAGCGTGAGCCGCGCCAGACAGGCACGAAAGCGCGCTTCATGCGAGGATCTTTCAAGATCTCGCGCGATTTGGCCGAGCCAAGACCTCCCGCGAAGAACTTTTTCGAAACTCTGCCGAACGGCAAAATACGCGCGGGTCTTTCGCGTATCTTCTCTCCCTCGAGGTTCGCAATCCGCCGCGCGTCCGCTCGGCACTCATTGCATTTCTCCCAGCGAGCCTCGTCACAAGCGGTGTTCCTGTCGATGTTGGAGTTGTGTGCTTGTCTTCCCTCGCGCCTCGGTCGGACTTTCGAGTGCGGCGCGCATCCGCACGGAGGCGGACCGGAGAGCATCCGGTACGGCGCATCCCGTGAGGTGGTCGCATGAGTGAGGCGATCCCGGCGGCAAAGCGCAACCGCAAGAGCCCTGGCGAGGTCCTGCACGGATACCGCATCCGCAAGTGGCTTGGCGACGGCGCCTTCAGCGTGGTCTACCTCGTCGACGACGGCAAGAGCCACGTGCAGTACGCGCTCAAGCATGTGATCTCCGAGGGTGACAAGGAGGACCGTTACCTCGAGCAGCTCCGCATGGAGTGGGAGGTCGGTCGCAAGCTCAAGCACCCGAACATCCGCGACATCGTCGACATGCGCGGCGACGGCGGCTTTGGCTTCCTCAAGAAGCCGGGCAAGGACCTCGGGCTGGTGATGGAGATGATCGACGCCCCGAGCCTCGAGGACATGCTCCAGAAGGGCGAGCTGCGCTTCTCGATTCCCGAGTGGATCGGCATCTTCCGCGATGTCGCCAGCGCGCTCGTGCACATCCACGACAAGGGCTACGCCCACGCCGACATGAAGCCGAACAACGTGCTCTGGGATGAGAAGCACACCAAGGTCATTGACCTCGGACAGGCATGGAAGATCGGCTCCACCAAGCCGCGCATGTCGGGTACCGCAGGCTACGTCGCGCCCGAGCAGCCGCTCATCGAGCAGATCACGGCCCAGACCGACGTCTTCAACTTCGGCGCCACGATGTATCGCCTGCTGCGCGGCAAGTTTGCGCCGCAGACCGTGCAGCGCAAGTACCCCAAGGACTTCCAGCTTCCCGAGTCGATGCTCGGCGAGGCAACGCCGCTCACGCAGTGGAATGCGCAGATTCCCGAGCGGCTGAGCGACCTCGTCCTCAACTGCCTCGAGCTCGAGCCCGCCAAGCGCAAGTACATGACGTACGTGCTCAAGCAGCTCGAGTCGATGGCGCCGGTCGCAGCGGCCAAGTAGGCCGCGCGAGACCCTCACTCAGAGCTCCGTCGCGGCGGAGGCCCATTCGGGCTCCCACACCGCGTATCCACCGAGGAACGCGTTGGAGTTCGCGCCCAGGATGCAGCCTTCGGGCACCTCGCGAAGCGCCTTCGAATTGCCGCCGCCGAGCACGATCACGTCGGGCAGGACCGCCGCGCGCAGAAGGCGTACGGTCTCGGCCACGTGGCCGCGCCACTTGCGGGTGCCGTTGCGCTCGCGACCGCGGATGCCCACGTAGTCCTCGAAGCTGCGGCCCTTCCTGAACGGCAGGTGCGCGAGCTCCATGGGCAGCACGATGCGGCCGGCGATCATGCAGGTACCGAGGCCCGTGCCGAGCCCGAGAAAGAGCATGCGCTCGTTGGTGAGTCCGGCAGCACGGTGGCTGCCGATCGCCTGCATGGCCGCGTCGTTGAGGATCTTGACGGGCACGCCGAGCGCGGCGCGGTAGTCGAAGTCCTTCCAGCCTGGGCCGAGGTTCACGGGGTCCCGCAGCGGCCGGCCGTTCTTGATCGGCGTCGGCAGCCCGATCGTGATGGCGTCGACCCGCTCGCCCGCGAGCAGCTTGGGCAGGTCCACGGCGAGCTGCTGGGGCGTGTAGAGCGGCCCCGACGGCGCGGCGCGCTTCTCATCCCAATGCGGGCAACGGACCTTGGCGTTGGTGCCGCCGATGTCGAGGGCGCAGATGATCCGAGAGGTGGATGCTGGGACGGACGATGAGGCGGACATGCCCCGATTGTGTCGGAGAATCCGCCGTTCGGGTTCAGTCGCGTCGCTCTGCCGCGCCAGAAATCACGACTTCTTGCGGATGGGCAGCTGCACTTCCGACCACTTGATGCGGTTGGCGATGTACGGCCCGTTGTAGTGGAAGGCGCGCGGCTCGCCCGCGATCTCGTACTCAGGGTGCTCGCGCAGCCAGTCGTGCAGCATGGTCAGGCCCTTCTCGACGATGCCTGTCCCGTACGGACCGTTCATGCCGATCGCCAGCACCTCCATCTCGGGGCGGTCGGTGACGAGCACCTTGCGGTCCTTCTTGTCGGCGCCTGGCGGGGCGAGCTCGGGCGTGCGGTAGAGGAAGCTCATGGTCCACGACATCGAGTCCTTGGCGGCCTGCTTGCCGGTCGCGGGGTCGAACATGTCGCGGTAGTCCATCTCGACCGGGCTGGTCATGGCGATGTCGTTGCGCTTGATGTGGTTGAACAGGGGAAAGAAGCCCATGTTCATGCCGATGCCGGGCGAACCCTCCGAGACGTACTCGGCGCGGCGCACGCTGGGATAGCGCTTGATGTCGATCGACCCAGGCGGGGTCGGCTCGGGGTAGCCGGCGGGCAGCGGGCTCTCGATGCGCGAGGGTCCGTAGCGGAACTCGCCGTCTCGGATCTCGATACGCGCCTCGAGGTCGCCGCCGACGCGCTTCACGAGCTCGGGCGTCCGCACGGCGTTGGGTGCTTCGGCACCCGGCTCCGAGGCGCGCCCCGTGTGCCCGGGCAGCGCGGTCATGAGGGGCTCGCCGGCGGCGCCACCCTGCCCCGGCGCACCGTCGCGCGACACAGCCCCGGGCGAGGATGCGGAGGTCGAGGATGCCGAGATCGAGGATGCGGAGGTCGAGTCGACCGGTGACGGCTTCACGGGATCGGGAATCTTGCTCGGATCCGTCTCGTAGGAGACACACGCGGCGGTCAGCGGCAGAAGCGCGAGGGCAAGCAGGGTTCGGATCATGCGGCGTGTTTCGATGCGACCGCGGGATGGGATTCGCGCTTGTAAGATCGACCGTGTGAATCCGACGCCCTTCGCCTACGCGCCCGCCCCCGAGAGCGTGCGGCCCGTCCTCAAGCCGAGTTACGGACTGTTCATCGGCGGCTCCTTCGTGGCGCCCAAAGCGGGAAGGAGCTTCAAGACCATCAACCCCGCCACCGAGGAGCCGATCGCCGAGATCGCTGACGGCGGCGCGGAGGATGTCGCGCGTGCGGTCGCGGCGGCGCGCAAGGCCTTTCCCAAGTGGTCGAAGACGAAGCCCGCCGAGCGCGCGAAGCTTCTCTTCCGCATCGCGCGCCGCATCCAGGAGCGCTCGCGCGAGCTCGCGGTGCTCGAGTCGATGAACGGCGGCAAGCCGATCAAGGAGTCGCGCGACGAGGACCTGCCGCTCGTCGTGCAGCACTTCTTCCATCACGCGGGCTGGTGCGACAAGCTGTCGTACGCGTTCGCCGGCGCGCAGCCGCGGCCGGTCGGCGTGTGCGGACAGATCATCCCGTGGAACTTCCCGCTGATGATGGCCGCGTGGAAGCTCGCGCCCGCGCTCGCCTGCGGCAACACCTGCGTGCTCAAGCCCGCCGAGACGACGCCGCTCACCGCGCTCATGCTCGCCGAGATCCTGCAGGAGTGCGGGCTTCCCGACGGCGTCGTGAACATCGTGACCGGCGGACCCGACGCAGGCCGTGCGATCACCGCGCTCGCAGGCGCGAAGAACGGCGTCGACAAGATCGCCTTCACCGGCTCGACCGAGGTCGGCAAGGCAATCGCGAAGGCGGTCGCCGGCACGGGCGTGAAGCTCACGCTCGAGCTCGGCGGCAAGAGCCCCAACATCGTGTTCGCCGACGCGGCGCTCGACCAGGCGGTCGAGGGCGTCGTGAGCGGCATCTGGTTCAACCAGGGCCATGTCTGCTGCGCAGGATCGCGGCTGTTCGTCGAGGAGTCGATCCACGACGACTTCGTCGCGCGCCTCGAGCGCCGCATGCAGCAGCTGCGCGTGGGCGACCCGCTCGACAAGAACACCGACGTCGGCGCCATCAACTCGAAGGCGCAGCTCGAGACGATCGGCCGCTACCTGAAGGCCGGCAGCGACGAAGGCGCGCAGAAGCTCGAGGTCTCGTGCGCGCTGCCCAAGAAGGGCTTCTGGTGCAGGCCCACGATCTTCACGGGCGTGCAGCCTGCGCACACGATCGCGCGCGAGGAGATCTTCGGCCCCGTGCTCAGCGTGATGACCTTCCGCACGCCCGATGAGGCCGTGCAGCGCGCGAACAACACGACCTACGGCCTGAGCGCCGGCGTGTGGACCGAGAAGGCCGCGCGCGCGCTCGAGATGTCGAACCGCCTCGGCGCGGGCGTCGTGTGGCTCAACACCTTCAACCGCTTCGACGCGAGCGCGCCGTTCGGCGGCTACCGCGAATCGGGCTTTGGCCGCGAGGGCGGGCGACAGGGACTGTCGGCGTACGTGAAGCTCGGAGGTGGACGATGACGGCGGCGCGCATCGAGGTCGCGAAGACGCTCAAGCTGTATGTGAACGGCGCGTTCCCGCGCAGCGAGAGCGGCCGCACGATTCCCGTCAAGGACGCGAGGAAGCGCGTGGTCGCACACGCCTCGCACGCGAGCCGCAAGGACCTGCGCGACGCAGTCGAGGCCGCCAATGCCGCGCAGGCGAAGTGGGCCGCCGCGACCGCGTACAACCGGGGCCAGGTGCTCTACCGCATCGCCGAGATGCTCGAGGCGCGCCGCGCCGAGTTCATCTCGCTCATCTGCACCATCGAGGGCCGCTCGAAGGCCGCCGCCGCGCGCGAAGTCGACCATGCGGTCGACCGCTGCGTGTGCTTCGCGGGCTGGACCGACAAGATCGCGTCGGTGCTCGGTGGGAAGCAGCCGGTCGCGGGTCCGTACTTCGTGTTCTCGATGCCCGAGGCGACGGGCACGGTCGCCGTGGTCGTGCCCGACGAGCAGCCGCTGCTGGCGATGCTGTCGCTGATCCTGCCCGTGATCGCGGCGGGGAACGCCGCCATCGTGATCGCGCCCATGACGAACGCACCGCTCGCCGTTGCACTCGGCGAGGCGCTCGCGACGAGCGACGTGCCCGCGGGCGTCGTGAACATCCTCACGGGCGTGCGCGCAGAACTCGCGCCATGGATCGCGTCGCACCGCGACATCGCCGCCGTCTGCGGCGCGATGCTCGGCGATGCCGACGCGAAGGCGCTCGAGCTCGGCGCTGCGGAGAACCTCAAGCGCGTGTGCCTCTTCCGCGATGCACCCGGTCTTGACGACGACGCGTTCTGGCACTCGCCGTTTGCGATCGCGCCGTTCGTCGAGATCAAGACGGTCTGGCATCCGAGCGCGCTGTAGCACGGACCGCGTTCGCTCAGGTTCCGCTCGCCCGGCGGGCAAGCGTGCACTCGGGCATCACGCCGTCGGGCTCGAACACGCAGAGCTCGTTCTCGCCTGCGCGCAGGAGTGCGGC
>JBIIRG010000147.1:0-7817 GCA_044341665.1 Phycisphaerales bacterium | reverse complement strand
GCGCGGAGCCTCGCGCGTGAAGTCCACGCCGTACTGGTCGCTCACCGCGCCGCGATAGACCAGCGTGTTGCCCGCGTCGATCACGAAGACCTCGGTCGTCGTCTGCGCGCGCATCGCCGACGCGATGCGGCCACCGGCATCCTGGAGGTAAAGGCCGTCGAATCCGAGGTCGGAGGATTGCCTCTGCATCTCTGCCATCGGATCGGTTCCGCTCACATTCACGAACACGAATCGCACGCCGCGATCGCGGTACCCATCCTCGATCCGCGCGAGCGACGGACCGAACTTCCTGCACAGCGGACAGGTCACGCTGGTGAGCGCAACGACGGTGAGCTTCTCGCCGCGGGCCGCGCGCCAGCCGCGCTCCTGGCCATCAAGGCCCGTCCCTCGCACATCCGGCACATACGAGCCGACTCCGAGCGCGCGCGCATCGCGGGGCGATGGCGGGGCGAGTGGGCTCGAGTCGCTGCGGATCGGAGCCGGCTGTGCTCGTGGTGGCGGCGGATTCTCCGTGTCGTGGGCCACCACGACAGTGGCCATCGTCGAGAGCAGGGCAATGGTCAGCGTTGACGAGATCATCGGGAGGGTGTCTCACACTGGCGACGCACGGGCTGCGAACGGCGATTCAGGCGCTGCATTGCTCCATTTCCTCGGTTCGACGGCCGCAACATCACAGTGAGCGATCTCTCGGAACGACGGAGAGGCTATCCGAGAATCTCCAGCGCGAAAGCACGGTTTCTGGACACTGGCTCCGGCGGCTATCGACCAGCCGCGTCCCTCGGCGCAACCACCGTCACGACCCCGTCCGCGTCGCGCACCGCCCACTCGGGGTAGCCCGAGGCTGGTCCGATGAACCAGACCGACACGTCGCGTCGAAGCACCGTGCGGTCGCCGACATCGACGTGATAGTGCTCGCGCAGCACCTCGACATCCTGCGCGGACGCCTCGCGCCATGGTCCGCGGTGCTTGCCGAAACACCCCATCTGCGCGAAGGGCATCACGACCATCCAGGCGATCACGACGATCCGCCCGGCACGAGGGAAGCCGCCATCGATCAATGCGCGCGTCGACCCCATGCGTCCCTCCTCAATCAGCGATCAGCGGAACGAAGTCGGCAAAATCGGTCTCGCCGAGGGGATCCAGCAGGATCGGCAGCCCCGTCTCGGCGCGAAACGCGCCGATCGCAGCGCGCGCCGGTTCCGTCCCCGCCGCGCGCAGGAGCGCCTCCCGCACGCGCGCCTGCAGCGCCTGGCTGCCCGACTCGAACCCATCGGGATCCTCGTCCGGCGCCGGCAGTTCCCACGCGGCCGCCTCGAGCTGCGCCAGCGAGATCATCGCGAGCGCGCCGGACCGCGCGAGCCGGTCCGACGCATCGACGAGAAACGCCCCGATGCTCCCCGATTCCTGCGCCACGGTCAGCAGCATGGCCGACCACGGCCCGCCCGGTACGGCGCACATCCGAAGCTCGCGCGCGCAAACCTCGAGGAACTCGACGAGGTCCGGCGCCGCGACCTCGGAGATGTCCGCGTCGCTCTGCGCCGTCCACTGGATGCGGTTCACACGCGCGGCTGCGACGTCCAATCTGCCGAGTGTCGTGGCGTCCGTCACGATGCCGGGCAACGCATGCTCCCGGCCGCCGCTGAAGAAGTGTGTGGTCCATTCCATGAGGTCGACGGTAGCACGCACGGCGGCCGACGCGGGCTCAGGCGTGCGCCCGACAACGCAATCTTCGCGGTTCTCGAGCGTCGGCGCTCCACGGCTCCCCGAGAGGCGCCCGCCCGCGACGCGATCCACCCTCACGGGCAAGAAGCGCAGCTCGTGCGACCGGTCCTCGGGGGCTCAGGTCTGGGCTATCGTGCCCCCATGCCTCGCCGCCTCATCTCCTCCGGTTCCTCGTTCGAGCGTGACATCGGCTACTCGCGCGCCGTCGTCTGCGGGAACCAGGTGTTCGTCTCGGGCACCACGGGATTCGACTACGCAACCATGACGATCAGCGACTCCGTCGCCACGCAGACCGAGCAGTGCCTCCGCAACATCGAGGCCGCGCTGCGCGACGCGGGCGCGTCGATGCGCGATGTCGTGCGCGTGCGCTACATCCTTCCGAATGCGGCGGATTTCAGCGCGACCTGGCCCGCGCTGCGCGCAGCCTTCGGCGAGATCCGTCCCGCTGCGACGATGATCGAAGCGGGGCTCGCCGACCCGCGCATGAAGATCGAGATCGAGGTCGACGCGATCATCGGCTCGGCATGAGGCGGCCTGCGCGAGGAGCGAACGACATGCCCATCACAATCTCATCCGACCCCGCGCACCACGACCTCGAAGCGATCCACCGCATCGTCGCAGGCACCTACTGGTCACCCAACATCCGCCGCGAGGTCGTCGCCGAGGCGCTGCGCAACAGCATCACCGCCGTGGCGATCGACGAGTCGACGGGAGCGACCATCGGCATCGCGCGCGTCGTCACCGACCGCGCGACCTTTGCGTGGCTCTGCGATGTCGTCGTCCTCGAGCCTTGGCGCGGACAGGGCCTCTCGCGCCGCTTGATCGAGGAACTCGAACGGCATCCGTCGCTGCAGACCGTGCGCCGCTGGTGCCTCGCCACGCGCGACGCAGAGGGGCTCTACGAGAAGTTCGGCTATCGGCGAATTCCGCCCGAGCGCACGTGGATGGAGAAGCAGGGGCCGAAGGAGCGGTGGCAGGGCATTGGGGGCTGAGCAGTGCAGGCCCGCATCAGCGGATCGACAAATCTGTCGGACCATTCGGGGCTAGATGCTTGATCTCCGCCGCCCGTGTGGATTCGAGCTTCCGTGCAGTGCTTGCTGGTCGGTGTCTCGTGCGACGCCTCCCCAGCGTCGACAACTCACTTCGACGCGCTCAGGATCGCGTGGACCACTTTCGGCCCCTTGCCGCGAAACGAGACCTTCTTGTAGAAGAGGTCGATCTGCGCCCGCTCGTCCTCCGCATCGGCCTGCTGGAGGTAGACGCTGAACTCGTCGCGGCTGACCTCGGCGTAGGCGATCCCACCGGTCGTCCAGCTCTTCGGGCCGGTCTGCACGAACTCCTGCTCGATGCCAGAGCCCTGGTAGATGACCTTCGCAACGTTGCTACCCTTGATCTCGGGGTCGATGACGGGTGCCGTGGTCACACCAACCGGCACGCTGTTGCGGACAATCCGGACCCCGATGCTGTTGCACTGGCTCGCCATCTGCGCACGGAAGCTGCGGGTCGCCAAGCGGGATTCGGCGGCATCCTTGAGCCAGCAGCCGCCTCGGACCACTCGATTGACGCCCCATTCAGGCGCAATCGGATCGGTTCCGCCCGTCAACTCCGGGTAGTAGCAATCCAGGACCCACTCTCAGGCGTTCCCGCTCATGTCGTGGAGGCCCCAGGCAATCACCTTCTTGGTGCCGACCGGCTGCGTCTTCTGGCTGTTGCCAGCGTGCCACGCCACTTCATCGAGGCTGCCACCCGGATACATCCCTGCCTCGCCCGCGCGCGCCGCGTACTCGTACTGCGCTTCGGTCGGCAAGGACATCCTGCCACCATCGGCGCTGCCGATCGTGGCGTTGATCGTCTCCATGAACCTCTGCGCGTCGTTCCAACTGACGGCCACGACGGGGCGATCGGCGCCCTTCTGAAAGGCCGGGTTGCTTCCCATCACGGCCTCCCACTGCGCCTGGGTCAACTCGGTCTTGGCGATCCAGAAGCCCTTGGTCAGCGTGACCTTCGCCTGGTCTTCGTCGCGACTGTCCCTGCCTTCCTCGGACTTCGGGCTCCCCATCACGAACTCACCCGCCGGGCACCAGCAGAACTTCATGCTCACGCCAGGCGCGAGCTCGAACTCCCGCTCCTCCCCGGCGCGGCTTCCCTCGAACTTCGCGTGCGCATCCTCAGAGGCGACCGCGGCGCTCCCGGCGACGACGTGCATGGTCAACCCTTCTGCTGCCGTGGCAAGGCCGATGAGGGCAGAGAGACCTGCGGTTGCTTAGGCCAGCGTGTTCATGGGCGGTGGTTCGCTTGGGTGCTCTCGATGTGCTGGCGCCCTAGGGCGGGGCGCCGCGGACGGTGTCGTTGGAATCGAGCCCGCGGATTCAGAAGATGTGAGGGTCGACCCGCGCGTGCTTCCCATGCGGACGATCGATCATCACCGACCGCCGATTCGAGAGCGGGGGACATCCACCTGGCGGAGCGGGTGAGTCTGCGGTTCCTTGCAGCTAGGACCGCGGCGTGAGCTCGCGACGAGCCCGGGGCCATGTCTTGCTTCCCGTGCGGCAATTCCCTTGAGAGGCGCATCGGACGGACAGTTCTCCCGTTTCCGCGGAGCGGGTCCGGACTGCTCCCCTGAAACAATGCCATGCCGGATCTCAGCATCAGCCGGTCAGCCAAACGGTCGGCCCTGTTCAAGGCCGATCGGGCGAAGCTGCGTGGGGCTCGACTTTGGCCCAATGCACGCGGGGAGTCGCCCGCCTCCCCGGCCTGCGTAGCCGAGCCGCCCTCAAGAAATCCTTCACAATCCTCGGTGTCAACGAATCCAGCCCGTTCCGTACGGCTAACTTGTCCGAGAACGGACAAGTTACGCGCCCGTTTTCATCCTCCCATCGAGCCGGCCCGCGGTGGGTCTCGTTCGTATTGGGCTTTAGGAGATCTTCGGTGACGACACTACTCGCTGACATGTCTACGACGATGCGTGCCCTCAATGCAGGGCTTTCGATTGAAGGGGTCACGATGTACCTCTTCTGGCTTTCCACGGTGGCCATGGGCGCCGGCATGTTCTACTTCTGGCTGCAGCGGAGGACCGTCGCGACGCAGTACCAGACTGTCATGACCGTTGCGGGAATCATCTGTGCCGTCGCCGCGTTCCACTACTGGCGCATGAGCGGCATCTATCTCGAGGGCGTCGCTGGCCTCTTCGACGACAAGGGTCAGCGGATCGCCGGCGCCACGATCACGCAGTTCCCGACCGCGTATCGCTACATTGACTGGCTCATCACCGTGCCGCTGCTGGTACTTGAGATTCCGCTGCTCCTCAATCAGGGCAAGAAGGGCGCAGGTCTCTTCCGCGCGCTCGTTGGCGCATCGCTCGTGATGCTGGTCACGGCATGGGTCGCCGAGGAAAGCCCGACTGGCGGCTCGCAGTGGTGGACTTGGTACATCATCAGCTGCCTCGCGTGGTTCTACATCGTCTTCATCCTCTACACGAAGGCGACCAACGCGATGGCCAGCGCTCCTGAGAGCATCCAGCAGAGCCTCAAGACGCTTCGTCTCTTCGTGCTGGTCGGTTGGACCATCTACCCGGTGGGCTTCCTCATGGCGCTCGCCGGCGAGGGTGGTGAGAGCTGGCGCGAGATCTGCTACAACATCGCCGACGTCATCAACAAGGTGTTCTTCGGCCTCGTCTGCTACCAGGGCGTGAAGGGTCTTCAGGATTCGAAGTCCCAGCCTGCCCACGCGTAACAGAGGAGTTCCCCTGTCGTGAACGCTTCCCCGACATCCGCCGCCGTGCGCGCGACACCCCTCGAGGTGTCGCCGCCGGCAGCGGGTGCGGGGAGCGTTGTTTTTGGCCCGCGCGCGCTTCCTTGGGGGGTGCTCGCGGCGGCACTCGTGCTCGGCGCGCTGGATCCGTCGCTCACCGCCCGTGCTGCACCGTGGCCGTTCCTGGTGGCGCTCGTCTTCTTCGGCATGCCGCATGGCGCCGCCGACTGGGCGGTGGCCGCGAGAATCTCGGGGCGGCGTGGTTTCCTCGCGCGCCTCCTCGGCTTCAGCGGCTACCTCGCGCTCATGGGGTTGAGCCTCGGTGGAATCGTCTGGCAGCCCGGAGCCGCAGCGCTCCTCTTTCTTCTTCTCACGATGTTTCACTTCGGCATGGCCGACGCGACCGCGCTTCAAGCCGATCACGAGGGTCCGCTCGCGCGCTGGGGACTTGCGCTCGGACGCGGGCTTCTGCTTCTTGCGACGGCATTCGCGGTGCACCCCGCCGACGCATGGGCGCCGTTCAGCCAGATCGGCGAGGCGCTGTCGCCGCTTGCGTCGACTGCCTGGCAGCCGAGCCTCAGTGTGCTCCAGCAGCTCGCTCGCGTGGGTGTCGCGGCGGGCGTCGCGCTGGCGCTGGCAAGCGCCGTCGCACGCGCACGCCGTGGCCACGCGCGCGACGCCGCGCGCGACCTCGCCGAGCATGCGATGGTCGCCACCGTCGCCGCGCTGGCCGATCCCCTCTTCACCATAGGCTGCTACTTCATCGGCGTGCACGCCTACCGACACACGCGGCGGCTGGCCTGCACCTCAGCGATCGTCGATCCCGAACGGACGGATCGCGGCCATGAGCCTGGATTTGCGCGGCGCGTGCTAAGAGTGCATCGGCTGAGCATGCCGCTGATGTGGCCCACGGCACTCTGCCTCGCGCCCCTCTGCTGGCTGCTCGGTGGATTCCACGCAGGTGCGATCGCCACCGCGAGCATCGCGTTCTACATGATCACGACGCTTCCCCACCATCTGCTCGGGCTTAAGTTGCCGAATGCAGACAAGCCCCCCGCGGCGGCGCACTGAACACGATGGGCGCGATGCGCATCACCTGATCATGGCAGCGTCCGCCGAACCGATCACCACGCTCTCGGTCGCGCTGCGAGTGTGCCCGCGAGCACGCCGAGGGTGAGGAAGTGGACGCAGGCCGATGCCGCGTCGACTATCGAATCGGCCGACAGATGCGCGCGCGGCCGCGACGATCGCGCGCAACTGGGCGGACGTGGTTTCGTAGCACAGGCCGAGCATGCAGGAGCGGTGGAAGCCGTCGCGTGCGCTCAGCTTCTCGATGCGCGAGATCGCCTGTGGGACGACAAGCAGCGTCCGGTAGGGCGTGCGGCGCTACGTCGAGTGGATGCCGATGCGCTCGACCGTCGCGATCGTGGACCCATGGTGACGGTGTCGCCCGTGCGGAGCACCCTGTCGGCGAGCACTGACGCTCTGACCAAGAGGTTGCCGAGTGGCTGCCGCGAGGCGAGCGCAATGTCGACCGTCACGACGCCGAGATCTGCGATCACCGCGGAAAGGTCGAGCCCGACCGCCGGCACAAACATGGGAGCGCGAAACCGCCGCCACGACGCTCCACGTAGTTCTCCCGGCACAGCTCTCTCGTCGACGAAAAGGCCCGCCTTGACTTCGAGGCGGGCCTTCTTTCGCTTTCGAACTTCCTGATCGAAACGGCTTCGAACTTTCGATGGCGTTCTGACTGCGCCAGAGGGGGTGAAGGCCGTTTCTTTCGCTACCTGAAAGCGGGTGCCCGATCGGAACAGTCCGTCATGAGCCACTTTCCGGAGGGCAGCTCGTGATGCCGTGCGTGTACAGATCTCGCAACTGTGGATCGAGGCAACGCGTCACTTGCGAGGGCGTTGGGCGATCGGGCTTGACGTCTACGACAGTTGGTCGTAGTGTGCACGACGAATTGTCGTAGTTTGACTTCGACGATCCTAGGAGGCCCTGTGATGTCCACCTCACCACTCGCCAATGCCGAGCTTTCCGTCATGGAACTGCTTTGGGACCACGGCAGCCTGACGGCGCGGCAGATCCAAGACAAACTGTACGGTGAGTCCGACCGCTCGCAGCACGGAACCGTGCAGCGCCTGCTTCAGCGCCTCGAGGACAAGCAACTTGTGAGGCGCGAGAAGGCCGGGCCCGCGAACGCGTTCTCGGCATGCATCTCGCGTGAGGATTATGCGGGGTCACAACTCGAATCGCTCGTCGACCGCCTGACCGGCGGATCGATCGCACCGTTGCTGTCGCACCTGATCGACCAGAAGCGCCTCAGCCGCGCCGAGCTCCGTCGC
>JBIIRG010000146.1:0-7924 GCA_044341665.1 Phycisphaerales bacterium | reverse complement strand
GCCATGGCGCCGTGGTCGAGCGACTCGATCTCGATCGTCGAGCCGCGGAACGGCACGCGCGTGCCTCGCGAGCGCGGCGAGGCGAAGAGCCGCAGCGTCCGCGCGGGAAAACCGCGGGACTCGAGGATGGCGATCATCTCGCGTCCGACGGCTCCGGTGGCCCCGATGACGGCAACGACTGGGTCTTGCGGCAACTGCAACATCTGCGCGAAGGATCGTAGCGATTCCAAGCATGGGCGCGCAGCGTCTATGCTGACCCCATGAACTCCGCGGCGCAGCAGATTTCGCGACACGGCTCCGACACCGTCACCGACGGCGTGCGCGTGACCGTGCGTCCCGAGTTCATGCCGCTGCAGTCGTCGCTCGACGACCGGCGGTTCCTCTTCAGCTACTCGATCGTCATCCGCAACGAGGGCGCGGCGCGGATCCGCCTTGCGACGCGGCACTGGCGCATCATCGACGCCGAGGGCGAGGAGCGCATCGTCGAAGGCCCCGGCGTGGTCGGGCAGCATCCGGACCTCGGCCCCGGCGACAGCTTCGAGTACTCGAGCTTCTGTCCGCTCGCCACGTCCTGGGGCACGATGGAAGGCCGCCTCACGTTCGAGCGCGAGGGCACGCGCTTCGACGCGCTGGTCGGCCGCTTCTTTCTCGTCGCCTCGGAGTCGTGACGGCGCGCCAGAGGCACGCTCGCCTCGCGGTCACATGTACGACACGCGCCGAGGCCACGACACCAGGTTGGCGCGCTCCTTGACGCGCTCGAGCGTGGCCTCCGCCAGCTTGTTCGCGCGCTCGCAGCCGGCCTTGAGGATCTCGAGCACGAGATCGTCGCGGCCCTCGTACCTGGCGCGGCGCTCGCGCATCGGCTCGAGCAGCGTGTTGATCGCCGCCGCGACCTCGAGCTTGACGTGGCCGTCGCCGATGTTGTCGCCCGCGGCGTACTTCTGCTCGAGCTCCTGCACGCGCGCCTGGTCGGCGATGAACGTGCGCACGTACTGGAACAGCACGTTGCCGATGTCGCCCGGCTCGGTCGGGCTCTGGCGGCCCGTGAAGATCTTCTTCACCTTCTTCTCGACCTCCTTCGCGGGGTCGCTGATGAAGATGGCGTTGTTGAGCGACTTCGACATCTTGTTGACGCCGTCGATGCCCGCGAGGCGCCCGACCACGCCCACGTCGGCGCGCGGGATGGGAAACACGCCGCCGAGCTTCACATGGTCCTCGTCCTCGGCCTGCTCGTCGACGCCGCAGAAGATCTGGTTGAAGCGCCGCGCCACCTCGCGCGTGAGCTCGAGGTGCGGCACCTGGTCCTCGCCCACGGGCACGCTCACGGGACGGAACGCCAGGATGTCCGCGGTCTGGCCGACGGCGTAGAGCGGGAAGCCGAACGAGTACGACTCGCCGAGGCCCTTGACCTCGATCTCGGTCTTGAGCGTGGGATTGCGCATCACGCGGTTGAAGGGGAGCAGCATCGCGAACAGGAAGGTGAGCTCCGCGATCGCGGGCACCTCGCTCTGCAGGAAGATCGTGGTCTTCTCGGGATCGATGCCCATCGCCAGGTAGTCGCGCACGATCGCGATCGAGTCGCGGCGGATCTCGTCGCTCTTCGCAAGCCGCGTGGTGTACGCGTGCATGTTGGCGATGATGAAGTAGCAGTCGTGCGAGTGCTGCAGCTCCACGCGGCGCTTCACGCTGCCCACCCAGTGGCCGAGGTGCAGCGATCCCGTCGGCGTGTCGCCGGTGAGGATGCGGGGCTTGCCGTGCAGGAGGTCCATCGCGCTCATGGCGTGGAAGATACGGGTTTTTCGCTGAGCGCAATCGCCACGTTCGCGGCGTTGAAGAGCGCGTGCAGCAGCACGGGCGCCGTGACCGAGCCCGTGCGCTCGCGCAGCACGCCGAGCCCGACCGCAAGGACCGCGATCATGCCAAGCCCCGCCGCGCGGCCTTCGGGTGCGATCGCGCTCCAGTGGATGAGGACGAAGAGCGTCGTCGTGGCGCCGATGGCCGCCCACGGTCCCGAGAGTGCGCGGAGCGCAGGCTGCACCATGCCGCGCCAGAGAAGCTCCTCCGCCAGCGGCACGAGCAGCGCCACATGCGCGAGCGTGAGCGATGTGAGCAGGGGATCGCGCCGCTCGACGAGGAGCGCGAGCGTCGCGTGCGAGGCCTTGGGCGCGCGCGGGAGCCCGAGCAGCACGAGGAGCTCGTTGAGGGCGACCGAGGTCGCCATCGTGAGCGGTGTCAGGAGCAGGAAGCCCGCGACTCCCGCGATCACGGCGGACCGCAGCGGCCGCGCCGGCGTTTCCGCAGGCCTCGTGAGGTGCAGCATGAACGCCGCGGCGAGCGCGCACTGCATGAGGTTCCCGAGCACGGCCACCGAGAGACGCGCGTATGCAGGGTCGTCGGATGCCTGCGACGCGAGGATCCCGAGGCTTCCCGCGAGGTACACGACGGATGCAGCGAGGAGATAGATGACGGGATCGGCGGGCCTGCGGCCGAGGACGGCGCTTGGGATGCGCCACCATCCGCACGCCGCGATGAGCGCCGCAGCGATCGCCGCGAGGGCGAGCACGGCGCCAACCACGAGCGTGTCCGGCGCCGCCGCGTCGTTCGATTGAAGAAGAACGGCGGAAACGTCGATGGTGGGGAGCGGTGAGGCTTGCATTGATTCCGTGGCGTGGCCAAAGTGCGGCCTCGCGCGGACGGACAGTACCCGCGCGGACGAATCCATGCACTCGCGCCTCAAGGACATCGTCGCACGGAAGCAGCAGGAGGTCGCCCTCGCGCGCGTTGCCGTGCCCGTCGAGCAGCTGAAGGAGCAGATCTCCGAGCTCGGCCGACCGCGGAACTTCTTCCGCGCCTGCGTCGATCGCCGGCACGCCGACGCGTCCCATGTCATCGCGGAGATCATGCGGCCGAGTCCGGCGGCGGGCGCCGTCCGCGCCGAGTTCGACCCCGTCGCGCTCGCCCGCGCCTTTGCCGCAAGCGGAGCGAGCGCCCTCGCCTGCGCGACCGATGCCCACGACTTCGGCGGACGGCTCGAGCACATCCACCAGATCCGCGATGCGGTCAAGCTTCCCGTCCTCCGCAAGGATCTCCTCGTCGACCTCTACCAGGTGTGGGAATCACGCGCGGCCGGCGCCGATGCGATCCTCCTCGTCGCCGAGGCGCTGCCCGAGCGCGACATCATCGACTTCCAGATCCTTGCGACCGAGCTCGGCATGACCACGCTGCTCGAGGTGCACGACGTCGATCACCTGCTGCGCGTGGTGAACATCGTCGGCTTTCCGCACGCGAGCTACTCGCTGCTCGGCATCAACAACCGCGACCTGCGCACGATGCGCACATCGATCGAGCATTGCATGCGGCTGGCCGAGATGCTGGAGAACACGACGGTGCTCGTCGCCGAGGGCGGCATCGAGACGGCCGATGACCTTCGCAGGCTTCGTGCGCACGGCATCCACATCGCGATGGTCGGCGAGCAGCTGCTGCGGCAGGATGATCCCGGCGCCGCGTTGCGCGCGTTGCTCGGAGGATGAGGCGGGCTGAAATCCGCTTCGTCGTCGACGTTGAACTTCGATGTCGTTCCGGATGCCACGATGGAGTGATCGACGTGGATCCTGGATGTCGTCCTGGATCCCACGCCGGCAAGCCGACTCCTCGAGCAACCCGTTCCGCAGTCTCCCCTTCGGGGGCGACTGACGGGCACCCGAGGTGGTTGGAAGGCTTGAGCAAGTCACTCCAGTCGAGATCGATGTCGGCTCGGGTGGATGGGCTCGGATCTCTCACGGAGAACACGGAGGACACGGAGGGCTGAGGCGGGAAGGGAGTGATCGACATGAGCCTTCGATGTCCCTCGGGTGCCCGTCAGTCGCCCGGCGGCGAAGCCGACGGAGACTGCGGAACGTTGGACGTGAGCTTTCGATGGCAGTGATCGACGTGGATGATCGATGTCGTCCTCGACTCCACGCCGGCAAGCCGACTCCCCGAGCAACCCGCTCCGCAGTCCCCCCTTCGGGGGCGACTGACGGGCACCCGAGGTGGCTGGAAGGCTGACACATCTCACGAGCGACTCTGCCGACACCAGCCGTTCCACCAGAGGGAGCGGCCGCAAGCCGCGACCGCTCAAAACGCGAAGATCGAGTCGATGATCCGCGCCAGCACGCCCTTCTCGGCGGTGTCGCGCAGTTGGCCCGTGGTGGTCTTCTTGATCACCGCGTCGGCGATGCGCTGCGAGGTGACCTGGTTGTTCGCGTCGATGTCCTCGGGGCGGCAGATGCCGGAGAGCAGGATGGTCTGCGTCTCGCCGTCGTTGACGATCTCGCGGCGCGCCTCGAGGACGAGCAGTCCGTTCGGGCGGATCTCGACGATTTCCGCGGTGACGCGCGCGGTGAAGTCATCGCTGCGCGAGTAGTTGCCCTTGCCCTTGAAGCCCTTGCTGCCCGAGACGTCGAACGCAGGCAGGCTGTCGGCGCCGAGGTTCACCGGACCGCCCGCAAGGCTCGTCGGATCGAGCGTCATGAAGGCGCCGATCTCCGCGCTCATGTCGTAGTCCTTGTCGGCCTTGGCGTCGGCGGAGCTCTTCGACTTGCTCGACTCGCTCACGACGATGGTCACGAGGTCGTGGATGGCGAACTCGCGCGGCGCGATGTCCTCGACCTCGAAGAGGCTGCCGCGCGGGCCCTGGGCGCGCGCGTTCGACTGCGCTGCCGCCGACTGGGCCGCGAGCGCCGCGGCCGTGCCCGACATGGTCGACCGTTCGCGCGGGCGCTCGTCGTCGCGCAGCACGCGCGCGGGCTGCGGCAGCGGCGAAGAGACGGGAGCATCGGCGGCGAGGCAGAGGGCGGTGACGAGGAGTGCGGCGGACATGCGTGGTTCCTTCGGTCGGAAATCAGCGGATGACGGCGCGGCCGGGTCCAACGACCTCCGCGGTGAATGAACGGGCGTTGCGCGAGCGGTTGCGGCCGTCGACGCGTTCGAAGGCGATCACATCGCCGACGGCGCCATCCTCGAGGGCGACGGCCTCGAGCTCGATGACGATGCTTCCGATCTCGCGGCGAACCGTGACGGTCTCGCGGCGCTTGATCTCGGCGGCGCGCGCCAGGTCGGTGCGCGAGACGACGGCACCGCGCGCGATGCTGCGCGCAAGCGTCGCACCCTCGCGCGACGCGGGGTCGGCGGCCTTCTCGGCCTCGTCGAGCGTGAGCATGCGGCGCTCGATGGCGAGCGTGTCGTCGTTCGAGGCGGCGCCGCGGCGGGCGTCGGCGCGCGCGACCAGTACATCGCGTGCGAGCCGTGGCGTGACGCACACGCGCGTGCGGAACTCGTCGCCGTCGGCGTGGCGCGCGGTGACCTCGAGCTCCACGCGCGAGGTCCGCAGCAGCGACTTGCGCGCGACCTCGTAGCGGAATCCAGGCTTGGGCGCGATCTTCGCAAGCTGCTCCTCGCTGCACTCGAGCCGCAGGTCGCGCGCGTCGGCGCCGAAGGCGTTCGCCACCATCTCGCAGATGATCGCGAGGGCATCGCCGCGGCCGATGTGCTCGGCGGGATCGATCAGGCGGAGTCCGCCGGCCGCGACCGGCGAGGCATCGTCGGCGCGCTCCATGGAGGTGGGCTTCGCGGCCTCGGCCGCATCCGTCGCCGTCGCGCCGCGCAGCGGCCGCACCACCGTGCGGTTGCCGACGAGCTCAAGCACCTTGAGGTCGCCGCCCGCCACCACGAGGCGCTGGCGGATGCGCTCCGCACCGAGCTCGAAGGCACCCGTCTCGCCGCGCCCGACGACGGTCGCACCGAGCGCACGCGCGGCGCTGCCATCGAGTTCGGCGACATCGGCAAGCGTGATCTCTGCGCCGGGCGCCACGCGCACCGACGGCAGGAGCGTGATGGTGTCGGCCGAGGCTGCGCCCGCGCCGGCGACGGCGAGCAGGGCTGCGATGCGGAGTGCGGTGCGTGCGATCGTCATGGCGTATCTCAGGATTGCGCGCGCTCAGAAGGCGCGGATGTTCGAGATGTTCTTGAGCGTCTCGTTCGCGGCCTGGATGACCTGGCTGTTCATCTCGAACACGCGCTGCGTCTTGATGAGCGTGACGAGCTCGGTCACGGGATCGACGTTCGAGGCCTCGAGCGCGCCCTGGCGGATGAAGCCCGCGCCCTCCTCGCCGGGGTTCGACTCGAGCGGCTCGCCGCTCGCCTCGGTCTCGGTGTAGATGTTGTTGCCGCGGCTCTCGAGTCCGGCCGGATTGATGAAGCGGAGCAGCGTGAGCTGCCCGAGCTCGGTGGGCTGGGCGGAGCCGGGGATCATGGCGCTGACGATGCCGTCGGTGCCGATCGAGACCTCGGTCGCCTCCTGCGGGATCGTGAAGTCGGCGCGCACGCGGAAGCCGGGCGAGTTCGCCATCACCAGCTCGCCCTCGGCGTTGAGCGTGAAGTTGCCCGCGCGCGTGAAGCCGCGTCCGTCGCTCACGTCGTCGGGCAACTCGACCTCGAAGAAGCCGTCGCCCTCGATGAGGAGGTCGAACGGCTGGTTGGTGGTCTCGGTGGCGCCCTGCGCGAAGTTGAGCTGCGTGCCCGCGGCGCGCGTGCCGAGGCCGACGTAGAGACCGGTCGGGCGCTGCGTCGCGGCGCCGCTGGCGATGCCGGGCTGCGCGAGCTCCTGGTAGTAGAGGTCCTCGAAGTTCACGCGCGAGCTCTTGAAGCCCGTGGTGTTGGCGTTGGCGAGGTTGTTGGCCGTCACGTCGAGGCTGGTCGAGAGCGCCGAGAGTCCGGTGGCCGCCGTGTTGAGTGCGATGTAGCTCATGGTGGTGTCCTCTCGCTTCAGCTGAAGCGTCCGAGCGTGTCGATCAGCCGCCCGGTCATCTGGTCCTGTGTCTGCATGAGGCGCGTGGAGAACTCGATGCCGCGCGAGACCTTCACGAGCTCGGCGAGCGCCGCGACGGCGTCGACGGTGCTTTCCTCGAGGTTGAACTGGCGGACAAGCGTGTCGGTGGGCGCGGGCTTCGTCCGACCTCCGACGAGCCGCAGCGCATCACGGCCCTCCTTGCGGAGGTTCGCGGTGTCGGCGGGTTGCACGACCTGCAGCTGGCCGACCGCATCGTCGCCCTGGAAGACGTTCCCGCGCACGTCGATGCGCACCTTGGCGAGGTCGTCGGACAGGAGGATGGGCCTGCCGTCGATGCCGAGCACGGGCGTGCCGCTGGTCGCGAGGACCAGGCGTCCCTGGGTGTCGCGCGTGAGGTTGCCCGCGCGGGTGAGGAGCCGGTCGGCGGAACCGGCTGCGCCGGACCGGGCCGCTGGCGATTCGAGCACGAAGAAGCCGTCGCCCTCGAGCGCGACGTCGAGGGGATTCGCCGTCTGCCGCAGGGCGCCCTGCGAGAGGTCGATCTGGTTCGGCGCGAAGAGGGTGCCGCCGCCGAGCGCATCGAGCGCAGCGTTGGTGTCGGCGTAGATGCCGCCGCGCTCGAGGTTCTCGGGCAGGCGCGCGGTGAGCGACATGATGTCGGCCTTGAAGCCCACGGTCGTCGAGTTCGCGAGGTTGTTCGCGACAGTGTCGAGGCGACGCATTCCGGTGATCGCGCCGGCGGTGGAAAGGTAGAAGCCGTAGTTCATGCGCTCGCTCCTTCCGTGGGAAGGTGGGCGGAGGGAGCAACCCGCGAGCCAGCGTCCGACGGCGCGCGGTGAAGGCGCCAGAGGTAGCCGACAGGGCGGTTTCGCGCGGGAACGAGCCAGCCCTCCGCAGCATTGGCCGCAGCGAAATGGGCATCAAGTGCGCGCGGGCTCGGCACTTCCTGCGCGGCGCACGAGGCAGCCGGCGCGTCGGACTGCACGAGCCGAAGCGTCGCAACCATCGTATTTGGAACGACTTGCATCAAAGGCACTCCTTGCCTGACCAACCTGCGTCGGGCCTCCTGCCCAACGCGAGCGACCTTCATGAAGC
>JBIIRG010000145.1:0-7948 GCA_044341665.1 Phycisphaerales bacterium | reverse complement strand
TGGTGGCGCACGGCGTGAGCAACGCCGTCACGCTGACGCTGGGGCTCTCGCTGATGCGCTGACGGGCGCGTGCATTCACGCGCCGAAGCAGGCCTTCATGAACTGCTCGCGCACGATGCGGCCCTTCTCGACCGTGTACACGCCGCATTCGCGGGCGTCGACCTCGGTGCCGTCGGCCATGCGCACGCGGCCGCTGTAGACGACCGAAAAGCCCGTCGCGCAGACGTAGGGGCCGGTGGCCTTCATCGAGAGCACGGTGAAGTTCTCCTTCCACCACTTGCCCTTCTCGAGGACGCCCTTCCAGCCCTCGAACACGCTGCCGTCGTCCTCGATCGACTCGATCTTGCGGTGGTACCAGGTCGACTCGGCCTCGTCGCTCTTGCCTGCGTTGAAGAGCGCCACGAGCGACTCGCCGATCTCGAGCGGAGTCGGTCCCTTGCCGCTCGTGAGCTTCTTCTTGCGGACGTGCTTGAAGGCGGGCGCCTGCTCGCGCTCGCTCTTCGCCGAGTCCTTCGCGGCCTTTCGCGCGGCCTTCTTGCCGCGCTTCTTTCCGCTGTTCTTCTCGCCCTTCTTCTCGACCTTGCGGGACTTCTTCGGCGCGACTGCATCCGCGCCCGCAGCGGCTTCCGCGGCGCCTTCATCCGTAGCAACAGGCGCCTCGGGCGCGATCTCGGCCACAGTGGTCTCCGCCTCGGACTTCTTGTTCTTCCGCTTCTTCTTCTCGTGCTTGGGCATGGCGGCGATGCTAGCGGTCGGTGGTGTGCAACGCCGCGCCTCCGATGACGGGGCGGCAATCTTCACACGCGATGCGGACCTTGCGGACACACCGCGCCGCGCGCTCGGGATCAGTCCTCGCTGAGCTCGACCGTCCAGTAGGCCTCGTCGAGGAAAGCCTTCCAGGACTCGTACTTGGGGCTTCCGAGCCGCAGCGAGATCGCTGGATTGCGCTTGGGCTTGACGGGCTCGCGGATGAGGCGCACGCCGGCCTGCTCGGGCGTCCGGCCGCCCTTGCGTGCGTTGCACTTGACGCACGCGCAGACGAGGTTGGTCCACGAGTTTCCGCCGCCCTGCACGCGCGGCTTCACGTGGTCGAGCGTGAGCTCCTTGGTGGTGAAGGTCTTGCCGCAGTACTGGCAGCGGTTGGCGTCGCGCGCGTAGATGTTGCGCCGGTTGAGCTTGACCTGCTCGCGCGGCAGGCGGTCGTAGCCGAGCACGCGCACGATCTTGGGCACGGCGATCGAGATGCGCGCGGTGCGCACCCAGTCGTGGTCCTTCTCCTCGAACTCCTTGCGGAACTCGCTGAGCTCGGTCCAGGTCGTGAACGGGTAGGAGACATACGAGCCGTCCTCGACGGCGATGACCTCCGCGATCTCCTTGGCGAGAAGGACGAAGGCCCGCCGCGCGTCGATCACTCGGATCGCGCTGTAGTAGCGGTTGAGGACGAGGACCTTTGCGTCGAGGCCGCTCGGACCGGTTCCTGGAAGTCCGACCGACAATCCTGACATTGCCGCAGTCATCGACTCTCCATCTGTCGCGGACTCCATTCCGCAGACCTGAAAAGTCTACCCCTGCCGCGGCGGGGCGCAACGCAAACATGTGGATTCGGTTGGGGAAAGGCGGCCTATGCGCTACAGGCCGAGCAGACTGCGCTGCTCGTCGAGCGCGCCGGGAAGCAGGATCAGCGGCGTTTCAGCGGGCACGTGCTCGGCAAGCAGCGATGCGACGAGAGGCATCGGGAGCAGCCCTTCGCCAAGCCGACGGTGCTGGAGGAGCCCTGTTTCGGCGCTTTCCGCGGTGGTCGCGACGTCGAAGAGCAGGACGCCCGCGGCGATCGGCCCGAGGTGCGCGAACATGCGCGCGAGGTGGTCCTCGGCCTGGCCGAGCATCGAGGGAGCGAGGAGGTCGCCCGGCGAGAGCAGGACCTCGAAAGGACCGCCCGCGCGATCGCGCAGCAGCTTGACGCTCGCGTGCACGTCGCCGAGCACATGGCGGTGGTGGGGGCGGAAGCAGAGGGTGCGTCCGTGCGCGCGCAGGGCGGGCTCCACATCGTCGCAGAAGGCCTTGAGGCGCTCATGACCCGGCTTCATCCAGGTTCGCGGGTCGTCGCCGAACGGCGTGTCGGCGAGGGTCCCGGAGTGCGACACGATGCGGCGTGCGGGCAGCTCGGTATCGGCCATCCAGGCGCCGCCGAGGGGATTCGCGTCGAGAAACGCGCCCCAGGCGCTCGGTGCACCTGCCGTCGACATGGCGATCTGGGCGCAGCAGGGCGATTCGAGCGCAAGCATGCGCGCGAGTGCGGCGGCGTCGTGCAGGAGGTGGATGGCGCGCGGCACTCAGCGGCCCTCGTAGACGCAGCGGCTGGTGCAGGTCTCGCACACGATCACCTGGGTGAGCATGGGGAGCGTCGGCTTGAGGCGGTCCCAGACCCACTTTGCGAGCATCTCGGCGGTCGGGGTCTCGAGTCCGGCGACGTCGTTGAGGCAGCGGTGGTCAAGCGCGTCGTGGAGGGGCGAGATGGCCTTCTTGATGTCGCCGTAGTCGACCAGATAGCCCTTCGCGGGATCCATGTCGCCCTCGACGACGACCTCGACCTTGAACGAGTGGCCGTGCATGCGACGGCACTTGTGGCCTTCCGGGAAGCAGGGGAGGAAGTGGGCGGCTTCGAAGGTGAAGCTCTTGGCGAGGGTCACGCGCATCGGTCGCGCAGTGTAGGTGCCTGGCACCACCCTGGCACCCCCTCCACACCGACCGCGTGTCCGCGGTTCGTTCCAGGGACCAGCGTGCGGATCCGACGACTCCGCGACGGGGCCTCGGTCGGATGCTCCTCTCGGTGGTGCCTGGGTGGTGCCGCGCGAAGCGTGTTGGTCCGCGGTTGGTGCCAGGTTGGTGCCAGGCACCAAAATGACAACCGGCCGCCATGTGGCGGCCGGTTGGCGTTCGCGTGGTGCGTCGAAATCAGCTTGCGGCCGACTCGCCCGTGCCGCCGACGTGCTTGAGGCCACGGCGCTGGTCGCGCAGGCGGCGGCTCTTGCCGAAGCGGTCGCGGAGGTAGAACAGCTTCGCGCGGCGGGCGTCGCCGCGGCGGATCACGTCGATCTTGGCGACGCGCGGCGAGCTCACGGGGAACGAGCGCTCGACGCCCTCGTTCGCCACGATGCGGCGCACCGTGATCATGCGGTGGATGCCGCGGCCGGTGTCGGCGAGCAGCACGCCCTGGAACACCTGGATGCGCTCCTTGTCGCCTTCGATGATCTTGTAGTGGACGTCGATCGTGTCGCCGACGCTGAACTTCGGCAGGTCCTTGTCGGACTTCACCTGTCCTGCGACGACGCCTTCGATCACCTGGGTACGGTTCATACGGGCCATGTCTGGATCCTCATGCGCCTTCTGGCGCGGCTTGGCCGTGCAGTCCGCCGTCGCTGTGCGACGCGTTCGACCGCTTGGCGTGTGCAACGTGCGCGGCGGGCTTGTTGGTGTTGGCCGCCGGCAGGGGTTGCGGGTTCGCGAGTGGAGAGTCTTGCAGCAGGTCGGGGCGACGCTCGCGCGTGCGCGTGACCCGCTGCTCATCCCGCCATCGCGCGACCGCAGCGTGGTCGCCCGAAAGCAGGATGTCCGGCACTTCGCGCCCGTTCCACTCGCGGGGACGGGTGTAGTGCGGACAGTCGAGAAGTTGATGTGCACCATCGGTGGAGCGCACGCTGAACGAATCCTCCGCAGCGGAATCCTCGTGACCGAGGACGCCGGGCTGCAGGCGGGCGACGGCGTCGATGAGAACCATCGCGCCGAGCTCGCCACCGGAGAGGACGTAGTCGCCGATCGAGATCTCGAGGGGCTTGAGCTCCTCGATCACGCGCTCGTCGATGCCTTCGTAGTGACCGCAGAGGAGCGTGAGGCGCGGCTGCTGCGCGAGCCACTCGACGCGCGGCTGCGTGAGCCTCTCGCCTTGCGGCGTGAGGAGCACGCGGACCGCCGGTGCACTGGAATCCTGGGATTCAGCGGACTTGACGGCGTCGAAGATGGGCTGGCACATCATGACCATGCCTGGACCTCCGCCGAACGGCCGGTCGTCGACCTTGCGGTGCTTGTTCGCTGCATGCGCGCGGATGTCGTGCACGTGGCAAGAGATCCGGCCTTGCTCGATCGCGATCGCGGGAATGCTCGTCGAGAGGAAACCCGTGAAGAGATCGGGGAAGATGGTGAGCACGTCGATTCGCATGCCACCAGTGCAGCGCCATCGCATCGCGACGGCGATCGAACGATCGTTCGTCAGATCACCTGATTACGACTTCTTGCCCGGGGTGGGATCGATGCCGACCTTCTTGAGGAGATTTGCAGCGGTCTCGGACGGCTGCGCGCCCATCGAGAGCCAGTGCTTCACGCGCTCGGCGTTGAACTGGTACTGCGCGCCCGGCTTGGCGACGGGGTTGTACCAGCCCAGGTTTTCGATCACGGCGCCGTCGCGCGGGTTGCGCTTGTCCATGGCGGACAGACGGTAGAACGGTGAATGGGCGCGGCCCATTCGCTTCATGCGGAGGACGACCATGTCGTCACCCTTTCATCAAAGGCAAGCCTCGGTCCCGTCCGTCGCATGACGGACTCATCAGGACTCTGACGCAGCGTGGAGCGGGAGTGACCGCCGTGCGCTGCGCCTTCGGCTCGCGGTTGCGAGTCGGGAAAGGTAGGCGAAAGGGCGGACCGATGCAATGGCTCGCGCTGTGCGTGACGCCGATAACACCCGGCGCGCGTCAGCCCACGCCCGCGAACTGCATCGCAACCGCCGCGACGCGGATGCCGAGCTGATCGGCGAACCTGCCCGCGAGCCCCGCCACGCCGCTGAACATCGCAATGAGCACGATGAAGAAGCCCGCGTTGGCGATGCGAGGGTTGTGCATCCAGCGGTAGTAGGTGCGGGAGAATCCCGCGAGCACGCTCGCGCCGTCGAAGGGCGGCAGGGGCAGCATGTTGAACAGCGCCAGCATCCCGTTCAGACTGCCTCCGATCAGGAAGAACGTCGCGAGCTGCTTCTCGGTGCCGTCGGGGATCGCCCCGAGTCCGCGCGCAAGCGTGCCGTCATCGGCGTACTTCGCGATCGCGACGCCGAACGCGGTCCAGCAGATGAGCCAAAGCACGACGTTCATCGCCGGTCCGGCGCCCGAGACGATGATGCGGCCGCGCCGTCCCCAGCGGTACTTGCTCGGATCGGTCGGCATCATGCCCCACGCGATGCCGGTCAGGACCAGGAGGATCAGCGACAGCCAGCCCATGTGCACGACGGGATTGGGCGTCATGCGGCCGTAGATGCGCGGCGTGTCGTCGCCCTGCGAGAGCGCGGCCCATCCGTGCGCGAGCTCATGCATGGTGATCGAGAAGATCCCCCAGAAGAGGAACGCCGCGGCCGCAGCAGGTCCGACGTTGTTGTAGATGCCGATGAGGCCGATGTCCATCAGGCGCGCAGGATAGGCGAGGCGGCGTCGGCGTGATGGACGCGGTTTCCCGCGACGATCGTGCGCTCGACGCGCGGCCGCTCCCGAGTCCAGTCGGTCTCGAACGGCGAGCGGTCCAGCACGACGAAATCCGCCGCGCGCGCGGGGGCGAGGATTCCGCCGGGCAGGTCGAGCATCTCCGCAGCCGCGCGCGTGTAGGCCACGAGCGCGTCCTGCACGGAAATCGAGTGCTCGGTCGTAAATGGGTGTCCGTCGAGGTCGAGGCCGGTCACCGCGGCCTTGATCCCGAGCAGCGGATCGGGTGAGACGATGGGCCAGTCGCTGCCGAACGCGAGGCGCGCGCCGTGCGCGAGCAGGGCGCGGAACGCGAAGAAACGCTCGATGCGCGACGGCCCGAGCCGCGCGAGCGCCAGGCGCGCGTCATCGGCCTTGTGGAGCGGCTGCATGCTCGCGAAGCGGCCGGCGAGGCGTGGTATCTCGCGCGCGTGCAGCGTCTGAGCGTGCTCGAAGCGTGGCGCCGGCGCATCGGCGCACGCGTCCATCGCGTCGATGAGTTCGCGCGCCGCGCGGTCGCCGATCGCGTGCACGCTCGGGGAGAGTCCCATGTCCTGCACCGCGCGCATCCACTGCGCGAGTTCGCCGCGCAGCGTGTGCTCCATCGCCAGGCCGCACGTCTCGGGCTTGTCGGCGTAGGGCTCGAGCATCCACGCGGTGCGCGAGCCGAGCGTGCCGTCGGCGAAGCTCTTCATCCCGATGATGCGGAAAGACTCGCTTGATTCATGCGGCAGCTTCGGCGGCTGCGCGATCGGCCAGTCGCGGTCGAGCACGGTCGCGTGGACGCGCAGCGTGAGCGCGTCGCGCGCGGGCACTAACACGTCGCGGATGTCGCACAGGTACTCCATCGAGCCGACGCTGCCGATGCCGAGCGAGTGGAGGTATGCGGTCGCCTTCGCGAGATTGGCACGCTTCGCCGCCAGGCTCGGCGCAGGGATTGCAGGAATCACGCGCTTCCATGCCGCCTGCTCACGGAAGATGCCGTGGTCGCGCTCGATCTCACCGCCGTCGATCGCCGACGTGTCGAGCAGCTCGAGCGCGGCGTCGTTCACCACGCACGCGTGCTGGTCCATGCGCCACGCGACCGCGGGCCGGGCGCCCGCCGCGGAGAGCCACGCGCGCGTCGGCGCATCGCCGCGCCAATCGGCCTCGTTCCAGCCGAATCCGACGAGCCACGCGCCGCGTTCGTCCGATGCGTCAAGCGCTTTCGCATGCGCCGCGACGCGCGCCTCGAATTCCTCTCGCGACGCGCAGGCCGAGAGGTCGCACTGCGCGAGCGTCGCCGCGCCGAGCGTGAGGTGCAGGTGCGCGTCGATGAACGCAGGCCCAAGCCACCGTCCCCCGAGGTCGACGACGCGTCCGCTGGCTGGTGCGTCGAGCGCGACGATCCTGCCGCCGCGGAACGCGATGGACGACGCGTGCGGACGCGCAGGATCTCCCGTCCAGATCCTGGCGTTCACGATTGTCGTCGTCTCGGAGTCGTTCGCGTGCGCGGCGTCCATCATCGGTGGGCTATGCTACGGACCCTATGACCGAGCCGCGCACCGTCCTCTCGCTTGTACTGGCCGCCTCTCTTGCCGCATGCTCCGATGCGCCCGCTCCGAGGGCGCCCGAGCCGCCTGCGCCTGTGGCGCAGCAGCCCGCCGCTTCGCCGGCACCCGAGCAGCCGTCGCTTGCCGGGACCCTGAAGGCGGCTGCCAAGGACGCCGCGAGCGACGCGGTGGCCTCGGCTGTCGATCCCAGCAAGTGGCGCACCTCGACAAGCGCCGACGACGCGACCGTGGTCGAGGTCGCCGGCCTGCGCGCGCCGAAGCCCGCGTCGTGGGTGTGGACGAAGCCGTCGATGCAGTTCCGCACGCTCCAGTACGCGGTCGCCGGAGAGGGCGACTCGACCAAGGCCGCGGAACTCATCATCAGCGTGTTCATGGGCGACGACGGCGGTCCGCTCGACGCGAACATCACGCGGTGGAAGGGCCAGTTCCGGGTCGGCGACGCTGCACCCGAGGCCAAGCTCTCCGACAAGCAGATCGGTCCGATGAAGGTCACCTTCGTCGAGCTCGAGGGCGACTACATGGCGATGGGCGCGCCTGCGCCGCGCAAGGACTTCTCGCAGATTGGCGCGATCGCGGAGGCGACCGGCCGCAAGGTCTTCTTCAGGCTGATCGGCCCGAAGGAGACGGTCGAGGCGAACCGCGCGGACTTCATGAAGATGATCGATGGGTT
Source organism: Phycisphaerales bacterium (assembly GCA_044341665.1). Classification (GTDB taxonomy): domain Bacteria; phylum Planctomycetota; class Phycisphaerae; order Phycisphaerales; family SM1A02; genus QWPT01. Next base: position 227 of record JBIIRG010000145.1, on the reverse strand, counting down.
GATGCCGGCGGATTGAGGCCAGTCCGAGCGGTCGCGGCTGCGGCCGCGCCCTGTGGCACGCCGCGCCGCGAGTGAATCGCGGTGGGCTGATCGACGAGTGAGTGCCCGCAGACGAAGTCTGCGGAGCGCTGGGCGCGCGAGTCACCCGCTGCCTCAGTCGGAATGCAGAAGTCGAAATGCAGAAGAAGGCCGCGCGAGCGCATCGCGCGGCCTTCGTCGTTGTTCGT
>JBIIRG010000144.1:0-8009 GCA_044341665.1 Phycisphaerales bacterium | reverse complement strand
GGCGATTGGTGCGCGACGGCGGCGGACCCACCAGGTTGCGGCGGCGGCTGCGGTGAGTGCGAGGAGGCCTGCGACGGCGATGCGCGCGGGCGACCAGAACGGTGCGTCGACGGCGACCGTGCTGCCCGTCGCGGGCATGATGTCGAGGTCGGCGTAGAAGCGGCTCTCGAGCTTGGCGTCGACGCCGGTGACGAGCGTGGGGAGCGTGAACGCGCTGCCCAGCGCGGCGGCCGTGCGCGTGTAGGTGACCTTGAACGAGCGCTCGATGGGCAGGCGGTACATGCCGCTTTCGTCGGGCTCGGGATAGCCGTCCTTCGGTTCGCTCGGGCCGCGCATCATCATCATCGGCGAGACGGACGCGTCGGCCGAGGCGAGCACGATCGGGGGGTCGGCCACGATGCCGTCCTTCGCGAGTTCGTAGCCGGCGAGCGGCGCGTCGAGCCCTGCGAGCACCTCGCGCACGTCGGGCACGACGCCCTTGCCGCGCATGCGCACCTCGAGGGTGACGGCGTCGGCGCCCGCGCCGTCCTGCACCGCGCGCACGTCGACGAGCTGCGACACCTCGAGTTCCTGGCAGTTGCGCCGCGTCGCCGTCGCGCCGCTCGCGAGAAGCGGCGTGTTGCTCGGGACCGCGAGCGTGACGGGCCCCGTCTGATCGGTGAACTGCATGTCGACCGTGACCGCGGGCACCGTGTCGATCGCCGGGTCGCGGCGCGTGAGCACGATGTATGCGAGCGGCTTCTCGAGCCAGCCGTCCTGGCCTTCCTCGACCACGCCGCGCGGCGGCATGAACGCGTCGAAGAAGCCGATCGCGGTGACCTCGAAGTCCTTGCCGAACGAGTCGCGGATCGACTTCTCGAGCTCGTCGCGGTAGTTCATCTGGCGGAACTGGTTGCCCACGCGCGCGAAGACGCCGTTCTGCAGGTACTTGGCGAATCCACCCGTCTCGCGGTCGACCGAGTTGGTGAAGCGCAGCGAGAGCAGCATGCCGAACGGACGGTCGACGCCCACCTGGTCGCTGCCGTCGAGCGCGAGGCGAAGCTTGATCTCGTCCTTGACGAGGTCGCGGTAGAGCTCTTCCATCGCGCGCAGCGATGCGCCCGCGGGGTGGTCGCCGATCACGCGCAGCGCGTGGCGCACGAGGCGCGGCTTGATCTCGGGGTTGGCGCGCTGCACGGCGCCCTCGATGTCGGAGGCGAATTGCGCCACGTGGCGGTCGTAGGCCTCGGGCTCCATCGACTGCATGCTCTTGCGGATGAGGTCGATCTGGTCGTCCTGCAGCGTGCCTTCCTTGGGAAGGTCCTCGGGGCGCAGGAAGTTGAGCTCGGCGGTGCCCATGGCGGCGCCGAACCAGCGGCGGTGGACGCCCGGGTCGTCGCGCGTCTCGCCGCGCATGAGTGCCGACACGTAGCGGCCGGCGGCGTCGGCGAAGGCCTCGAAGGCGGCCTTGCGGTACTCGTTCGCCTGCACGGGATCCTGCGCCGTCTTCTGCGCCTGCTTGAACTGCAGGCGGTCGTAGGTGAGCGCCGCCTGGATGACCGCGAGGTTCCACGCCTCGGGGCGCTGGCGGACGGCCGCGTCGATGAGCTCGATGGCCACGCCGTAGCCGCGGTCGACGATCTGCGCGATCTCGTTGTCGCTGCGCTTGACGCCCGACGCCTTCATCACGTCGCGGCTGCGCCAGTCGCCGTTCAGGCTGCCGCCCATGGTCATGGCAAGGCCGGCCGCCGTCGCGGGCGGCATCGCGGCGAACGCGCCGAACACGCGCTCGATGTCGCCCTTCTCATAGACCTCCGTGCGCGCGTGGCACGCCTGGAACGCGGGCACGATCGAAGGCAGCGCGCGCGGCTCGATGCCGCTGTCGCGGAGCTTCGCCACCAGCATGTCGAGGCGGTCGAGGTTCCGCCGCTGCCTGCCGCGCGTGAGCGGCGCCATCGGCATCGCATCGCGGTAGAAGCTGAAGAACATCATCATCTCCTCGGGATACTCGACGGCGGGGCGCAGGCGTCCCACCCACTTTCCGAGGAAGTGGTCCGCGAAGGCCGCCGCCTCGGCGGGCGAGGCGCGCATGGAGCTGTCGAGGAGGGCGAGCGCCTGGTCGGTCTCGTCGGCGATGGTGGCGATGGCGATGCAGGCCTTGCGCGCGCGCGTGGCAAGCGAGGGCTCGAGCGACGCGAGCCACTTCTCCGACGGAATCGCGCGGTAGAGGAGCTGCGCGTTGCGGCCGATGAACTGCTGCTGGCCGCGCTGCTCGATGGCCTTCTCCATCTCGGTCACGAGCGCGGTGGTGACCATGCGCAGCGGAACGCGCAGCGCGGCGGCGTCGATGTCGCTGCGGGCGAGGAGGACGTCGATCGACTCCTTGAGCCCGAGCGTGGCCTGGGCGCGCACGTCCTCGGAGGCCTGCATGTTGCCGATCTGGGCGGCGCTGAGCGCGAGCTGCTCGAGCGCGGCGGGACCGAGGGCGGGGCTTGCGAAGACCTCGGCGAGCCACGGCGAGACCTGCGTCTTGGGAACGCTGTTCACCTGCGCGATGGCGAGCTTGAGCGCCTCGCGGCGACGGTCGGTGGACTCGCTCGCGAGCAGCGAGGTCTCGGCCAGGATCGCGAACGCCTCGAGGCGGAGCGCCTCGCCTTCGGGGCCTTCGCCCGCCTTGGCGGCGAGGTCGAGCTTGTAGCGTGCGTGCACGATCATCTGGGCGCCGTCGGCCTTGGCGCGTGCCTCGGCGAGCGGCGGCAGGAAGCCATACGCCTCCGCCAGAAGTCCGCTGGCCGCGAGGAAGTCGACGGTGCGGCGGCGCGCGGCGTCGTCCTGCGTGCCGAAGTAGCGGGTGCCCTTGCGGATCTCGGCAAGCATGGCGCCCGTCGAGTACTTCGCCGACGCCTGCTGGAGCATGCGGCTGAGCGCCTGCATCTGCCAGGGCTTGAACTCGCCGGGGCAGGCGTCCGCGAAGGCCAGCACTTCCTCGGGAAGGAGGCCCGTGTCGCCGCGGTTCATCGCCTGCAGGATCGCCGCGTAGACGGGCTCGCTCTCGGCGACCGGGCGCGCGCGCATGTAGTTCGCGAACACGCTCCACTCGCCGGCCATCACCTGGAGGTGGATCCAGCGCGCGAGTTCGTTCGGCTGCGCGGTGTCGGCGTTGGGCTGCGCGACCTGGCCGAATCCGAGCCTGGCGCGGGCCGCGAGCACGGCCTCGGGCTTGCGGGTGAAGTCGAGCTCGCGCATGGCGTTCGCGACCATCTGGCCGCGCATCGTCTCGGCGCTGCGGGCCGCGGTGAGGCCGAGCACCGTGTCGAGGTCCACGCCGAGGTCGGCGTAGTAGGCGCGCATCTCGGCCTGCTCGGGCTCCTCGAGCGAGGCGAAGAGCTTCTTGAGCTCCTCGACTTCCTCGGGCGGAAACGGCGTGGGCACGGCGCCGGTTCCCGCAGCGGCGACGGCCATGCCAGCCATGGCGGCGTCAGGTGGCGGACCGAGGTCGCCGCCCGTGTCGTTGGCGGCCTGCGTGGACTCCTGCATGGCCTGCTCGATCACCTTGAGCGGCACGCCCGTCGCGGGGACCACGCGCACCGCAGGCACGACCTGCGCGGTCGCACCCGTTGCAAGGGCCGCCACGGTCGTGGCGAGGAGAGTGATCGAGTCGTTGTTCTTCATCGCGTGCTCCAGCCTGTCGAATTGCCGTGTCTCTGGCACGTGCCGGGCACGTGCCTGTCACCTGTCTGGCACGTGCCTGTCACCAACCGTTGCCGATCTCGCCATTCATGCCTGCGCCCTTGGAGGGCTTGTCGCCCTGGTTGCGGCCCTTGCGGCCCGGGCGCGGGTTCTGGCCGAGGCCGTTGCAGGTACCCGTGGGCGAGTCCTTCGGACGCGGCTTGGCGTAGAGCTCGTCGAGCGAGCTCTGCTCGAGGTTGAGGACGAGCTCGCCGTTCTTCTCGTGGTTGGCGACCTCGTCGGTGCCTGCGCCGCGGGCCTTCGCGTCTTCGGCGAGGTAGCGGAAGTTCTGCCGTGCGCGGCTCGCGACCTCGCGCCACTCGTCGGCGGGCTTGCCGGCCAGGCGCATGAGGCGCGCGCCGTAGTAGTACGCGGTGGCGAGTTCCTCGCGGGCCTCGCGCATCAGGTCGGGGTTCGCGGCAGCAGAGGACGAGTTGGTTTCGCCCGTCCCCGCGAGCTCATCGGATTCGTAGAGGAGGTCCTCGAGCTCGTTCGTACCGGCCGCGACATCGCCGGTCCGCACGAGGGCACGGGCCTTGGCGAGCCTGATCTGCGCGCGCACGGGTCCGCCGACCTCGTCGACGAGCGACTGCGCCTCGGCGAGCGCGTCGGCCGTCTTGCGCCATTGCGCGGCGGCCGTGGCGTAGGCAGCCTCTTCACGGGCATTCGCCTCGGTGGCCTTCGCGCGAAGCGCCTCGTCGTCCTTGCCGAACGCCGCGATGCGCGCGTCGATCGCCGCAAGGTGCGCGTCGTAGGCGGCCTGCTGCAGCGCGAGCGCCTCGACCTGCAGCGCATCGGCGCGCGCCACGAGCTGGGCGGCCTTGTCCTCGCGGTAGGCCTTCTGCCCAGGGCCGAAGTGGAACGCGAGCAGCCCGACGGGCACCAGCGCCCAGAGGGTCCAGAGGATGCGCGTGCGGACGGTCCGCGAAGGCGATGCAGGCGTGTTCATGCGGGGGTTCCTTCGAGAGGTGCTTGCTGGAGGCTCGGGCGGGCGAGCGCGCGGCGGTAGGGCGCAGGCGCACCGAAGAGGATGAGGAGCGGACCTGCGAGGCCCGTGAGCGCGATGCCGAGTGCGAGCGACGCGAGACCGGCCTCGCGCAGGCCGATCGCGTCGGACACGCGCGGGGCCACCATGGTGAGGCGCTCGATCACCTCGCGCGGCAGGTGGCGCGTGTTGCCGTCGTGGTAGATCCCGTCGAGCTTGCCCGCCAGGCTCTTGAGCGTCCACGCGTCCTGGCGCGAGGCGTGCCCCGAGATCATCGAGGCGCGGTTCGGGTCGCCGACGCCGATCACGATCGTGTCGGCGATCGACGCGGGGCGCGCGGGCACCGACACGGGCTTCGACAGGTCGCCGTCGGAGATCACGACGAGCGTGGTCGACTTGCGCGCCCAGCCCTTGGCCATCTGGTACGCGAGCTCGATGCCCGCCTGCATGTCGGTCTCGCCGGCGCGGAACGCGGTGTAGAGCGGCAGGCCGTCCATGAGGTTCGCAAGCACGTTCTTGTCGGTCGAGTCCTGCAGCATCGGGATGGCCTTCGAGTAGAAGGCCACCATCGATACGCGCGTGTCCTTCATGTCGAGGCGGTCGAGGATGCCCTGCAGGACCTTGCCCGCCCACACGCCGCGCATGACCTTGTCGTTGCCGGGGCCGGCGTCGGAGAGGTTCATCGAGGGCGAGACATCGAGCACCACGAGCAGCTGCCGCGCCGCGCGCGGGTCGGGCTCGACCTCCGTCTCGATCGGGTCGTGCAGGAAGAGGACGGTTGCGCCGAAGGTGGCGAGCGCGAGGCCCGCGATGCGCGCCGCGGGAGCGAGCCGTGCCCATGCCGCTGCGCGGCCGTCGGGGCCGAACGCAAGCCGCGCCACGCGCGCCACACGCGCCGCATGACGGTGCTCGGCGATCGCGGCCACGACCAGCGCAGCGCATGCAGCGAGGAGCGCCGTCACCATGGCGTATACCTCGCGAAGAGGAGGCCGATGCCGTGCAGGCCGGCGAGTGCGAGCGCGGCGAGCGCGAAGGGGCGGAACTCGTCGAGCGGCACGGTGCCCGCGGGCGCGAAGCGCGCGGGCTTCATGCGGTCGATGTGCTTGAAGATCGCCTTGAGGCTCTGCGTGTCGGTGGCGGCGAAGGCCTCGCCGCCCGTCGCCTCGACGAGGTCGCGCACGTCGGCGGGCACATCGGTCTCGTCGATGTGGATGTGGAAGACGGTGATCCCCGCGGCCTTGAGCTCCTCGCCGATCGCATCGGCTTCGCCGCCGCCGAGGTCGGCCGACATGCCGTCGGAGACGAGCACGATCAGCCGGTCGCCGTCCTTCGCCTCGGCGCGCATGTTGCCGAGGCAGAAGCGCAGCGCCGAGCCGATCATCGTGCCGCCCATGTGCGACGGCTGGTTCGAGGGATCGGCGAAGGGCAGCGCGTTGCGGATCGCGTTGAGGTCCTTGGTGAGCGGCATCCAGCGGATCTGCTGCACGCCGAAGAGGGTGAGCCCGAAGGCATCGCCTTCGCGCGCGCGGGTGAAGTCCTCGATCGAGCTCTTGGCAAGCTCGTAGTTGCGGCCGACCATGCTGCCCGAGACATCGAGGCAGATCTGGATGTTGGTGAGCGAGCGTTCGCGGCGCGGGTGCTGCAGCGTCTGTGGGCCGGCGAGCATGGCGATGCCGACGGCGAGGAGCGCGAGCGGCACGAGGTCGAAGAACGTGAGCGCGCGCGCGAGCCATGCGGTGCGACGGGTCGGGGCGCCCGCTGCGGCGTGGTCGGCGGGGCTGACGATGCCCGGCGCGCGGGCGATCGCGGTCCACGCAAGCAGCACGGGCACGGCGAGCAGGAGCAGGACCCACGGGTGGGCGAAGGTCATGCGGCGCCTCCTGCGCGCGGCGCGCCGAGGCGGAGCGAGTCGATCTCCTCGAGTGCCCGCGCGCGGCTGCCCGCGCTCGGCGCGTGAAGCCAGGCCTCGATCGCGCGCACGATGCGCGCGGTGTGGCGGTCGTCGCGCAGGCCCGCGATCGCGTCGGCGAGGCTCGTCGTGCTGGCGTTGCCCGCGCCGCGCAGCTCGCGCAGGACGAGGAGCTCGAGCCGCGCGCATTCGTGGGTGTCGAGGTCGCGCGCGCGGGCCGCGTCGACGATGGCGAAGAGCCGCTCGGCGACCGTTGGCTCGCGCGCGGGCGCAGGCGGCGGCGCAGGTTTGGCACGCAGCAGCCGCCGCACGAGGAAGTACGCGGGGACCGCGGCCCACAGCGCCGCGAGCGCGGCGAGCGCCGTCGAGTAGTGCGCCGCGAGCGAGAAGCCCGGTGCGGACAAGCCGAACACATCGGTGCCGTGGTTCGGCGGAAGCTGCGAGTAGATCTCGACGCGCAGGTCTGGGAGCGCCTCGGCGGGGCGTCCGTCGGCGCGCTCGATGAGCGGCGCGAGGTCAAAGGCGCCTTCGACGGTGCCGAGGTACTCGATGCGGTAGCGCGCGTCTTCGCCACCGCTGCCCACGGCGTTCACGCGCACCAGGATGGGCGACGCCGCGTCGCGCAGCGCCTTCGCCCGCAGCGGGTGCGCGGCGGATCGGCGTGCACGGGTGCCGTGGCAGCCGCGGCCGTGAGCAAGAGGGTCGGCAGGAGCGATGCGCCGCGTGTCATCCGCGCCCCCTCGTGAACATGCCGCGTGCGCCGAGGAAATGTCGCAGCGGCGGGATGAACGGCTGGTCGGTGACGAGCCGCAGGTAGTCGGCGCCCGAGCGGAGCAGCTCGTCACGCGTGACATCGGGTGCCGCGAGCTGCGTGCGTCCCGTGCCGAGGAACGCGCGCCCCGTCTCGGCCTCGCGCGCGCGGAAGAAGCCGGCGCGCAGCGGCCGCGTCTCGGTCGGATCGACGAGGTGGACGACCATCACGTCGTGCCGCTGCGAGGCGCTGCGGATGGCGCCGATCGCGCCCGGGTCGTGCAGGTCGGAGAGCACGACGAAGAGGCTCGAGCGCGTCGCGCGCGCCGAGGTCTGCCGCAGGCGCTCGGCGAGCGCCGTGCCTTCGCCGTAGTCGCGCGCGCGGAGCGGTTCGAGCGCGTTCCACAGGTCGTTGCGCGACAGGCTTGCGACCAGCGGCACGCTGCGCTCGCCGCCGCCGATCACGGCCACGGGGCTCATGCGCCGCTGCGCGACGAGGCCGAGCGCCGACGCGATCCACACCGCGAGGTCATGCTTGCTGCGCGCCGCGCTCGACACCGCCATCGACGCGGACGTGTCGACGAAGAGATACGCGCTTGTCCGCTTGAGCGCCTCGTACTCGCGCACGAACGCGCGGCCCGTGCGCGCGGTGAGGCG
>JBIIRG010000143.1:0-8016 GCA_044341665.1 Phycisphaerales bacterium | reverse complement strand
CTGGATTCCGAGCTCCGATGCAAGCGACTCAAGCCCTGCCCTCGCGCCATCGTCGGGTCCGACGATCGCAAGATCCAGTCCAAGGCCGCGACTGCGCGCGTGCGCGTAGCTGCGCATCAGCTTGTCGATGCCCTTGATCTCATGCAGGCGGCCGACGAAGAGGATGAAGGGACGCGCCCCGACCGACGGAGCCTTGGCGCGAAACGAGCCGTTCTCCGACACGTCGTAGTCCGCCACCACGATGCCGTTCTCGAGCACCGAGGATGGACGCCCGAACCGCGCACCCGCGTACTCCGCTTCCTCGCGGTTCAAGGCGTACAGCTCACCCGCACCCTTGATGATGTGGGGAAAGAGCGTGAGATACGCGAGCTTCTTCAGCCGCTTCTGCGCGAGCGCGTACGGATGCAGCATGCCGTGCGTCGAGAGCACGTATGGAATGCGCCGCGCGCGCGCGTGCGCCGTCACGTGACGCAGCAATCCCTCCCACACGCAGTGGATGTGGATGATGTCGGGCTTGATCCGGTCGACCGTGTCGCGTGCCGCCTTGGCGCGCGCCGACTTCGGCTGCGACTCGAGCTCGACGAACTCGACGCCAAGACCCTGCCAGCGCGCCTCGAGCGCGGCGCGCTGCTCGGGCTTGCGCGGCGCCTTCGTGCACAGCACCGCGACCTTCCGGCCCATCCGCGCCTGCGCGCGCACGAATTCGATCGCCACGGTGGTCGGACCACCGCTCTCGGGATAGAGGTTGTCGATGACATGCAGGATCATGGCGACGTCTCGGACTCGACTCCCGCGCGGGGGCGCCCTCGGAATCGGCTTGAAAGGCGGGTGAAATCAGCGCGCGTGTCGGCCCGCATCCAGATGCAGCCCGCCACCGCGGTCAGTCCGGCGAGCGGACCGAGCAGCGCGATCGCCACGAGATCCGCAAACCACGCCCCGCCGCTCCAGTCGACGGTCGTGGCGCGCAGGACGGCCCACATGCCCACGAGCGCCGCGGCAATCGGCACCGTGACCAACCACGGCTCGAAGAACACGGCAAGCGCGCGATGGAACGCGAGACTCGCCGGACGCCCGCCCAACCAGACCGCCACCGGGCACGAGATCGCCCAGACGCACGCGCTGGCGATGGAGAGTGCGAGGGCCTTGCCTGCGGTCGGATCGACGGGCAGCCCGATGGTTTCCGCCGCCGAGAGCGCCGCCGCACCGCCAAAGCGCACGGCCAGCGTGAACGCCACCACCGCCACGAGCAGCTGGCCGACCTGCCACGCGAAGTAGGTGCGGAACCGCCCCTGCGACTTGAGCAGTGCGATCGCCGGCGCCGACACGAACAGGAACGCCTGCCCGATGCTGAGCACCGCGAACACGGCGATCGCGCCGGTCCACTTCGCCTCGAAGAGAAGCGTGAACGCAGGCACCGCGAGCGCAGCCTGCATGAGCGACAGCGGCACCGCCACCGACGAGAGGAAGCGCGTCGCACGGAGGAAACCGCCGACCTGCCGCGCAGGATCGTCCTTGATGTGCCCGAAGATCGGCTGCAGCACCGCGCCGAGCTGCCCCGCGATCACGCTGTTCGCCTGGACCGCAAGCATCGCGGCAAATCCGTACAAGCCGATCTCGTCGTCCGTCGCGACGAATCCGAGGACAAGCGTCTCGAGGACAAGCAGCACGTTGTTCACGTACTGGCCGAGCGCGGCGACGGTGAACTGCCGCGCGATCGGACCGATGAGCGCCCGGCGAACCGTCGTGTCGATGCGGTCGCGCGCCTCGCGCCAGTAGATCGCACCCCGCACGGCAAGGGTCGCAATCGGCGGCAGCGTGAGCGACACGGGACCCGCGCCGAGGTATGCCATTGCCACGCCCGCGACCGTCGCGGCAAGGATGACGCCGCCGTCGATCATGGCGATGCGCCGGTACGCAAGATCGACGCGCATGCGCGAGTTCGCGACCACGAGCACCGCATCCGCAAGCGGGCGCAGCGCCGCGATGAACACGAGGAACGCAAGTCCTTCGCGACCCGTGAACCGCTCGATCGGGATCGCCAGCGCCGCGAGCACGACGAAGAGGATCGCACCCGCCGCCCACGCGACCGCGTTCGCAGTGCCCGACAGCAGGTCGAATCGCTTCGGCTGCGCGAGCAGCACATCGCCCATCACGAAAGGCGCGATCACGAACGTGAATGCACCGATCATCAACGCCAGGTTCGCCAGCCCGAACTCGGCAGGCGAAAGGAAACGCGCCAGGAGCAGCGTCGCGACGATCGTGACCAGCTTGTTCGCAACGGTCTGGACCGTGGTCCACGCCGATCCCGAGGCAGCCGCAGCCGCGAGACCCGGCCGCGCGTGCGCCGCTCCGTCCGGGGATTCCGCTGCGGCCGACATCGGCTCAGGCGCGGACGAGCCGCGCTCCCATGTCCTTCTCGTAGCTTCGGAGCGCGTCGCGCGTGTCGACCACGAGCTTGGCGTTCTTCGCGATCACCGAGTAGTCGACCTTGGAGTGGGCCGTCGAGATGAGCACGCAGTCGTAGGACGCGATCGTCGCCGCGTCGTACGCGACCGACGTCATCTTGAGGTCGTGCTTGCGGCCCGCCCACGTCGCGGGAACCAGCGGGTCGTAGTAGTCGACCTGTGCGCCGTGGTGCTTGCAGAGCTCGATGAGCTCGAACGACGGGCTCTCGCGCACGTCGTCGATGTCGGCCTTGTAGGCGAGGCCCACCACGAGGATCCGCGAGCCCTTCATGGGCTTGCTGTGGTCGTTGAGCGCGCGTGCCGTGCGGTCGACGACGTAGTGCGGCATCGACGTGTTGATCTCGCCCGCAAGCTCGATGAACCGCGTCGAATGACCGTACTCGCGCGCCTTCCACGTCAGGTAGAACGGATCGATGGGGATGCAGTGGCCGCCGAGGCCGGGACCAGGGTAGAACGGCATGAAGCCGAACGGCTTGGTGCTCGCCGCGCGCACGACCTCCCACACGTCGATGCCCATGGCGTCGAGCACGACCTTCATCTCGTTGACGAGCGCGATGTTCACGGCGCGGAAGATGTTCTCGAGCAGCTTGGCGCTCTCCGCGATCTCTGCGGTCTTGACCGGCACCACGGTCGTCACGCCCTTGCGGTAGACGGCGGCGGCGAGCTCGGTCGACGCGTCGTCCAGTCCGCCCACGAGCTTCGGGATCGTGCTCGTCGAGTGCGACTTGCGGCCCGGATCCTCGCGCTCGGGGCTGAAGGCGCCGAATACGTCGCGGCCGACCTCGAGCGACTTCGCGCGGTCGCCCGCTGCAGCGAGGATCGCAGGCATCATGTCGTCGCGCGTGGTGCGCGGATAGGTCGTCGACTCGAGGATGACGAGCTGTCCCGCACGCAGCGTCTTGCCGATCGCCTCGGCGGTCTGCAGGATGTACGAGATGTCGGGCTCCCAGTGCTTTCCGAGCGGCGTGGGCACGCAGATGATGATCACATCCGCCTCGCCAAGCCTGCTGAAGTCGGTGGTGCCCTCGAAGCGCTTCGAGTCGCGCAGCGTGGTGATGAGCTCGTCGCCGAGGTGCACGAGGTAGTTGCGGCCCGCCTTGATGGCGTCGATCTTGCCCTGGTCGATGTCGAAGCCGAGGATCGGCAGTCCGCCCTGATGCAGGGCGTGCGCGAGCGGAAGGCCGACGTAGCCGAGACCGATCACGCCGATCTTCGCCTCGCAGCGCTCGATGCGGGCGAGAAGGCTGGCGGCGACGCTATTCATGTTTGCTGACATCAGGGAGTCCTTCGATCTCTCTCGCAGCACTCGCGCGAGGTCGCGCCGTACGTGCTTGTGCGGAGGGGGGTTCGCGAATTGCGCCGCACTCTATCGGCGCTTCATGCAGGTCAATTGAGCGACGATCCGCACTCTGCTTATCAGCCGCTGACGGACAGAGAGCTGCGCGCCGGCGTCGTCGCGCCGGGGGTCGGAATGACGCTCGACGCCGCACGCATGGTGCCCGCGCTCGCGCCGGCAGCGGCCCGGTTCTCGACGGCCAGCTTCTCGATGCAGAGTTGCCAGGTCTCCCGCTCGAACCGCAGCAGGCGGATGACCTCGTCGACCATCGCCACGTCGCGCGTCATGCTCGCCTCGACGAGCGAGCGGTACAGGAAGGTGTACAGCGCGGCCAGCCGCTCGCACAGCTCGGGCGCCTGGTCGTGTCGGAGCGAGTTGGTCAGCTCGAGCACGATGTTCTGCGCCTTCGTGGTGCCTTCGAAGGCAAGCTCGAAGTCGCGCTCCTCGTAGCCGCGCTTCGCTTGTTCGGCAAAGCGGATCGCCCCGTCGATGAGCATGAGCCGCAGTTCAGCGGGGCTCGCCGTCATCACCTTCGTCTTGAGATAGGCCTGTGAACCGTGGTTGGCGTTGGCGGACATCGGAACCTCCATCGGCCCGAGGGCCGCACGACTTTGCCGATCAGCGCGCAGCAAGCGCGATGTTTGAGGCGATCGCCCCAAGCGACGACTGCTGACCCTGCAGTTTGGCGAGCGCAGCCTCCATCGCCGCGAACTGCGCCTCGAAGCGCAGCCGCCGCGACTCGAGCCGTTCATCGAAGCGCTCCAGGCGGTCCTGCAGCCCGTCGATCTGCTCCTGGAAGCTGCGGTCCGCGAGCGTGGTCACGCCGTCGACGGAGTTCGTGAGCTTCCGCAGCAGCTGGTCGAAGAGGTCGCCAAAGCCGAGCTTCGCGTAGGTCGTCTCGGTGGTGGCGTTGGTGATCGTGACGCCCTCGACCGGCGACGACGTGCTCGTGGCGGTGATCTCGAAGCCCGTGAAGAGCTCCTCGACCGACGCGGCGTCGGTGTCGTACGCCTGCTGGAACTTCGCCTCGTCGAAGACGAGCTTGCCGTCCTTGCCGAAGCGAATGCCGACCTGCGACAGGAAGCGATAGCGGCCCTCGACGCCCTTTGCCGGACCCTGCGCGGTCTGGATGATCTGCTGACGCAGCCGCGCCACCGTCGGGTTGCCGAGCAATGCGCCCCGCTTCTCCGTGTCGGCGTCGTAGCTGTCGTAGTCGCCGATGCGGCCGAGCGCGTCGTTGATCGTGGTCACGAGCTGCTTCACGTCGGTGACCGCACGCACCACGTCGCGGGTGACCTCGACGGTGGTCGTCTGGCCCGCCTTCTTCGCATCGACCTCGAGGCCCGAGATGATGTCCTTGAAGGTGTTGGTGGCGCTCGTGAACAGGAAGCTGGTGGCGGGATTGCCCGTGCCGAGGAAGAGCGATGCGTCGCGGCCCTCGGTGGACCGCACGAGGCCGAGATCGACTTGGCCTGAGTCGACCCACATCTGGCCGCGCGCCCCGCCGACGGTGGACGCAAGGCTGAGGCGGAACGGCGTGGTTCCCGAGCCGGCGTTCACGATCGAGGCATTCACGCTGATGCGTGCGTCGTTGATCTTGCCCACGATGTCGTCGAGCGTATCGGTTGGATTCAGATCGACCGTCTTCTCGAGCGAACCCGCGAGATCGTCGCCCGGTGCCGTCGCAGTGCCGAGGATGCCGAGCCCGCGCGCCACCGCGCCGGTCACGTCGGCGATGCGCATGGCGTTGATCGGCGTGCCGGTGTTGGTGTCGAAGACCGTGATGCCGTCGCCCGTATCGTTCAGGCGCGCCTCGACGAGGAGCCCGCGCGAATTGATCTCGCTGATCACGTCGTACACCGTCACGGCATCGGCGCCGATGTCGACGACGGCGCTCTCGCCGGTCGAGTCGGTGATGCGGAAGGTGCCCACGCCGATGCCCCGCCCGAAGTTGAGGCCAGCGAGCGGGGAACCGAGCGTGAGATGACGTCGGTCGAGATCGACGCCACGCGACGACGATGCGCCGAGCGAGCCTGGAAGTCCGAGCGCAGCCGCGCCGTCGCCCGACGCACTGAGCTGACCAGTGCCCCCGCTCATGTCGGTGAGGATCAGCGAGCGACCGCTGTCGGCGATGCCGAGCGTGACATCGACGCCCGCGGCCGTCGCGGCGCTGTTGATTGCGCGCAGCAGCGTGTCGAGCGTGTCGTGGCTCGCGAAGTCGGTGAACGTGAACGCAGCACCCGAGCGATCCGTCAGGGTCAGGCTCGCAGGGCCACCGAGGCCCGCTCCGCCGCGCAGGTTCGACAGGCGCACCGTGCCGACGCCGGTGGCGACGCGCGTGCCCGACACGGAACCCGTCCCCGAAAGTCCGACGAGGCCAAGGTCGCGCGCGGTGCGCTCGGCGACCGCGGTGCCGAAGCTCGAGCCGTCGCCCGTGCCGGCAAGCACCTCGATGGTCGAGCCTGCCGCAACCGAGAGCGCGAGTCCCGTGCCCGCGGCGTTCACCGACGCGGTGACCGTGTTTCCCGTCTGCTCGTAGATGCGTTCGATCACATCCTGCACCGTCGATGCGCGCGGCGTTGCGACCTTGTTGCGCACCAGCGATCCGGTGATGACGTTGGATCCCACATCGGTCGCACCGGTGTAGACGCCGAGATCCTTGGCCGTGCGATCGCCGTTCGGTCCCGCCGAGACGACCTTCGGCGAGGTTGCGCCTCCGAGTCGATCGGAGACGAGGAAGCGTGTGCCATCGGTGTCGAGGGCGAAGACGACGTTGCCGTCGCCGACAGCGGCGCCGAGCTCCGCATTCACGCGCGCGATGAGCTCGCCGACCGTGGTCACGGCGGGCTCCTCCACCACGCCGTCGACGACGATCGCACCGAGGTTCACGCCCACGTTCACGCCCGTCGAGGTGACGATCGTGAAGTCGTCGGCCTCGGTCGTGTTGATCCGGATTCCTGCGCCGTTGTTGAGATCGCTCAGCTTGGTCGAGTCGGTGATCGGCTCATCCTCGCGACCAAGCGAGATGTCGTAGGTCGTGCCATCGACGCGCAGGCGAAGGTCCGCTGTGTTGTCGCGGATCAGGACACCCGTGCCGTCGTTGAACGAGGCGAGGCTGGTGTTGAGGCCGATGCGGTTGATCGCGGATCCCGAGGAGGTCCCGCCCGCGAACGTTCCCGCGACGCCAAGATCTGCCGCGATGCGCCCTGCGCCCACATCCTCGATCTTGAGACCAGACGCCCCACCGCCCTCGTCGCGGATGACCAGGCGCTCGTCCTCGATCGACGCCGCGATGCCGACGCCTTCGGCCGCGTTGAGCCGCTCCACGACCTCCTGGATGGTGACCGCGGTCGTAAGGTCGATCGTGGCGACACGGCCAAGTGAATCGGTCACCTTCATCGAACCGCGCGATACGCCCTCGCCCGCGCGCAACTCGCCAAGCGCCACGTCGCGAGCGAGCGACGCGTCGCCCCACTCGAACGTCAGCGAGTCGAGTCCGACAGGGGTCGCGTCCTTGGTCGCGAATCCGCGTGTGAGCATCTGGCTCGTCGAGACAAGACGCCCCACGGTGAAGCTGTAGCTTCCCGGCGGCGTCGCCGACGATGCGCGCGCGACAAGCACCGAGTCGTCGCCCGACACGGCGCTCATGGTCTGGAAGCTCTTGCCAAGCCGCAGGTTCGAAGCGGCGTTCTTCAGGTTCAGAAGCCGGGCGTTGACGTCGAGCAGCGCCGTCTTCGCCTGCTGGATGCCGGCAAGGCGACGCTGGGTCGGAATCTTCCCGCGGGACTCGAGCGCCAGAAGCTGCTCGATGATCTGGGCAGAATTGATGCCACTGACGAGGCCAATGCCCGAGGTGATGCCAGACATGCGCGTTCTCCGAGAAAGTTGCCTCACAAGGCAACGGGCGTGCCTACGCCACGCGCTTCATCGGCTCATCATCGAATCCGTCTTGGCAGTCGGACGCGGTCGGGGCGGACTCCCACCGTGGCACGAGCAAATCCCGACGTCGCAGTTCAAGCACATCGCTCGCCCAGCTCATCAGGACGCGCTGGAACATCGACTGTGCGCAGCGAACGTTCCGCTCGAGCACAGCCCTCTGGAAGTCGAGCGTGCTGGTCTCGAGGTTGCAGCCGTCGTTGCCATCGAGCGCGTGATTCGCGTTGCCATCCACGGGTGTGCTCCTTGAAGTAGGCGGCTGGTGTAACCGCCAAGGAG
>JBIIRG010000142.1:0-8094 GCA_044341665.1 Phycisphaerales bacterium | reverse complement strand
CGAGCTCGTCGACAACTTCAACAACGCGCCGGGCAAGGCGGCCGAGGTCGTGTACGCGCGCGGCCTGACCGTGCAGCCGGGCGCGACGCTGGTGACGAACGGGATCAAGATCGTGACGCGCAACGCGCTCATCCAGGGCACGGTGGACAACCCCGCGAACATCTGCGTGGTGCCCGATCTGCCCGACCCCGACGTGAACGGCGACGGCGTCGTGAACGGCATCGATCTCGCGTTCGTCCTCACCTACTGGGGCACGACCGCCCCAATCGCGGATCTCGACGACGACGGCATCGTGGGCGGCTCCGACATGGCGATCGTGCTCAACGGGTGGACGGGGTGAGGCGCGGGCGGCTGGGCGCGCCTCGTCTTGCCTCGTGCAGGGCGCGATAACGGACGCGGCGGCGCTGCCGTTAGATTGATCGCATGCCCGTGATCCTTGAACCGACGCCGGAGAACATCGCGATGTGCGCGGAGCGCCTGCGACGCGGACTGTCGGTGGCGTTTCCGACTGAGACGGTCTACGGACTCGGCTGCGACTCGTCGAGCGAGGCGGCGGTGACCGAGGTCTACGCCATGAAGGCGCGGCCGCAGAACAACCCGCTGATCGCGCACGTGACCGATGCCGCGATGGCCAAGAAGCATGTCGTGGGCTGGGATGTGCGCGCGCAGCGGCTGGCCGAGGCGTTCTGGCCCGGGCCGCTTGCGATCGTGCTGCCGCGGCGGCATGACATCTGCGCGCTGTCGGTGGGCGGTCGCGCGAGCGTGGCGGTGCGTGCGCCCGCGCATCCGGTGGCGCAGGCGCTGCTCGCTGCGTTCGGCAAGCCCGTGTCGGCGCCGAGCGCGAATCGCTCGGGGCGGCTGTCGCCCACCTGCGCGGCGCATGTGGCGGAGGAGTTCGCGGCGTTTCCCGATCTGCCGATCCTCGATGGCGGGCCGTGCGAGGTGGGCCTCGAGTCGACGGTGCTCGACCTGTCGCGCGCGCGGCCGATGATCCTGCGGCCGGGGGCGATCACGCCGAGGGACATCGAGCCGATCATCGGCGCGGTGGCGATGCCCGAGATCGGGCATCAGGTGGCGAGCCCGGGCACGAGTGCGCTGCACTACGCGCCGAGCACGCCGACGGAACTCGTCGAGGAGAAGCTGCTCGCGTCGCGGTTGGCGGCGCTGGCCGAGCCTGCGGCGGTGGTGGCGTTCGCCGGCAGCGAGGTGGCGGCGCCGCACGAGCTGTTCGCGTTGCCGAGGCATCCGAGTGCGTACGCGCAGATGCTGTACGCGACGCTGCGCCGCGCGGACGCGTCGGGCGCGTCGGTGATCCTCGTGGTGCCGCCGTCCGAGAGCGGCGGCCTGTGGGACGCGGCGCGCGACCGGCTCAAGCGGGCCGCGGCGAAGCGGCCGACGGCGTAAGGCGCGTGGGTCGCGGTTGAGCGTGTTTGAACGTGGTTGAACGCGGGAGCGACCGGTGCGGGTTGTCGCCCGGGGTGCTGCGCGGTGTCCCACGCCGTGGCCGCGGCTACTTCTGCGGCTCGCCCGCGTCGAACGCGATGCGGTTCGCCTCGAGGGCGGTGCCAGCGGCGCGCTGCAGCGCGGCGATCGAGTTCTGGTAGCCGACGAGCGACGCGAAGTACGCGTCTTCCGCCGCGGCGAGGCCGTTCTGCAGCTGGAACTTGAGCTGCAGGAACTCGGGCGTGAGCGCCGCGAGGGTCTTCTCGTCGACGAGGAGCGCGCGCAGGTTCTCCGCCTGCGCGAGGCGGTAGGTGCGGTTCTGCTCGACGAGCTGGCGGAACGACACGCAGTCGGTGAGCGCGTTCTTGACGGCGAGCACGGTGCCCTGCACGGCCTGCTCGTAGGCGACGAACGACTGCGAGCGGCGCAGGCGCGCCTGGCGGTACTCGGCCTCGGCAGCGCGGTTGCCGATCGCCTGGCTGAACTGCAGCCCCGCCGCGTAGTTCACGAAGTCGCCTTCGTTGATGTCGCTCCACGAATCGCCGAAGTCGCCCTCGAGGCCGAACCAGGTGACGTTGGTCGAGAGGTCGAGCTGCGGCAGCGTGTTGCTGTCGGCGACCGTCACGCCGATCGAGGCGCTGTCGATCCCGACGAGCGCGAGGCGGATCGCAGGCGCGTTGCGGAACGCCTCCTCGAGCGAGGCGCGCAGGTTCGCGTCGAAGGCCGCGTCGCTCGGTGCATCGGCGGGCACCACGTCGAGTTCGCCGCCAACGGGCAGGTCGGGACTGTTGATGATGGCCTTGAGCGCGTTGCCCGCCTCGGACAGCCGGCGGCGCGACTCGATCACGAGCGCCTTGCGCTGCTCGACCGTGGCGACGGCGTTGGCGTACTGGGCGAGCGTCGCGTCGAACTCGCGGCGCTTGGCGAGGATGTCGCGCACCTCCTCGCCCACCTGGACGAGCCACTCGGCGCTGACGAGCCGCGCGCGCGCCGAGACGAGCGACCAGTAGGCCTGCTGCGTCTGGGTGACGACGTCGATGAGCCGCCCGCGCAGCGCCTCGGTCGCCTGGCGGTCGGCGTTCTGGGCCAGGCGCACCTGGGCGAGCGCGACGTCGCTGCCAAAGCCGCGGAGGAGCGGCTGGGTGAGGCCGAGGCTGACCGCGCTCGACCACGCGGGGTCGGGGGTGTAGAGGCCGTCGAGGGTGTTGTCGATCCGGTCGGTGCGGCCCGAGAGCGAGATGGACCCGCCCGACTCGAGCGCCCTGCCGACCGACGCGCCGAAGTTCCAGTTCTTCTGGTTCGTGACGTTCGGGATGACCGTCGTGCCGCCCGAGCCGGGGAAGAGGATGCCCACCGACGGCTGGTCGTTGCGCTCGTAGCCGACGCCGGCGCCCACGACCCAGTCGAAGGCGGCCTCGGCGCGGTCGATGTCGTTCTCGGTGACCGCCTGCTGGAGGCGCGCGGTGTCGGCGTCGAGGTTGTTCCGAACCGCCGACTCGATCGCGGCTTGCAGCGAGAGGACGACGCGCTTGGGGGCCTCGGCGGTGAGCGGGACGACGCCTCCCACGGTGGTGCCGAGCTTGGCGGACTGCGGTCCGATCGCGTTCAGTTCGTCGCGGCGGGCGGCGAGCATGCGGTCGACGTCGGTCTCGGCGGGGCCGGCGGTGGGCGCAGCCGTCGGGGGAACGGCGGCCAGCTGGCGCGACTCGCCGGTGGCGGTGCCGCCCTGCTCGCCCGCGCGCACGGCGGCGTCGATCCGCGCCATGAGCTGCTCCTCGCGGTCGATCGCGCCCGGGCGGTCGGCAAAGGGCGAGCGGCAGCCGAACGGAAGCCCTCCCGCAAGCGAGGCGATGAAGAGGCAGCGGAACGCCGAAGCACAGCGCGATTGCATAGGGTGCGGATGGTAGCCCCTCGCGCGCCGAGCGGGAAACGCCGCGAAAACCCGCGCGCGCGGCCCCTGACGGCGCGGCGCGCCTTCGCTACGATCCCGCCCATGAACTTCCGCCTTCCGCGATTCCGTTCCACCCGCGCGATGCACACCGCCGTGCTCGCGTGCGCACCCCTTCTCGTCACTTTCACCTGCTCGCAGTTCGACGTCGTGGCCAGCGCGCAGAACGCGCCCGCCGCGAAGCCGACAGGCTCGAAGACGTCGACCTTCACGGCCACCATCAACACCGATGGCACGCTCGTGCGCTCGGCGCCGAACAACGAGACGGGCTATCCGTTCGGCTCGCTGTCGAAGGGCCAGACCGTGACCGTCGTCGAGACGCAGCCGGGCTGGGTGCGCGTGCGCACCGAAGGCACGAGCTTCGAGGGCTGGGGCGGCTACGTGCCCGCGCTTCCCGGCGTGGCGCTCTCGGCCGACGGCAAGACGATCAAGATCACGGGCACCGCGCCCATCAACGCACCGAACGGCACGGCGGAGTTCAACCCCGACCGCAGTTGGAAGGCGATCGGCTACCTGACGACCGGCGACGAGCTCCCCGTGCTCGAGACGATCAAGGGCGAGCGCGACACGTTCTACGCGGTGCCGCTCGGCGGCAAGACCTCGGGCTGGATCGCCGACAGCGCGATCACCACGACCGGTGGCAACGCGCCGAAGACTCCTGAGGTCGCGACCCCGAACACGGGCACGACGACCACGACGACGACGGGGACCGCGACTGGTACCAACACGGACGGGGCGACCGCGGACAACAACACGACCGCGACGAGCACCACGACGAGCACCACGACGGACGGCACGACCGACGGTACGACGACGACCGGTACGGACAACACCAACGGCACCGGCAACAGCAACACGGGCACCGACAACACCACGGTTGCCAAGAAGCCCGTGCCCAAGGCCGTGCCTCCTGCGACGCCGACCGCCGCGCAGCTTGCCCGCGCCAAGTTCAACGAGGTCGAGGCCAAGTGGCAGACGATCGCGAAGAACGAGTGCTCGATGCAGGACCTCGAGGAGATCCGCGAGGGCTTCCTCGCGGTGAACCGCGACGCGACCGCGCTGTCGACCACGCGCAAGAACGCGCTCTCGCGCTCGATCGCCGTGGCGCAGCTCATGGAGCTCCGCACGCTCAAGGCGCGCGCCAACGAGGTCGCGCAGCGCGCGCAGATGCAGAAGCAGGAGGTCGTCGACCTCGAGAAGTGGCTGCTCGCGCGCCAGCAGTACACCGCGATCGGCGTGCTCAACGCGTCGGTCGTGTACGACGGCGAGCGCCTGCCGCGCCTCTACCGCCTGCAGGACCCCGTGAGCGGCCACACCACGGCCTACCTCATGGAGGACCCCGAGCTCAAGCTCTCCTCGATGCTCGGCCTCGTGGTCGGCGTCAAGGGCGGCGAGGCGTTCGACGAGAGCCTGCGCCGCAACATCATCACGCCGAAGACGGTCGCCGTCCTCCAGACGGGCGGCGAGACCGAGATCGCCTCGCCGGCCAAGGTCGGCGGCGGTGCGAGCGACGAGAACGGCTCGAAGTGACCGTACGCGAGTGCTTCACGCAGGCCCCGAGCAATCGGGGCCTGTGTCTTTTTCGCACCGTGCTATACTCCCGGGCGTCGGGGCGTTAGCTCAACTGGGAGAGCGATGCCTTTGCAAGGCATAGGTTACCGGTTCGATCCCGGTACGCTCCATTCGTCGCAGACGGCCTGCCTTTCGGCGGGCCGTCTGTCCGTCCCGACCTCCCCCGCATGTCGTCGCTCTGGCTCCACATCCCCGCGATCCCCGAGGCCGGCGATTCGGTCGCGATCTCGCGCGACGAGGCGCGGCATGCATTCGGCGCGCGGCGGCTGGGCGCGGGCGACCTCGTCACGCTGTTCGACGGTCAGGGAACCATCGCCGAGGGACGGCTGACCGACGCGCGCACGCGCGGAGGCGATGTGGTGGTGGAGATTGCGTCGCGCACGGGCGCGGCGCCGCTGGCGCCCGAGGTCACCATCGCGTTCGCGGTTCCGAAGGGCGACCGGCTTTCGACGCTCCTCGACGGGGCCACGCAGGCGGGCGTATCGCGGCTCGTGCCGATCGCGTGCGCGCGCAGCGTGGTCGACGCCGACAAGCTCGATCGCGGCGAGCGCTGGCAGCGCATCCTGGCCGAGGCGACCAAGGTGGCCAAGCGCGCGTGGATGCCCGAGCTCGTGGCGGGCGGCGACCTGCTCGATGTAGCGCGCGCCGAGCGTGCGCGGGGCGCTGCGATCGCGGTCGCGCATACGTCGAACGCCGAGCCGCTCGGCGCGTGGCGCGATGCACTCGCCGCGGAACAGCCGCGCACCGTGTTCATCGGCCCCGAGGGCGGCTTCGACGACGACGAGCTCACCGACCTGCGCGCGCTCGGCGCGGCGGTCGTCACGCTCGGCCCCTGCGTGATGCGCGTCGAGATGGCCGCGATCGCAGCCGCGGTGCTGCTGCGCGGGTAGGCGCGCGGGAGTGATCGACATCAGACTTCCGCGTTCCTCGGGCGACTCGCCTCCGTTGAGATCGATGGCGGTTCGGGTGGAGGGGCTCGTGTTGCTCGCAGAGAGCACGGAGAACACGGAGGAGAGCGGGAAAAGCACTGAGGCTACGCGGGAGGGATCGGCCGTGGATCGCGGATGTCGTCGCGGGGTGAGCCGGGAGCGGTCGGCGCCAGCCTTCCATCGACCAGCCGCATCGTGCGTGTCGCCACGCGCTCGGCGAAGGCGATGTCATGCGTCACGAACACGATCGCCATGCCTGCGTCGCTGAGCTCGACGAGCGTGCGCGCGATGTCCGCGGTCGCGGCGGGATCGAGAAACGCAAACGGCGCGCCGCCCGAGGGGTCGGCGCCCCACCGCAGCACCTCGCCGTCGGCACGGGCCTCGGCCCGCGTCTCCGTGAGCGGACCCGCGGCGAGCAGCGCGAACAGCAGGGCGAGCACCGACGGAACCACTCGCCGCCCGACGGTCCGCCGCAGCGCTGCGCCTCTGGTCGCGCTCACGGCGCAGTCCCCGCGCATCGCCGGCACACAGGATCGCCGCACGGCTCCATGTGCGCCGTTGCGGTGCCCTCGCCGACCGCGTCGAGCACCTCGCGCTCGATGCGCGTGGCGATGTCATGACTCTCGGCCACCGTCATCGCGCGGGGCACCCTCAGGTGCATGTCGACGAAGTGCGTGCGCCCCTGGTGACGGTGCCGCACCGACGCATACGAGCAGATGCGGGGCTCGGCGCCCTGCTTGTGCCGCTCGAGCACGGCGACGATGCGGCGGTGGTCCTCCGCATCCTGCTGGCCGAGGATGGCGGACACCCCCTTGAACGCCACCCGCGAGCCGACGACGAGGAGGAGCACGCCCACCGCGCAGGCAACGGCCGTGTCGATCCACGCATGCCCGGTCACGCGCACCGCGATCAGTCCGCCGATCACGGCGAAGGTGGTCACGAGGTCGCTCAGCAGGTGCTTGCCGTCGCCCTCGAGCGCCGCCGAGCCGATCGATCGGCCGATGCGCAGCAGCATGAACCCAGCGACGCCATTGAGCAGCGCGCTGGCGCCCACGAGGACGAGCCCGAGGTCGAGTTCCTGGATGGGCGTGCGGCCGCGGTACAGGCTCTCGGCGCAGTGCGTGAGCACGACCATGCCCGCGACGGCGACAAGGATGCCCTCGAAGAGCGCGCTCACGAACTCCATCGGGCCGTGCCCGTAGGGATGCTCCTCGTCGGGCGGCCGCTCCGCGTAGCGCAGTGCGAGGAACGCGCCGATCGACGCGACGATGTTGACGATGCTCTCGAGCGCATCGCTGAAGACCGCGTCGGATCCGGTGAGCAGCCAACCCGCCAGCTTGAGCCCGAAGCCGACGACGCCCACGACGATCGCCCACCGCGCCGCGGTCGTGGCGCGTCGGGCGTGCTGAGGATCGGGTGCGCGGGTGGCCATGGCGCGTCGGACCTTTGCCGAGAAGGGTCGGGGAGCGGAGCGTATCGCATCGCGTGCGCCGCTGGCACCCACGTGGTGCTCATGTGGCCCTCAGGTGGCGCTCACGTGGCGAGCACGGCACGGTCGAGGATCGCCCAGCCCGTCGGGCGGAAGAACGGCAGGCGTCCCATGGTGCCGACGAGCGCGCGCACATCGTCGGCGTCGAGCGTCCAGCCCTCCGAGACGCCGTCGCGCGATGCCGACTGCCGCCGCCACTCGAGCGTGAAGGCCCGTTCGCGCATGGGCCAGTGGTCGAGGAGCTCGCTCACCTCGGCCGCCTTGTTGGTGCAGATGGCGATGGTCTGGTCGAGATCGCGCGGGATCGCACGCGCGACCTCGCGCAACCCCCTGCGGCGCGACGCATGCTCGCGCACCTCGCTGCACCGCCGGTCGCCGGCGCGCGCCGCGATGTTGGCGCCGAACACGGCCCACCAGCCGGCGCTCTCGATGAGATGCGGCGACGGTGGGGTCGCTGCGTCGGCGGCCGCATCGGCGAGCCCCGCGTGGTTCGCCACGCCCTCGAGATCCACGAACGCGTCGAGCTCGCCGAGCACGCGCTCGAGCGCTTCCTCGGCCCCGAGCTCGCCCGCCGAGACGCGCGCCTCGATCGCGGCGCCGCGCGCGGTGTGCGCGAGCGCGTGGTACTGCGGGTCGTCAAAGTCGGCGTGCAGGCGCGCGTAGTGCTCCTCGGCGCGCGTGAGGTCGACGAGCGCACCGCGCGCCGTCTCCTC
>JBIIRG010000018.1:0-23668 GCA_044341665.1 Phycisphaerales bacterium | reverse complement strand
GTAGCAGCACCCCTGCTCCTCGTCGCGCGTCGGCTTGTGCGAGCCGTCGCAGAACGGGAACTTCTTCGACAGGCCGCAGGCGCAGACGAAGATGGGCTTGTCAGACGGGTCGACCTTGATGGGGCCTGAGGCTTCGAGCTTGACGATGCGTGCCATGGATGGTTCCTCAGGGAGTGCCGCGGACGGTGCGCGGGATCGAATCGGGTTTCGGGACAGGAAGCGCTCAGAACGCGAGATCCTCTTCACCGAACAGACGGAAGCCCTTGCGGCGCAGGATCTGTCCCGCGAGGGTGTTGTCGTCGGTGGAGAGCACCACGGTCGGGTGGCCGTCCGGACGCGGCATCGTCGGATAGGCGAAGCGGATGTTGAGCTCGGCGGCCAGGAGGAACTTGCACAGGTGGTGCAGCTCGTGGTCGGTGCTGAGCTCGGCGACGAGCACGTTGGTCTCGCACACCGGGAAGGCCATGCGGTCCATGATCTCGTGCGCGAGCGCGGGCTTGTCGACGATCAGGCGGATGACCGCGTAGTCGGAGCTGTCCTGGATGGAGATCGCGCGCACCGAGATCCCGCCCTCGTCGGAGAGGATCCCGAGGAGCTCGCGCAGCTTGCCAACGCGGTTGTCGAGGAACACGCTGTAGTGGCGCACCGTCGGGGGGGCGTAGCCAAGCTCGGTTTCCTGCGGTGATCGGCTCATGGGGCGGGGATGGTAGCCGATGGCGGCCGCGCGATACGGGGAAAGCGCCGCGGGTTCCGCTCGGGCGGTACGCTTGGGCGATGTCCTTCGCGCCCATCGCCACCGCCCTGCTGATGACCGTCGCCTCGCTTCAGGGACCGCCCACCGAGGAGGCTGCCGCACTCGAGCGCCTCAACCTCGAGCGCCTCAACCTCGAGCGCCTCACTCTCGAGCGCTTCAACGGCCTCGTCGAGGCGCACGACCAGTGGCGGCTGACCGTGTATCCCGAGTACGCCCTGCGGCGCGGCATCGAGGACCGTGCGGGCGAGCTCACCGACACCACGCTCGCGGGCATTCACAAGCGGCAGGCATGGTCGGAGCGGTTCCTGGCCGAGCTGCGCGAGATCGACGTGAGCACGCTCCCCGCCGCCGATGCGCGCGACCACTTCCTGCTTGCTTCCGAGATGCAGCTTGCGGTCGACGGCTTTCGCTTCAACGGCTGGATGATTCCCGTCGACGGCCGCTGGGGTCCGCACAGCAAGATCGCGCAGATGGGCGAGCTCGCGACGTTCGCGGATCTCGACGACTACGAGGCGTACCTCAAGCGGCTCGCGGGCGTGCCGGGGTCGTTGCTCGGCACGATGGAGGTGATGCGCGCGGGACTCGAGGCAGGCGTGGTTCCTCCGAAGGTCACGGTCCTGCAGGTGCCGCTCCAGATCCGCGCCGTGCGCACGCAACTGCGCGACACGCTGCGGAAGCCGTTCATGCAGATGCCGAAGTCGATCGCGGAGGGCGACCGCGCGAGGCTCCTGTCGGAGTTCGACGCTCGGCTCGACCCGATCGACACCGTGCTGACCGAGTTCGAGGCGTTCTTTGCCGGCGAGTACCTGCCCGCATGCCGCGACACGATCGCCGCGACCGACATGAAGGACGGCGCCGCCTGGTACGCGCACCAGCTCAAGGTGCACACGACGCTCGACCTCTCGGCGCGCGAGATCCACGAGACCGGGCTCGCGGAGGTCGCGAGGATCCGCGCCGAGATGCTCGAGGTGATCGCGCGCACCGACTGGTACGCGGCGGATCCAGCCCGCGCCGCGCTGGGCGCGGACGAACGCTTCGCGGCGTTCATCGCGTACCTCCGCTCCGATCCGCGCTTCTACTGCACGAGCGGCGAGGAACTCCTCGCGCGCTACCGCGACGTGTGCAAGCGCATCGATCCCAAGCTGCCGGCGCTCTTTGGAACGCTGCCGCGCCTGACCTACGGCGTGCGCGAGATCCCGCGATTCATGGCGCCCACGCAGACCACGGCCTACTACCAGCCTGGCTCGCCGCAGCGCGGGGAGCCAGGCTACTTCTACGCGAACACCTACGCGCTCAACCAGCGGCCGACCTACGAGTTCATCCCGCTGTCGCTGCACGAGGCCGTGCCGGGGCACCACTTCCAGATCGCCCTCGCGCAGGAGCTGACGGGCGTGCGCGAGTTCCGCAAAGACTTCGACTCGACGGCGTTCACGGAGGGCTGGGCGCTCTACGCCGAGCGGCTCGGGATCGAGATGGGCTTCTTCAGCGATCCGTACGACGACTTCGGCCGGCTGCTCTACGAGATGTGGCGCGCCTGCCGGCTGGTCGTCGATCCGGGCATGCACGCGTTCGGCTGGTCGCGCGAGCGGGCGATCGACTTCATGAAGGCGAACACGGCGCTCTCCGAGATCAACATCGTGAACGAGGTCGACCGCTACATCGGCTGGCCCGGGCAGGCCTGCGGCTACAAGATCGGCGAGCTCACGATCCGGCGGCTGCGCGCCGACGCCGAGGCGGCGCTTGGCTCGCGCTTCGACATCCGCAGGTTCCATGACGCGGTGCTGCTCGACGGCCCCGTGCCGCTCGGGCTCCTCGAGCGGAACGTCGCCGATTGGATTTCCACGGAGAAGCGTCGCATCGCTGCACAGGGCTGAATTCCCTGTCAGAATCGCGGCGTGCCCGAGACGACGAGAACATCTCCAGCGACCGCGCTCGCCGACGCCCTCAAGCGCGTCTGGGGCTACGACGCCTTTCGCCCGCTGCAGCGGGAGATCATCGAGGCGTCGCTCTCGGGACGCGATGTGGTGGCGATCCTGCCGACGGGTGCGGGCAAGAGCCTGTGCTACCAGCTCCCCGCCGTCGTGCGGGAGGGGCTGACGGTGGTCGTCTCGCCGCTGATCGCCCTCATGAAGGACCAGGTCGACCAGCTGCAGGCCGCGGGCGTGGCGGCGACGGCGCTCAACTCGTCGCTCGACGACGGCGAGGCGCGGCGCAGGCTCGCCGAGCTCGAGGCGGGCCGCACGCGGATCCTGTTCGTGGCGCCCGAGCGGCTGGTGATGCCCGAGTTCATCGCGCGGCTCGCGCGGTGGAACGTCACGGCGCTTGCGGTCGACGAGGCGCACTGCATCAGCGAATGGGGGCATGACTTTCGCCCCGAGTACAGGCAGCTCGCCGAGGTGCGGCGCGCGCTCGGCGGCGTGCCCGTCATCGCGCTGACGGCGACGGCCACACCGCGCGTGCGCGAGGACATCGTGGCGCAGCTCGGCCTGCAGCGGGCCGAGGTGTTCGTCGCGAGCTTCAACCGGCCGAACCTCACCTACCGCGTGGTGGCGAAGGACGGCGCGGCGGCGCAGGTCGTGTCGTTCGTGCGCGCGCGGCCTGACGACGCGGGCATCGTCTACTGCCAGTCGCGCCGCACCGTCGAGGCGATGACGGCAGCGCTTGCGAAGGCGGGCGTGCGCGCGGCGCCCTACCACGCGGGGCTCGACGCATCGGTGCGCGCGGCGAACCAGGACGCCTTCCTGCGCGACGAGGTGCAGGTCGTGTGCGCGACCGTCGCCTTCGGGATGGGCATCAACAAGCCGAACGTGCGCTTCGTGATGCACGCCGATCTCCCGAAGAACATCGAGGGCTACTACCAGGAGACCGGGCGCGCGGGCCGCGACGGCCTGCCCGGCGAGTGCGTGCTGCTCTACTCGCGCGGCGACGTGGCGAAGTACATCGGGTTTCTCTCCGAGATCGAGGACCCCGACGCGCGGCGCACGGCGAGGGCGCAGCTCGACCGCATGGCGGCCTACGCGGACACGCCGCACTGCCGGCGCGCCGAGCTCCTTGCCTACTTCGGCGAGCGCTGGCCCGATGCGGGTTGCGGCGCCTGCGACAACTGCCTCGAGCCGCGCGAGCAGTACGACGCCACGCTCGAGAGCCAGAAGCTCCTGAGCTGCGTGCTGCGCATCGCGCAGAAGTCGGGCTTCGGCGTCGGGCTTCAGCATGTGGCCGACGTGCTGGCGGGCGCCGACACCGAGAAGATCCGGAAGTGGTTCCACAACGAGCTGTCGACCTACGGGATCGGCAAGGACAGGCCGCGGGCCGAGTGGCTCTCGCTCGGGCGGCAATTGGTGCAGGCGGGGTACCTCGAGCTCGGCGAGGGGCAGTTCCCCACGCTCGCGCTCAGCGCGCTCGGCGTCGAGGCGCTGCGGAACCGCACGCCGATCCTGCTTACGAAATCGATCGCAAGACCAGCCGCCCCGTCGCGATCGCCCAAGGCCGTCGCCGGCGACGATGCGATCTCCTGCGATGAAGCGCTCCTTGCGCAGCTCAAGGCCAAGCGTCGCGAGATCGCGGACGCACGCGGCGTGCCGAGCTACATCGTCTTCAACGACGCGACGCTGCGGCACATGGCAGCGCGCAAGCCACGCACCCGCGAGGAGTTCCTCTCGGTACCCGGCATTGGCGAGAAGAAGTACGCCGATTTCGCGCAGGCCTTCGCAGGCATCATCGAGGCCGCCATCGAGCCGTGACTGACTGCGGCTCAAAGGGTCCGGCGGAGGTCTGAGCGCGATTCAACCGCGGAAGAGCGCGCCGGCCTTCTTGCCCATGAGCGCGGCCGCGGTGGCGAGCGCCACCCCGAGGAACGCCATCGCCCAGACACCGAGCGCGCTGGCGACGCCCGGACCATCGCCCAGCCGCTCGGCGAGCGAGAAGATCGCCTTGGTGATCGGGAAGTCCGCCTCGCGTTGCGCCAGGATGAGGCTGTCGGAGACCTCGAGCATGGCAAAGCAGAACGCGAGGATCGCGCCCGCGGCCAGATTCGCCGCAAGAAGCGGCAGCACGATCTTGCGGGTGACGCGCCAGCGCGATGCGCCCAGGTTGTAGCCCGCCTCCTCGAGGGCAACCGAGGTCTGCTCGAGCCCCGCCGCCGCCGAGCGGACGACATAGGGCAGGCGCCGCACGGCGTACGCCAGGATGAGAAACGGCACGGGGTTGGGCGTGGGACCGAGGATGTCGCCCACGAAGTGCAGCGGTCCGTCGGCGTTGAACGGCCAGCGCAGGCTCGCCGCCACCAGCCCAAAGGCGAACACGAGCCCGGGGACAGCCAGCGGGAGCATGACGAGCGCGTCGAGCAGCGCCCGACCGCGCACCGTGCCGCGCACGAGCAGCCGCGCCACGAAGAGGCCCACCACCACGTCGAGCACGGTGGCGATGCCAGCGAAGATGATCGAGTTGCGGATGCTGCCCGCCGCCAGCGGATGCGTGAGCGCCTGCACGAAGTGGTCGCCCGTCAGGCTCTCGGGCAGGATCGACTGGTACCAGCGGCCGTTGCCCGCGAGCGCCGTGCCGATCACCCCGAGGTGCGGCAGCATCGCGATGAACGCGACGAACGCGAACGCCGCCGCCGCGAGCCGCCCCTGCATGCCCGTGAGCGCCTTGAGGCCCGCGCCCGCGCTCGCCTTCGCGAGCATCGCATGCCCCTTGCCGCCGAGGATCAGCCGCCCGACCACGTAGCACAGGATGGTCGAGCCGAGCATCACCGCCGTCAGCGCATACGGCTGGCGCGACGCCTCCATCTCCTTGATCCCGTTGAAGATCTGGACGGGCGTCGTCTTGGTGAACTCGAGCATGAGCGGCGTGCCGAGCTCGGTGAAGCTCCACACGAACACGATGGTGCCGCCCGCAAAGAGCCCGGGGCGGATGAGCGGCAGCGTGACGCGGAAAAACCGCTCCCACCGGCGCGCGCCGAGGTTGGTCGCCGCCTCCTCCATCGAGGGGTCGAGGTTGGCGATCGCGGCGACGAGGTTGAGGTAGAGGATCGGAAAGAGCGAGACAGCCTCGAGCAGCACGATCAGCGCGAACCCGCCCTTGTGGAGGAAGTCGATCGGCTCGCTGACAAGATGGAGGTCGGCGAGCAGCGCGTTCACGGCGCCCTCGCGGCCAAGGAGCTGCCGCATGCCGATCGCTCCCACGAAGGGAGGCAGCACGAGCGGCGCGAGGATGAGGGTCGAGAGGACGCCCTTGCCCGCAAACGTCGTGCGCGCCGACAGCATCGAGAGCGGCAGCGCGATCAGCACCGCGAGCGTGGTCGTGCAGGTGGCGATCAGGAAGGCGTTGAGGAGGCCATCCCGCAGGACCGGATCGGTGAAGA
This sequence comes from Phycisphaerales bacterium, assembly GCA_044341665.1. Lineage (GTDB taxonomy): Bacteria > Planctomycetota > Phycisphaerae > Phycisphaerales > SM1A02 > QWPT01. The sequence continues at coordinate 17,552 of JBIIRG010000018.1, read as the reverse complement.
CGTTCCCGACGTGGAAGAGCGTGAAGGCGCCGTCATCGGCCACGAACGCACTCGCCACCCCGAGCCAGATCGGGTAGACGAGGGGTATGCCCACCACGAGCAGCAGCGTGATGAGCCAGATGCGTTGCGTCATGGGGCGCATGCGGGCGCGGAGGATAGGTCATCGGCCCCACGCGATGGGCGAGGCGCCTCCACGGCGCGGGAAAAACCTCCCGTCATCGCCGCAACCGTGCGAAACGGGCTCGATGCCGGCGCGTGGCTTCCACCAGAGTTCGTCCGCCGATGTCGTCCGCCAAGGTCGTCCGCCAATGTCGTCCGCCGCGCGCGCCCGTCGATCAACCCCAGTTGCTCAGGAGCGTCGCCAGATCCGCGCCGTTCACGACGCCGTCGCCGTTGAGGTCCGCCGCACCGGCGGATCCCCAGCCGTTGAGCAGGATGGCGATGTCGCTTGCGCCGACCAAGCCGTCTCCGTCGAGGTCGCCGAGCACCGTCGGATCGGGCAGATGCCACGCGACCACCACGGGTAGCGCCGACTGGGTGCCTGCCTTGCGCTTGAGTTCAAGCACATAGTCGCCCGCAGCGAGATTGCGAAGGTAGAGATGCTCGGTGTTGTCGGCGGTGCTGATGCTCTCGCAGTTGCCGCTGGCAAACACGCCCACGCCCGCATCGCCCGAGATCGAGACGAGCTGTCCGCCGACGAGCCGCCACAGGCGCAGGTCGAGGTCCTGCATGTTCCACGAGCTGAAGTTGAGCGCGACCTGGCGGTGCCAGGTTGCGACCACGCTCATTTCGCTCGCCGGCGACGCCACGCGGAACGACCAGTAGGCGCTGGTGTTGGCGACGACGGTCGGGATGTAGTCCCAGCCGCGTCGTCGCTCGAAGGTGTTCGCCTGCGGGGCCGCGAACGCGGTGCCCTCGCCACCCGTGAAGATGCGATGGGCGCGGTCGATGTTGAGGAGCCCGGCGCCGTACACCGGGTCGAGCGGCGTGGAGGCGACGCCTCGGGTCGTACCCGAGGCGGGCGCGCCGTTCGACCACGTCTCTGCGTGCGTCGCACCGGCCATCAGCACGGCCTTGACGGTGAGCGCGCGGTTGGCGTTCACGTTCGAGGCGACCGACGGATCGCTGTCGGCGGTGTCGAAGAGGAGCGCGGCGGCAGCGCCGACGACGGGCGTTGCGAAGCTGGTGAACTGCCCGGGCGCCACCATGTCGGGCTTGCGGCGGCTCGGGCCGTCGATGCCTGCGGGCGTGAGGGCATTGGCATGATTGCCATCGGCGAGCCCGACGGTCACGCCGTTGAAGGCGTACGCCATCATGGGCTGCGCCGCGCTGCCGGCTCCGTTGTTCGTGCCCGCGGCGATGAAGATGTTGTCGCGCGTGACCGTGTAGTCGAGGCGACGGAGCGCGTCGTTGTCGCTCGTGACGCTGCCGAACGAGCCGATCCACGAGTGGTTGAACACGCGCACGCCCGCGGGCGGCGTGGCCGGCGCGACGGTGCTTCCCGAGCCCACCCGCAGGTAGACGCCCGTGATCCACGGATTCACGTTCCACGACGAGATGCTCGTCACGCCCCTCGCGATCGAGAACGTGTTGCCGTAGAGGTTCTTGGCGACCTCCGTGGCGTGCCAGCTCGGCACCAGTCCCGTGCCCGAGAGCAGGCTGATGGTCTTGCCGCTGAACTCGGCGAGCCCCGCATCAGGTGCGTACGAGCCCGCTGCGTTCTCAGGCGCCTCGACCTGTCCGATGCCGATGCCGGCACCCGTGGGCGTGGCTGCACCGAGCCTCGAGACGAGATCGGTGTAGCGGATGTCGGTGAAGATGTCGGCGGACGCGGAGGTCGACAGCGCGACCACGGGCAGCGCGCACAGGACAACCGAGCGGACCAGCGGGGAGATCTGCATGCCGTGAAACTACCACGGAGGCACCGCGGTTCAAGAACGCGCCCGCGAAATGGCGGCGTGGATCGTGTGGTTTATTCACTCTGCGCGGCGTCCGGCCTGGAGCGGCGACGCCACGGGGCGGGTGCGCTCCTTGGGCGGCGCGGCCTCGTCGAGCACGCGGATCTCGACGCGCTGGTTGCGCGCGTCGCCGGCCGCTCCCGTGGGGAACGGCTCGACGCGGTCGCCGTCGCCGGCACCGCGCACGCGGATGCGCCAGAAGTCGAGCCCGCCCGCCGCGAGGCGCTTGGCAACGACCATCGCGCGCTCGACCGACAGCTGCATCGCCTTCTCGGGATCGCCCACGGCCTCATGCGCGCCGACGTGGCCATAGACCTCGACGATGGGCGTCTGCCCATCGAGCTTCTTGGCGAGCTCGTCGATCGCGGTGCGCGCGCTCTTGGTGAGCTCGGTGCTGCCCGACGCAAACGCCACGCTCGTGCCGCGACCGAAGCGCTCGCCCGGCCGCACGCTCTGCACGTTGCGGTCCTTGCCTTCGGTGCCCTCGTCGCGGCTGGTGCCAGCGCCGTGCTTCTCGAGCTGCTTGATGCGCTCGATGAGCGGCTGGTCCTTGGGATCGGTCGAGTCGAGGCTGACGTCGTTGTTGAACGCGCGGCGCACGGCGATCGCGAGATCGACCATGTTGAGCTCCTGCGCCACGCCCTCGCTCTGCTCGCCGCCGCCGCCGGGGTTGCCGCCCTTGGGCTGGACGTTCATCGCAAACAGGATCACGAAGAACCCCATCATGAGCATGACCATGTCGGCGAACGAGATGAGCCACTCGGGCGCGCCCTCGTGCTCCTCGCCTCCGTGGCCGCCGCCGTGACCACCACCGTGGCCGCCGTGCTTCTTCTTCTTCTTGTGGCCGCCGTCGTCGCCGTGACCACCACCGCCGCCGCCGTGGCCAGCGTCCTTCTTGCCGTGGTTGTCGTGCTTGTCGGCCATGGAGCGAGTGCCTCGTGCGGCGGGAAATCATCGGAAACCAGCGGACAATCGTCGGGAGCTCACGCCGCGAGCTTGAGCGTGCGGCGCACCGAGTTCGGGATGAAGGCGAGCATCTTCTCCTGCGTGGCGCGGGGGTTGTCGCCGGCCTGGATCGACAGGATGCCCTGGAGCATCATCTCCTTCGAGAGGATCTCCTCGCCCGAGCGCAGCGCGAGCTTGTCACCCATCGGGCCGGCGACCGCGTTCGCGAGCACGGTGCCGTACATCGTCGCGACGACGGCGATGGCGAGCATCGAGCCGAGCGTCTGGATGTCGCCGCCGAGGTTGCCGAACATGCCGACCTGGCCGATCAGCGTCGCGACGAGGCCGTAGCCGGGCGCGTAGAGCTTGATCAGGTCGAAGAACTTCTTGCCCGCCTTGTGGCGCTCCTGCATCGCCATCACCTCGAGGCGAAGCGTGGTCTCGATGATCTCCTCATCGGTGCCGTCGACCGCCATGCGCAGACCCTTGGCCAGGAACGGGTCCTGGATCTTCTCGATCTCGTTCTCGAGCGCGAGGATGCCGTCGCGGCGCGCCTTGTCGGAGAGCGTGCTCATGAGCTTGACCGTCTCGATGGCGGACAGGCCCTTGTGGAACAGGAAGCAGCGGATGTAGCCGGGCACGCACTTCAGGCTCTCCATGGGCATGGCCATGAGGAGCACCGAGATGGTTCCACCGAACACCATGATGATGCCCTTCTCCGAGTAGAACATGGAGAACTGGCCATGCGACGCCATCCAGCCCACGAGCACGCAGGCGATGACTCCGATGATGGATCCGATGACACTTGCCTTGTCCATCTCGCTGCCTCCGGGCGGACGACGCCGCCGATGGGCCGAACCGCCGCCGAGTGGGCGGAAGCGCGGACCCGAAGGCGCATCGGCCGTCGGCGCGGGCTGCATCGGTGCGGCTGGCGCGATCCGTGCGGTTTGGGGTGGTCTGTAGGGTTTCGGGGGGCCCCTGCGGCACGCCGGGCCATTCTCGGACGGCGCGGCGGCGGGTTTGTGCCTATCCTCGCGCCTCTACCGCCCATGGACGCACACTCGACATCGAAATCGGCGCGGCCGCTTGCCGTGGTCACGGAGCATCTGTCCGACGAGGCGACCGAGTGGCTCGAGGGGCGTTGCGAGGTGCTGCGTGCGTCGGTCGGCGATCCGCGGTTCGCCGAGGCTGCGCCTGCCATCGAGGCGCTCGTCGTGCGCACCTACACGCATGTCGACGACAGGCTGCTCGCGTGCCTGCCGCGGCTCAAGGTCGTGGGGCGCGCGGGCGTCGGCATCGACAACATCGATGTCGCGGCGTGCCGTGCGCGGGGCGTGCAGGTCGTGTCGACGCCCGACGCCAACACGCAGGCGGTCGTCGAGTACGTCGTCTGCCTCCTGTGCGATGCGCTGCGGCCGCGGCTCTTTCTCGACGAGGCGGTCTCGAAGCAGGAGTGGGACGAGCTCCGCCAGGACGTGGTCGGCCTCTGGCAGATGGACGAGCTCGTCCTCGGCATCCTCGGCTTCGGGCGGATCGGCCGGCGCGTGGCCGAGGTCGCGCGTGCGATCGGGTTCACGGTGGTCTACAACGATCTCGACGAGATCGCGGCCGAGGCGCGGCGCGGCGCAGAGCCCGTGAGCGTCACGCGCCTCTTCGCAGAGAGCGACGTGATCACCGTCCACATCGACGGACGCGCAAGCAACAAGCGCTTCATCGGGCGCGAGCTCATCTCGCTCATGCGACCCGATGCGATCCTGATCAACACCTCGCGCGGATGCGTGGTCGACACCGAGTCGCTCGCCGACTGGCTGCGGGTCAACCCCGCCGCAGCGGCGCTGCTCGATGTCCACGACCCCGAGCCGATCACCGACGCGAATCCCCTGCTGCCGCTGCCGAACGCGCATCTCGCGCCGCATCTTGCGAGCCGCACGATGACGGCGATGGACAACATGAGCTGGGTCGTGCGCGACGTGGCCGCGGTGCTCGAGGGACGGGCGCCCAAGTGGCCGGCGTGGTGATGCGGCCTAGCGTCGCGAGCCGAGCATCGCATTCGCCCCGAGTTCCTCGGCGATCCGCAGCAGCTGGTTGTACTTCGCGTTGCGGTCCGAGCGGCACGGCGCGCCGGTCTTGATCTGGCCGCAGTTCGTGGCGACGGCGATGTCGGCGATCGTCGAGTCTTCCGTCTCGCCCGAGCGGTGCGAAAGGATCGCGCGGTAGCCCGAGCGGTGCGCGAGGTTCACGGCGGCGAACGTCTCGCTGAGCGTGCCGATCTGGTTGACCTTCACGAGGATCGCGTTGCCGCACTTCTCGGCGATGCCCTTCGCGAGGAACTTCGGGTTCGTCACGAAGAGGTCGTCGCCCACGAGCTGCACCTTGCCGCCGAGCCGCTCGGTGAGCTTGCGCCAGCCCGCCCAGTCGTTCTCGGCGAGGCCGTCCTCGATCGAGTGGATCGGGAACTTCGCGCACCACGAGGCCCACATGTCGATGACCTCGTCGCTCGTTGCGATGCGGTCGGGGTTCGACTTGAAGAAGCAGTAGCCGGTCTTGCCGCGCTCCTTCGCTTCGTTCGCGAGCTCGCTCATCGCGGGATCGAGCGAGATGAACACCTGCTCGCCAAGCTTGTAGCCCGACTTCTCGACGGCGATCGCGATGAGCTCGAGCGCCTCCTCGTTCGACTTGAGGTTGGGCGCGAAGCCGCCCTCGTCGCCGACGGCGGTCGAGAGATGCTTGTCGTGCAGGACCTTCTTGAGCCCGTGGTAGCACTCGACGCCGCAGCGGAGCGCTTCCTCGAAGGTGTCGAAGCCCCCCTTCCCACACATGGGCTGGATCATGAACTCCTGCATGTCGACGGTCGAGTCGGCGTGCTTGCCGCCGTTCAGGATGTTCATCATCGGGAGAGGAAGCGTCTTCGCCGCGACGCCGCCGAGATAGCGGTAGAGCGGCTGGCGCGTGGCGGCCGCGGCGGCGTGCGCGACGGCCATCGACACGGCGAGCGTCGCGTTCGCGCCGAGCCTCGCCTTGTTCTCGGTTCCGTCGAGCTCGAGCAGGACCGCGTCGATCCCCTCCTGGTCGGTCGCGTCGAGGCCGAACACCGCGGCGGCGATCTCGCCGTTCACGTGCTCGACCGCCTTCGACACGCCCTTCCCCATCCAGCGCTTCTTGTCGCCATCGCGGAGCTCGACCGCCTCGTGCTCGCCGGTCGACGCGCCCGATGGCACGGCGGCGCGACCGCCCTGGCCTCCTTCGAGCACGACCTCGGCCTCGAGGGTCGGATTGCCGCGGGAATCGAGGATCTGACGGGCGTGGACGGATTCGATGGTGAACGACATGCGCGTGGACTCCTGTTGGGCGGCGGAGTCTACACCGATCCCGCCGCGCAGGCCGAGGGCCGACGCACGGGATCAGCAGCGCGTCGCGCTGTCGCCCAGGCGAGTGGGAGGAACGGGGAACTCCCCGCGCGTCACGCGTAGGAGTGCAGGCCCGTGATCACGAAGTTAATCACGATCCAGTTGAAGAGCATCACCGCAGCGCCGATCAACGCCAGCCACGCGGTCCACATGCCCTTGTCCTTCGCCTTGAGGCGCACGTGGACGAGCACCGCGAACACGAGGAAGGTGTTGAGCGCGAAGACTTCCTTGGGATCCCAGCCCCACGGGCGGCCCCACGAGTGGTCGGCCCAGATGGCGCCCATCACGATGCCCGCCCAGAGGAGGACGAACGAGAGCTCCATGAGCACCATGGTCACGCCGTCGAGCACCTCGCCGAAGCCCGCTCGCGCGCCCGTGAGCGGCTGCTCGCCGCCAGGACCGGCCAGGATGAGGCTGCCGGCGCCACCGACGCGGGCGAAGCTCGCCGCGCCGCCGAAGGCGCGGTGCGCGATGTAGAGCCCGCCCGACACGGCGGCCATGAAGATCAGCACGTAGCTGTAGATGATCACGTTGGTGTGGATGTACAGCCACACGTCGTGCAGCACCGGCATCATGTTGTTGATAGCGGGATTGAGCTGCACGGGAAGGAAGTACGCCGCCATGAGCGCCACCATCGCGCTGACCGCGGCGCCGAGGGCGAACAGGCTGTACATGGCGGTGCGTCGCACGAACCACTCGATCGGGACGGCGCCGATCACGCCGAACCAGGCGGCGGTGGTGACGGCCTCGAACATGTTCGAGTTCGGCCAGCGGTCCGAGATGTACCAGCGCAGCAACACGGCTGTGGTGTGGAGCAGCGCGGCAAGCGTGAACACCACAAAGCCCGCGGTGCGCGCCTTCGGCCACTTGTAGATGAATCCGAGGAGGAGCAGCACCGACGCAGCGAGGTAGACGAGCCACGTCTTGGTCATGTGACCGTTGGCGAAGTACCAGTGCTCCCACGCAAGGCGGTCTGCCTCGGGATAGCCGTTCGGATCGACCTTGGGCAGCTCGGCGGCAAGGGCGAGGCACGCCGTGTTCACGCCCGCGGCGTCACCGCGGATCCACGCGTTCACGAGTCCGCGCCACGCATCGGCCACCGCCGTGCGCGACGCCACGGGCACGTCGCTCGGCGGCTCGGTCTTCTCGGCGAGCAGGAGCATCGCGCCAGGAACGGGCTCTCGTCCGTCGGCGAACATGACCTCGGCGATGCCGTGCCACTGCTGCTGCGCATCGCCGTCGCCGCGCGGCACGATGAGCAGCCGCGAGAGGAGGAACCGCGGGTCCTTCACGTTGAGCGCGCTCTCGATCTGGTCGACGATCTTGGCGGTGCGCAGCAGGTCGCCCTGCATCTCGCGCAGGACGGAGAGCACCTCGGGACGCGTGAGCATCTGCTCGGAGATCAGGCCCGTCTTCTTGAACGACTTCATGACCTCGCCCGTCGCGGGCAGCAGGTCCTGGCTGAGGATCGCGTCGGCGATGCGGTTGCGCGGTCCGGCGCCCTTCACGTACACCACGTCGGCACGGCGGTACGCGTCGGGCCGGAAGAGCATGTCGAAGTAGGTGTAGAGCGGGTCCTGCCCGTTGATGCGGCGCGGGCCCGACACGTACGACATCATCTCGGCGGTAAAGCTCGACAGGCTCTTCAGGCGACCGTCGGCCTGGACGGCCAGGGTGGCGAGCGGCGTGAGGTCGACCGCCTCCGGGAACGGCTTGGTCGCCGGGGCGCCCGCCGCGACCGCCGAAGGTGCCGCCGCGGTTTCCGCCGCGGGTGCTGAGGGAGCCGCTTGGGTCGCTTGGGGCGCCTCCTGCGCACGCGCGCCCTGTGCGGCCACCAGGCACATCACGAACGTCATGCACGCACACAGCAGGTTCCGCATCGCATCGCGCTTCATGACTGCACCTCCTGGGGGACGCCCTTCCCGAGCTTGGCAAAGACCTCCGCCTGGCGGCGGCGCTTGATCACTGGCTTCACATAGAACGCGTAGATCATGCCCGCGACCGCGATGCAGCAGCCGAGAAGCTGGATGTACACGCCCTCGCGGTTGCCGACGCCGAGCACGGTGTAGTTGAGGCCCGCGCTCATGACCTCGCCCTCGCGCGGCCGCGAATCCGGCGGATCCCACTGCGCCTGGAAGAACCAGAGCCCCTCGTGCTCGGCGGGGTTGTTCACGCTCACGTCGACGGTGTCGCTCCAGGCGCCGCCGTCGTCGCGGAAGCGCAGACGGCTCTTGTAGTCGCGGATCGAGCCCTGCGCGCCGGTGAATCCACCGATGTGCGAGCTGAGCACGAACTCGTCGAGCGCCACATCGGCCTTGAGGGGCAGACGCTGGCGCGAGAAGAGCATCTCGACCTCGCGCCCGTCGGCAAGCCGCACGGTGCGCGGCTCGAACGGCGCGCGCCGCAGCGCCTCGCGCTCGGTGTCGAACACCCAGCGCGTGAACGGCATCCACTCCGACTTCGCCCCGGGCACCGCAACGAGCACCTGCGCGAACGTCTCCATCGCGTCGCGCTGCCGCTGCGACTTCGGCACCACGAGCGGCTTGGTCTCGAACACGCCGCGCGCGTACATCTCCTCGACGCGCACGGTCACGCCGCCGCCGATCGGTGCGACCTCGCGGGGCTTGAGTTCGGTCACCACGGGCTCCGCACCGACCGCGGACACGAGCCGCAGCCGCCCCTCCTCGGGACCGTGCGCAAGCAGGACGAGCGCCAGTCCGTTGCCCGGGTCGAACGTGATGTCGATCGAGTCGTCCTTGAGCTTCGGGCCGCCGTGCGCGTCGGACGCATCGGCCTCGGTCACGTCGCGCGTGAGGGCGGGATTGTCGAACACCCAGCGACGGAACAGGCCCTTGGGCGTGCGGACCTCGAGGATCGCGATCGCGACGTTTCCGCCCGAGATGGGGATGTTGTCCTGCACGTTGACCACGCGGTAGGCGTAAGCGGCCTTGCCGTCGATCTCGGAGCCCTTGATCTCGACGAACGGCGCGTTCGGGTTCACCGCCGCGACCTCGCGGATGATCTCGCGCACCTCGATGTTCTTGGCGGGGATCCGCACCGAGATCGCCGGCTGCCGCGTGTAGCGCGCCAGCTGCTGCTCGTTCTCGAGGTGCACGAAGCGCAGGAGGCCCTCGTCGGCCTTCGACATCTGCGGATCGAGCGCCACCAGGCGGTACGCCGCGCGCTGCCCGCGGTCGCTCGAGACCTCGACCATCGCCATCGGGTTGAGCGGCGCCCCCGCACCACCGTCGGCCACGCGGCTGCGCGGGATCGCGTAGCGCAGGTAGCCGTTCACGCGGAAGGTCACGTCCTTGAACGGATCGTCCGGCGCCACCGCACCGACCGCGATGTCGATCGGATCGAGCGGAAGCATGTCGTCGCCGCCCGTCTGGTACACGTCGTCGCGGTTGCCGATGTAGTCGTTGTAGAGCGGCAGTCCATGGATCGGCCGCTCGGTCCAGGTGGTCGAGCCCTTCGGCCGCACGTAGAGCGCCCACGACTTGGCGAGGTCGTTGCGCAGGTAGAACCACTCCTGCGGGTCGAACTCGAGGTTCATGGCGAGACCCTCGTCGAAGATGGGCTTGCCGATCTCCTTGACGGCGCGCTTCATGGGCTGCGCCTGGTCGTCGGTCAGGATCAGGTCCTCGGTGAGCTGCGGGTAGCCCGCGAGCAGCTGGCGCATGTAGCGCTTGCCGTCGCGCTCGACGGCCACGGTCACCGAGTAGGTCCGCTTGCCCTTGTCGTCGCCCGTGAGCAGCTCCCACGACGGATCGACGCCGCGGACCTCGAACATCACGCGCTGCGCGCCCTCGCCGACCTCGACGCGCTGCCCGGGCGACGCGACGAACTCGACGCGTTCGCGCTTGGTCGAGCCGTCGGCCTGCGCGGCGTCGAACTCGGCGACGACCTTGCGGCGCGCGACGGGCGTGTCGCCCTCGACCTTCAGGCCGAAGTAGATGAACGACCCGATCACGAGCACGATGATGCCCGCGTGGATGCCCCACACGCCGTAGTTGACAGGCTTGAACGGGATGCGGCGCAGCGTCGTGACCACGATGTTGATCGAGATCAGGATCATCATCAGGTCGAACGGCCACCAGTGGAACCACTCGAACTCGGTCATCTCGAGGTTGCGCCACTGCCGCATCTGGTCGTGCGCCCAGTTCTCGGGATTGAAGATGTTCCATGTACCCGCGTCGAAGTCGGGGTACACGATGCCCGCCGACCCGATCGACGAGTAGATGAACAGGATGACCATGAGCCAGATGCCGAGCTTCACGTTCGAGAAGAGGTCGAGCGTCCAGCCGGCCAGCCCTCGGCGCCACCAGGGGGCCGTGTTGCTGGCGTTGCTGGCGTCGCTGGCGTCGGAGGTCGGCGTCTTCGTCGTCATGAGTTCCTTCGGCAAGCGCCATCGGCGCGGGGTCGGATGCTAGCGCCCACAACGGCTGGCGGGACGGCGTATACCGCCAAGGTGGCGCTCCGTCGCGTCCATGGCCGATGATCTATCATCGACCGTTCGGAAGGACCAACCATGACCATCTCTCGGATTCTCGTTTCCTCGCTCCTGCTCGCTACCGCCTCCATCGCATCCGCACAGGACGCACCTGCTCCTGCGCCCGCGAAGCCCGCCCCCGCCGCCACGGCTCCCGCTGCGGCCGCAATGGAGTACTGCGTCTTCCGCACCAGCAAGGGCGACATCGTCATCGAGCTCGACCGCGCCAAGGCGCCGATCTCCGTCGAGAACTTCGTCCAGTACGTGAAGGACGGCTTCTACGACGAGACCGTCTTCCACCGCGTGGTCGCGGGCTTCGTGATCCAGGGCGGCGGCTTCGACACCAAGGGCGTTCAGAAGCAGACGCGCTCGCCCATCAAGAACGAGTGGCAGAACGGGCTCAAGAACAACCGCGGCACCCTCTCCATGGCGCGGACGCCGCTTCCCGACAGCGCCACCAGCCAGTTCTTTATCAACCTGAAGGACAACGCCGCGCTCGACACACCGCGCGGCGGCGCTGCGTACGCGGTGTTTGGCCGCGTGATCGCGGGCATGGACGTGGTCGATGCGATCGCGGCCGTGCCGTGCGTCGCCAAGGCGCCGAACCCCGAGCGCAGCACCCCGACCGAGATGATCATCACGACGAAGGCCGAGATGCTCACCAAGGAAGCGGCGCAGAAGCTCGCCGAGGCGAAGCCTGCCGCGCCGGCGGCGCCCACCGCGCCCGCCGTTCCTGCAGCCCCCGCCACTCCCGCGTCGCCCGCGGTTCCTGCGACGCCCACCGCACCCGCGACGCCGAAGCCGACGCAGCCGTAAGCAGCGCCTTCGCGCCAGATCAAGCGACAGCGCGCGGACCACACCGGTCCGCGCGCTGCTTTTTGCCGTTGATCGAGGTCACGCCTCGAACTTGATGCCCTGCGCGAGCGGCAGGTCCTTCGACCAGTTGATGGTGCAGGTCTGCCGGCGCATGTACTGCTTCCAGCTGTCGGAGCCCGACTCGCGGCCGCCGCCCGTGTCCTTCTCGCCGCCGAACGCGCCGCCGATCTCGGCGCCCGAGGTGCCGATGTTCACGTTGGCGATGCCGCAATCCGAGCCCTCGGTCGAGAGGAAGCGCTCGGCGCTGCGCATGTTCAGGGTGAAGATCGCGCTCGAGAGGCCCTGGTCGACCGAGTTCTGGATCTCGATCGCCTCGTCGAGGCTCGACACCGAGTAGACGTACAGGATCGGCGCGAAGGTCTCCTCGCAGCAGATGCGCGGACGGCCGCCCTTCGGCACGCGGTAGAGCGTCGGCTCGACGAAGTTGCCGGGCTTGCCCTTGAAGCGGTCGATGCCCGCGATGCCGCCCGCGAGCAGCGTGCAGCCTTCCTTGTCGGCCTCGGCGCACGCGTGGCGCATGGTGTCGACGGCCTGCCTGTTGACGAGCGGGCCCATGAGGGTGCCCGCCGCGAGCGGATCCCCGATCGGCACGCTCTTGTAGGCCTTCGCGAGGCGCTCGCAGAGCGCGTCGACGACCTTCTCGTGGACGAGCAGGCGACGCGTGGTCGTGCAGCGCTGGCCCGCCGTGCCGACCGAGCCGAACAGCACGGCGCGCGCCACCAGCTCCATATCGGCGTCGTCCATCACGATGATCGCGTTGTTGCCGCCGAGCTCGAGCAGGCAGCGGCCGAGGCGCTTCGCCACGACCTCGCCCACGCGGCGGCCCATGCGGCACGAGCCCGTCGCCGAGATGAGCGGCAGGCGGCGGTCTGCGATCATCGTCTCGCCGACCTCTGCGTCGGTGCCGATGATGAGCGGGAAGATGTCGGCGGGGTCGATGCCTTCCGGCCGCCAGAGCTCCTGCTCGCGCAGCACCTTCCAGCAGATCTCGCTCGTCGCGATCGCCGTGAGCGGCGTGATGAGCGACGGCTTCCAGATGCACGCGTCGCCGCAGACGGCCGCGACCATCGCGTTCCACGCCCACACCGCGTTCGGGAAGTTGAACGCCGTGATGCAGCCGATCACGCCGAGCGGATGCCACTGCTCGTACATGCGGTGCCCGGGGCGCTCCGAGTGCATCGAGAGGCCGTAGAGCTGCCGCGCGAGGCCAACGGAGAAGTCGGCGATGTCGACCGACTCCTGCACCTCGCCGAGGCCCTCGGCCTTGATCTTGCCCATCTCGAGCGACACGAGCTCGCCGAGCGCGTCCTTCTGCTCGCGAAAGGCGTTGCCCATGCGGCGCACGATCTCGCCGCGCTTCGGCGCGGGCAGCTGGCGCCACGACGCCTGCGCCCTCACGGCGCGCTGCATGGCGCTTTCATAGTCGGCGCGCGACTCGAGCTTCACGGCGGCGAGTGCCTCGCCCGTCGCGGGGTTGTCGCTCGTCACCGAGTTCGCGGTGCCGGGAGCGCAGAGGCGGGAGTTGTTCGCAAGTCCGAGACGGGTGAGGACGGGGTGCATGGGAGAGGCAGGATAGCGGCGTTCCACGAGCGCCTGAACGTTGTTTCGCCACCTCGGCACGGCTATGCTGCGCGCATGGACTGGCGAGGCCGCATCACCATCCACCCTGACCGCCGCAGCGGAAAGCCCTGCATCCGTGACATGCGTATCGCCGTCGCGGATGTACTTGAGTATCTGGCGTCCGGCATGTCGGAGTCGGAGATCGTTCGCGACTTCCCCGAACTTGAGGTGGAGGATGTGAGGGCCTGCCTCGCGTTCGCCGCCGAACGCGAGAGGAACTTCTCCATTTCTCCGCCCGCCGCGTGACCCACAGGCGGATGTCCCCCGCGATTCTGCCGTTGGCGCTGCTCATCGACCAAAATCTCCCCCGGGTGCTCGAGAGCTTCCTCGAGCGTGATCAGGCAACTGCTCGACCGCGGTCGTCTGCGGCGTGATCGCCGGCTCGCTCCCCACGATTCGAGCCTTTCTCAGCGATCCTTCCGCCCCGCTCCTCGCCATCGGCTAAGGCGGCTCGCCGAACTCCCTATCATCCCCGCCCTATGCCCCTCGACCGCAACCAGATCGCCCAGCGCGCCGCCAAGGAACTCCGCGACGGCTTCTACGTCAACCTCGGCATCGGCATGCCCACGCTCGTCGCCAACTACGTGCCCGCGGGCATGCAGGTGTGGCTCCAGTCGGAGAACGGGCTGCTCGGCATGGGCCCCTTCCCGCATGACGACGAGGTCGACCCCGACCTCATCAACGCAGGCAAGCAGACGGTCACGGGCGTGCCCGGCCACTCGTTCTTCTCGAGCGCCGACAGCTTCGCCATGATCCGCGGCGGGCACATCGATCTCGCGATCCTCGGCGCGATGGAGGTCTCCCAGGAAGGCGACATCGCCAACTGGATGATCCCCGGCAAGCTCGTCAAGGGCATGGGCGGCGCGATGGACCTCGTCGCCGGCGTCAAGCGCGTGATCGTGGTCATGGAGCACGCCAACAAGAAGGGCGAGTCGAAGATCATCCCGCAGTGCACGCTGCCCCTCACGGGCCGCCGCTGCATCGACATGATCATCACCGAGCTCTGCGTGCTCGAGATGGACCGCGCCAAGCGCCGCTTCGTGCTCAAGGAACTCGCACCCGGCGTGACCATCGAGGAAGTCCTCGCGAAGACGACGGCGGAGATCCTGGTGCCCGCGACGGTCGGGACGGTCGCGTGCTCCTGACCGCCACCGGCCTCTCCAAGTCCCATGGACTCCGCGAGCTCTTTCGCGGAGTCTGCGTCTCCATCGCGGAGGGCGAGCGGATCGGGATGATCGGGCCGAACGGCGCGGGCAAGTCGACGCTGCTGCGCATGCTTGCGGGGCGCGAGGATCCCGACGACGGCACCATCCGCCTGCCGCGCGGGACGATCGCCGTCTATGTGCCGCAGCGGGACGAGTTTGCCGCGGGGGCCACGCCGCTGTCGGCCTGCACCGAGGCGGCGCTCCGCTCGGCCGACACCCACGGCGACCACCACGAGGCCGAGGTCCTCGCGACCGTCATCCTCGGCAAGATCGGCTTCGACGACGCGCGCATGGCCATGCCTGCCGAAGCGCTCTCGGGCGGATGGAAGAAGCGCCTTTCGGTTGCCTGTGCGCTCGCGAGCGCGGGCGGCACGCCGGACCTCCTCTTCCTCGACGAGCCGACCAACCACCTCGACGTCGAGGGGCTCGAGTGGATCGAGGAGTTCCTGCTGCGCGGCAGCCACGACCTGCGGGCGCGCGCCGCGATCTTCGTGACGCACGACCGCGTGTTCCTCGAGAACTGCGCCACGCGCATCATCGAGCTCTCGCGCGCCTATCCCGAGGGCACGCTCTCGGTCGACGGCAACTACAGCGAGTTCTGCAGGCGCAAGTCGGAGTTCCTCGACATGCAGGCCAAGGCCGAGCAGAGCCTGGCCAACACGGTGCGCGAGGACAACCGCTGGCTCGGACGCCGCGCCAAGGCCCGACGCACCAAGTCGCAGTCGCGCATCGACGACAGCGCCGAACGCCGCGCCGAGCTGGCCGACCTCGCCGAGCGGAACTCGGTGGCTTCGGGCGCAAGCGCGGGAATCGACTTCACCGCCAGCGGGCGGCGCACGCGCAAGCTGCTCTCGGCGGAGGGCGTCTCGAAGTCCCTCGGCGGCAAGCTGCTGTTCCGGAACCTCGACCTCGAGGTCGTGCCCGGGGAGTGCATCGGCCTCATGGGCCCCAACGGCGCGGGCAAGACCACGCTGCTGCGCGTCCTGACCGGCGAGCTGAAGGCCGACGCAGGCACCGTCCGCGTGGCCGATCCGACGCCGCGCATCGTGACCATGTCGCAGACGCGCGCGGAGTTCCCGAAGGGCGCGCTCCTCCAGGACGCGATCTCGCCGCTCGGCGAGAAGGTGCGGTTCCGCGACAGCGAGATGCACGTGAAGAGCTGGTCGCGGCGGTTTCTCTTCCGCGACGAGCAGCTGCTGCAGAGCGTCTCGATGCTCTCGGGCGGCGAGCTCGCGCGCGCGCACGTCGCGCGCATGATGCTCGAGACGGCCGATGTCCTCGTCCTCGACGAGCCGACGAACGACCTCGACATCCCCACGCTCGAGGTCCTCGAGGAGGCGATCGAGACATTCCCGGGCGCCACGCTCCTCGTGACCCACGACCGCGCCATGCTCGAGAGCCTGGCGACGCGCATCGTGGTGCTCGGCGCGCCCGACGGACTGCCGCGCGTGGTCGCGAGCCTCGAGCAGGCGCTGCGGGCGCTGCGCGAGTTCGAGGAAGCCTCCGCGCGGACGATTGCTGCTGCCGCGGCGGTCTCCCAGCCTCCTTCGGCGCCCGCAGCCGCTGCAGCGCCCTCTTCTCCCGCAAAGAAGAAGCTCTCCTACAACGAACAGCGCGAGTACGACTCTATAGAAGCATCCATCGCGGCCGCCGAGAAGAAGGCGGCGGACCTGGAGGCGAAGCTCAACGACCCAGCGTTGATCTCCGACCACCAGGCCTACGCGAAGGCATGCGACGCCGCTGGGGCGGCGCAGGCCGAGGTCCAGCGGCTCTACGGCCGCTGGGAGGAACTCGAGGCCAAGCGGGCGTGAGCCGCGCGGGCCGTGGCCAAGCGGAGTCGGCGTCATGCACGAACAACGAACGGAACGCGCGGACCTGCGGGCGTGCGCGAGAACACTCGCCGGTCGATTCTCGGCGAGGGCGTGGGACCTCATCGAGCAGCCCGCGCGCACGCCCGTCGAGACAACGGAGATGATCGACGCGGCACGCGCTGCCCGCGCGCTGTGGCGGCTCGCGTCGGGCATGCTCGGCAACCTCGAGATGCTGCGCGCCCACCAGGCCGTGGCCTGCGCCTGCGCGAGGGCCAACGACGCCGCGGGCGCTCGCGAGGCGGCGCGGCTTGCCACGGCGTGCAGCTGGGTCGACGCCCGCGACCTCACGCCGTTCGACCGCGCGATGACCATGACGGCGGAGCATCTCGCCGCGCTCGCGCAGAACGGCTACACCGATCCCGAACCGCTCATGCGGACGATCGCCACCTTGGAGCGCGGCGAGCGGGAGCGACTCTCGCGCCTGCTTCCGTGGCCGAGGGAGCGGTTCTCGCTCGGCGCCGCCAGCGAGGACGGCCCCGCGTCGGTCCGCGCCGATGGCGCGCAGCAGACGGTCCTCCACAGCGGGCGCTGAGGCTGTATGCTTGCACCATGGTGCAAGTTTCTCTTTCGCCGCGCACGCCCAGGCAGGCCGCGCGCCGTCGCGATGAGCTCGACGGCCTGCTCGACCCCCTGCTCTTCGGCGCGCTTGCCGACGCGACGCGCGTCCGCCTCGTGGCGTGCATCGCACGCTGCCGCCGCGCCTGCACGGTCGGCGAGATCGCGGGATGCTGCGCGGTCGACCTCTCGGTCGTCTCGCGGCACCTGAAGGCCCTCGAGCGCGCGGGCGTCCTTTGCTCGCAGCGCGAGGGCCGCACGGTCCGCTACAGCCTGCGCGCCGAGGAACTCGCCGCCTCGTTCGAGTCGCTCGCGCATGCGCTGCGTGCACGCACGCCGTCGGACCACTGCGACGCCCAGGGAGGATGCGGCGATGGCTGCTGCTGACCATCCCCCGCGCGTCCTGTTCCTCTGCACGGGCAACTCGTGCCGCAGCCAGATGGCCGAGGGCTGGGCACGCGCGCTCAAGGGCGGGCGGCTCGAGGCGTACTCCGCCGGCACCGACCCGCACGGGCTGAACCCGCTCGCCGTCCGCGCCATGCGCGAGGCGGGCGTCGACATCTCGCGGCACACCTCCAAGCGGCCCTCCGACATCGGCGTCGGCTCCGATCTCGTGGTCACGG
>JBIIRG010000141.1:0-8170 GCA_044341665.1 Phycisphaerales bacterium | reverse complement strand
GGCTCGATCGCGACGGGCCGTACGCTCGCGATCCGCGCCGCGCAGCAGTCGATCACGGTCGCGGGCGACGGACTCGTGGCGATCGGCGGCGGCGCTGCCGGCGATGCGATCGCGCCGAACGCCATCACCGCCCCCCTGCGCCTTGATGGCGGAGCCGGCGACGACGCGCTCACGGGCGCCGCGCGCGCCGACACGCTCGTTGGCGGCGAGGGCGATGACGCGCTCGAAGGCGGCGCATCGCAGGACCGCGCGCAGTGGAGCAGCATGCTGACGGCCGCCGCGCTGGCGCAGCCAACCGACGCGAGCGACGCGCCCTTGACGGTAGCTGCCGCAGGCGAGGGCACCGACGCGGTGCACGGCGTCGAATGGCTTGATTTCTCGGATGAAACGGTGCTCGTCGTCGGACACGGCAGCACGGTGGCCACGCTCGACCAGGCGCTGGCGATGGGCGGCGCGCACCGCCTGTTCGGGCACCTCGCGATTACCGCCCAGTCGTTCGCGACCGGCGCCGAGCTCGACGCGATCCTCGCACGCGTCGTCGCAGGTTCGAGGCTGCGCGTCGACGCCACGGGCATGTCGTCGGCGCAGCGGGCGGCGATCGCCGCGCGCGCCGCGCTCACCGCACCGATCGCAAACCTTGCCATCACGAGCGACGACGACGACGCCGCGATCGGGGCGCTCCTTGCACGCGCAGCCGTCGGCAACGGCTTCCCGACCGTCGCGCTCGCGGGCATGAACCGCGCGCAGACGGCGGCGGTGAACGCGCATCTGCCCGCGATCGCATCGATCACTGGCGCGCTCGTCGAGGTCACGCGCTCCGCGCAGCCTGGACAGCCGCAGGTCGTCTGGCACGACCGCTACGTCGACACGGCCGTGGCCGCCGCGCAGGCCGGCGATACGGTCTCGGTGCAGGCGGGTACGCACGCGATCGAATCGGCGCTCGAACTCGACGGAATCGCGCTGGTTGGCGCGGGTCCAGCGAACACGGTGATCGACGGCTCGACGCTTGCCGGCGACGCGATCGTGCGCGCCTCGGGCAGCGGCGCGCGCATCGCCGGGGTCTCCATCGTGGCGCTGACGCGCGACCACGCGAACAACATGCTCAACGGCATCGCTGCGGGCAACGCCTGCAGCGGCCTGGTGATCGAGGACGTCCGTCTTGCGGACCTCGCACAAGCAGCCATCGTGCTCGACGGCGCGCAGGGGGTGGCCATTCGCCGCGTGGTGGCGGTCGGATCGGCCATATCCCCTGCCGTCGTCGTGCGCGGATCCACCGCAGGAGTGGCGTTCGGCGACCTCTCGTGCAGCGGCGGCGCGTTGCGCGCGGTCGCGATCGAGGGATCGGCAACCGACGCCAACCTGCATCCGACCGGCGTTTCATTTGCGGCCGACGCGGCGCTCGACCTCGAGGCGATCCTCGTGCGGCACGGCGCCGCGGAGCTCGTCGTGTCGGTGCCGTCCGGCAACGCCGGCGCGCGCGCGGGCGCCGACATCGTGGTGCCGGCCCGTTACAACCGCGCGCTCCGCGCAGGCAGCGGCGCGGCACGCGTCGAGGCGGTCGTGCGGCACGCGGATGTGACCGCGGTGCAGGCCGCGCTCGTTGCGGACGGCGTCGTTGGCGACGCCGCTGCCATCGCGATCGCGAACCTGCTCGGCCCGGTCGAGATCGTGCGCGGCGGGCTTGCCGTGTCCGGCCACGCGTCGCTCAACGACAGCGTCGCAGCGATGCTCGCGGCAGGCGACGTCGTGCAGCTCAACCAGCACCTCGCACCCGCTGGGGCGACCATGGCGGGTGTGAGCCTGAGCGCACCGCTCGCATCGGGCGTCGTCCTCGTCGGGACCTTCACGCTCGACCACGCGAGCTTTGCCAGCGAACCCGTCCTTGCGAGCGTGCTCGCGGCGTCGACGGCGGCCGAGCGCCGCGTGGACCTCGCGCTCATGTCGCCTGTACAGGTGGCCGCCGTGGCGGCGCAGCTCGATGCGATCGGCACCGCGAACATCCTCCACGCGATCCGCGCGCTCAACCTCGCCACCGACCGTCCGACCATGCAGGACGCGCTCCGCATCACGGCCATCGTGCCCGATGCGGCGCATGCCGCGCTCACGAGCAGCCGGCGCGACGCGGTCGCGCGCGATCTCCACGACAACCGCCCCGCCGCCGGCTTTGCGGATGTGGGAGCGGCACACGCGCTCTTCGACGCACTCGTGGGATTCCGCGCCGCGCAGCAGGCCGTGATCGACGGTTCGCCGCTCGCCGCTGCGGACTTCGCGTCGGGCGGGCGGTTCGACGCACTGGTGACCGCGGTGGCAGCCGTGCCGACAGGCACGGTGATCCTCGGCGAGTCTGCGGATCTCCTGCTCGCCGCGACCGTGCGCACGCAGTTCAACGCGCTGGCAACCGCCGGTCGCGGCCGCACGCACGTGCTCGCCGCGATGAACGGCGTGGCGAGCACGTCGATGTCGCAGCGGATCGCCGCGTTCGGCGCCGCGCTCGGGACGGCGCAGGCATACGACGCGCTCGACCGCGGCATCACGAGCGCCAACGCCGCCAGCGAGATCAGCTCCCTGCTGGCGTTCGCCGCAGCGCACGAGGCGCGGGTCGACGCGGCGGGCATGTCGGCGACGCAGCTTTCGGCCGTCAGCACGGCGATCGATCGAGTGGGCTCGATCGCGAGCCTGCTGCTCGGCAACGCGCAGCCGGCGAACGAGATCTCGGCGCTGCTCTCGCGGTCGATCGCAGCGGGTGCGACGGGCCAGCGCATGGCGCGCGCCGACGTGACCGGCATGGATGAGGCCCAGCTCGGCGCGATCGCAGCGCTCGCAGCGCGGATCGAGCAAGACGGGCTCTTTGGCACGATCGCGCTTCGCGGAACCATGGGCGATGCGATGCTGGCGGCGCTCCTGCCGCGGATCGACGCCGCTGCACAGGTGCGCCTCGACGGCACGGGCATCACCAACGCGGGCCTCGCGCTCGTGCTGGCCAACATCGCGCGCGTCGACTCGGCGTTCGCGCTGCCGCTCTCGAGCGCGCAGAGCGCCGCCCAGATCACGCAACTCCTGGCGATCTCCGACGCGCTCAGCGCGGTGGCCGATGCAACGGGCATGGACTCGTCCGCCGACGGCCGGCTGGCGGCGCTCGCCGCCGCACACGACAAGCTCCGCGCGGGCGGCATCATGGGCACGGTCGCGATCGACGCGCGCCTGGCTGCAGCCGACATCGCGCTGATCCTTGCCAAGATCGGCGTGGCGACCTCGCTCACAGGCCCCACGCTCGTCGCGATCGACGCAACGGGCATGGGCGACGCGCAGCTCTCTGCCATCGCAGCCGCGGTGCAGGCGCTCGGTTCCGACGCGCTTCGCGGCGAGATCTACGATCTTTCGAACCTGTCGCTCACCGCGTCGCTCGACGCAGTCACGCTGCGCACGCTGCTCGGCGTCACGCTTGCAGGCGAGGCCGAAGCGCTCGCAACCGGCATGAGCAACGCGCAGCTCGCGGCCATCGCCGACCTCGGCGCAGCGGTGCGCGCCGTGCACGGCGTGCTCACGATCGACGCGAACCTCAGCGCCGCGCACATCGCCGCGCTGGTCAGCCGCGCCGCGCCCGGAACGCGGCTCGACGTCGACCCCGCCGCGATGAACGACGCCCAGCGCGCCGCGCTCGGCTCGACGGCGCTCGTGCGCGTCGCGCTCGAGGGAACGCTCCGGCACAACGACCTCGTGACCGTGCGCGTCGACGCCGCGAACCTCGCGGCGCCCGCCCTTGGCGCGCAGCTGCGGGTCCTCTACGACGCCTCGCGCCTCGAGCTCGTGCTCGATGTCGACGGCGACGGCTACCCCGACAGCATCGGCGGCGACGACATGCCCACGCAGGTGTATGCCCAGGCGCAGCCGGGACAGATCACCTTCGCCACCGGCGTCGACCTCGGCGGCAACGGCCAAGGCGTCGTGAACGGCAACATCGCGCGCCTCACGTTCCGCCTGATCGCGCCCACCTGCGACGCGGCCGGCCTCGTCTCGCTCGCAAGCAACGGCTTCAACGCGCGCCTTTCGGCCGCGTCGGGCACGCTGATCTCATTCTCGACGCTCAACATGAGCCGCCTCACCGTCCTGTCGGCACCCGTCCTCGCGGGCGTTCCGGCGCTCGACACGACGGTCCCGACCGACGCAGGATCGCTCGACGGCGCGGTGATCGGCGAACCAACCGTCACCGCGGCGAACAACTGCGGCGCGACGTCGGTCGACCGCGTGATCACGCTGCCGAGCGGATCGACCGCCTCGGCATGGCCGGTGCCGTTTCCCATCGGACGCACGACGGTGGCATGGTCGAGCATCGACGCCGCAGGCAACGTGTCGACGGCCACGCGCCACTACGACGTGGCCAACCACCAGATTGCGCGCATGCACCTCGTGCTCAACGGCACGATCGCGCCCGATGCGGCCTTCACGCGCCCCGTGCGGGTCTCCCTCGCGGGCGGGCCGGTCGTGGTCGTCCAGGTGCCGTTCGTCGGCCGCTCGAACAACCAGGTCGATGTCGCCCTTCCCGTGCGCAGCGCCTACGGCTGCGCGCTGGTCAAGGCGCCGACCCACACGATCGCGACCGCGCAAGTGGCCGAGATCGAGGGCAGCGTCTACGCCTTCCCCGCTGCGTTCGAGCTCACCTCGGGCGATTCGAACGACGACAACGCCATCGACATCCTCGACTTCGGCGACTTCATGATCGACCGCAGCGTGGTGGGCGGCGCGCCCAAGACGCCCGCGAGCCGCAGCAACTACGACGCCAACGGCTTCGTGAACAACGTCGACTTCGCGTACATCGCCACGAACTTCCTGCGCCGCGGCGCGAGCTGCTCGAACGGCGCCGACGGGGCCGAGCCGCTCGCCCGGATCTCGGTCAAGGAGGCCCGGCGCCGCGGCCTCGGGCACCTCGTGGTGGCCGACGTGAACGGCGACGGCTGGATCGACTCCCGTGACCTTGCGGCGCACCTGTCGAGCGACGGGGACAACGGCGCAGCGGAAGATGCGGACGAGTCGGTCATCGGGGAGTGAGCGAAGGCCAGCGTTCACCTCGATCGGGCCGGGCGCGCCTTGCTCGAGCCGTCGTGCCACCTCGGGCCGAGCACTTCCATCGTGGAGTCGAGGACGACATCGAGGATCCACGTCGACCACTTTCATCGACGGCTCACGTCCGACGTTCCGCAGTCTCAGTCGGCTTGCCGCCCGAGGAGAACTCGCTTGAGGCCACGAAGCGCCGCGAGCGCTTCTGAACCTTCGGAAAATCCTGCCGCATGCGTCCGAGAACGCAGGAACTACCCGAGCCTCGCGGCTCTCCCACAAGTCGAGCGCTCCAAAGACCGACGCTCTGCGGGAACGGTAGTTACAGGCACCAGTCGGTGCGACTTTGTGCGTCAGAAACGCAAGCGAAACCCTGTCAGTGGTGACGAAACCAAAACCCAACATCGGATCTCTCTCACAGACGGGCGGTTTCGTTTGCCCCCCCCGCCTTTGGAGTGATACTCACGCGTCTGCCTCCGTTCCGGCAGAACACATCGTCGTTTTCGTTTTCCGCCCGTCCAGGTGATGACGGGGAGCGGGGACGTCGTTGTCGCGAGGAGCCGTTTCTCAGATCAGGATCATGACCATGAAGACTTCCAACGCGTTGACCAAGTACCTGCTGACGACGTTTGTGGCGATCGGCGCCGCAGCGCCGGCGTGGGCGCAAGATGGTGTTTGCTTTGAGGGCAACATCAACTCCTTCGTTTCCGCTGCCCGCGCCACTCAGCTGAACAAGTCGTTCTCGCAGCTGATGACCGACGCCATCGCGAACTACAACAGCAACCCTGATCAGCCGGTGTGGGTCGACCTCACCAACGCGAACTCCGTGAACATCATCACGGTGTCGTCGAACATCGACTTCATCGCGCTCGATGGCATCCGCGGCACCTACACGCTGCCCGCGACCATCTCGGCCTTCGGTCCGATCCTGCAGAAGACCTGCTACGCCGCCGATGTGACCATCGGTAACGGCTACAGCAACGCTCAGCTCCTCGTGCTGCAGGAGTTCATCCTGCGCTGGGACGCGGCGGACATCGGTTCGGGCAAGACCCTGACCACGACCGCCGAAGGCCTCCACACCAAGCGTCTCACGGGCGCTGGTTCGGTGGTCATGACCTCGAACAACTACAGCGCTGCGGTCGATGTCACCGACATCACCGCGTCGCTCTCCATCCCGTCGGCCTTCTCGGTCGGCACGGGTGGCAACTTCCGCCTGCGTCCCGCCCAGATCGGCGCGACCATCTTCTCGGGTGCGGGCACCACGACCGTCGAGGGCGCCTTCACGGCGAATCAGAGCCTCGTTGAGTCCGTCACGACGACCCTTGCGCTCGCCGACTCGTCGGTGAACGCAGACGTGACGCTGACGGTGAGTCCTGCACAGGCGCACGCGAAGACCATCGGCGGCACGGGAACGGTGTCGCTCTTTGGTGGCGCGATCGCGAGCAGCACCGACGTCTCGGCGATCAGCGCCGACGTCGTCTCGTCGACGGGCAGCTTCTCGGTGAGCGCGGACGCGAACTTCACCATCACCGCAGCGAACGCCAGCAACCTGAACATCTCGGGCGCTGGCGCGACCACGATCTCCGGCAACGTCGGCGCGAACGCTGACTTCACCGGCATCGCGACCACGCTCAACGTCGCAGGCACGGTGAACGCACCTGCGACCCTGACGCTGACCTCGGGACAGGCCAACGGCCGCTCGCTGAGCGGCAGCGGCACCGTGGCGATCTCGGCTGGCTCGAGCACCCTCGCGGACAACACCAACTTCCGCGGCATCGACACCGCGGGCTTCACCTTCAGCGGCTCGATCGCTTCGGGCAAGACCCTGTCGATCGACGCTGGCCAGGCCGGCGTGACGGTTTCGGGCGACGGCACGGTGAGCATCCTCGGCACCGCCGGCGCTGACACCATCGCCGCAGGCGCCATCAGCGCCAAGCGCTCGGTGGACGGTCTCGGCGGCGACGACTCCCTCACGGGCAGCGCGGCTGCTGACACCTTCAATGGCGGCGCTGACAACGACACCATCGTTGGCGGCCTTGGCAGCGACCGCGCGATCTACGCGGATGCGAACGTCTTCCCGATCTCGAGCTCGGGCAGCGTTCTCACGGTCTTGACGGAGCTCGACGGCAGCGACACTGTCTCGGGCGTCGAGACGCTCAGTTTCTCGGACGGCGACGTCGTGGTCATCGGCAACGGCGGCTCGATCGCCAGCCTCAACGACGCGCTCGCCTTCTCGTCGACCGCGAAGATCTTCGGCGTGTGCCAGGTGAACTCGCTTACGCCGTTCACCAACACGGCTGAACTCAGCGCGATTCTCGCCCGCCGCGTGAGCGGTACGGGCTCGTCGCTCACCGTCGACATGACTGGCATGAGCCCCGCGCAGGTCGCTGCAGTCGCTGCGAACGTCCAGACGATTGGTCTCGACAACATCATCGACGCGATCGACGCGATCAACGCGTCGGCCGCTGCCGACATGGATTCGGCCCTGACGGTCTCGGGCATCCTGCCCGACGCTGCCTACGCGGCGCTCGTCCTTGATCGCCAGATCGCCGTGCGCAACGACCTCGTGTCGAACCGCAGCACGGGCTACGCATCGGTCTCGGCGACCGACGCCCTCTTCAACAAGCTCGTTTCCTTCCGCACGGCCACGCAGGCCGCTGTGAACGGTGCGAACGCTGGACCGGACCTCACCGCGGCGGACTTCGCGGCCGGCGGCCGCATCGTCGCGGTCCGCACCGCGATGTTCAACCTCGGTGGCGCCACGCTCAACGGCGAGCCGATCGACGTCGCTTCGATCGACGCGGCCATCGCGACCTTCAACGCGATGAACACCTTCGGCCAGGCCTCGACCCTTGCCGCGATGAACGCCGGTGGCTTCACCAGCTTCACGCAGCTCGCACTCGCGGCGAACGCCAACTTCCCCGCTGCCCAGCTCGCGAACATCAACGGCGCTGCGAACGCGGCCGAGATGCTCGCCGCCTTCGGCGTGTCGGGCTTCACGACCGACACGACCTACGGCGGCCTCGCGTCGGCCCGTCAGTCGCTGACCTCGCAGGACATGTTCCGCAAGCGTCCCAGCGGCGCCGGCTTCGCCTCGAACGATGCGGCACTCGCTGAG
>JBIIRG010000140.1:0-8181 GCA_044341665.1 Phycisphaerales bacterium | reverse complement strand
GGCAGCGGCGGGCTTGGACTCGGCAGGGGCGACGACACCCGGCGCGCGCAACGCGGTGGATGCGACCGTCGGCGACACAGAAGCGCCATCGGCAGCCGCCACGGGGGCGTTCGGTGCGGTGATGCCGGCTGCGGTCGCAGTCGGCGCGGCGGTCTTCGGCTCGGTGACCACCTCGGGCGACTGGTCTGCCGCCTTCTCGGGGGCTCGCGCTGCCGGCTGCTCGGCGGGCTGCGCAGCGACCTTCTTCGTGGCGCGCTTGGCGATCGTGCGCGAGGAACCGGCTTCCATCGACTCCGACGACTCAGCCGACTCCGCGGACGTGGCCTCTGACGACGCCGCATCCGTCGAAGAGGCCGACGAAGAGGCCGACGATGAGGCCGACGACGAGGCCGCAGCGGACTTCGCCGCCTTCGTGGCCTTGCCGCTCATGGCGCGGGGCTCCGCGTCGACGGCGCTCGACGACGGCTCGGGCGCCTCGTCCAGCACGGCGGTCGCGCTGGCGGCCTCGGCGTTGGCCTGCGCTGCGCCAGCGAACCACTCGCGCACCGTCAGCGCGAGGCCGACGGACACGGGCGAGAGGTGGTTGACGATGTCAGGGATCTCTTCGGCCTGGCAGCGTGCAACGATGTCCTTGGAACTCACACCGAGTTCCTTGGCAAGCTGGTGAACCTTCAGCGCGGCTGGTTTCTTCGACAAGCGTTCCTCCTGATCAACTTCACGCTCCGCCTACGACCTTCACGACGGCAGCGATCTCTTCCATGTCCCCCCGGCGGGCCTCCATACGAAGGCCGGCCGGACCAGTACCTCAGGCGTCTGCGCGAGCAGAACGGCCGAATCCAAGAATCGAATCCGCGGCGCTCTCGGCGTCCGCGTCGGGCTCGGCTCCAGGCGCCGCGCCACCCTCTCCACCACCACCGCCGAGGATCGCGTCCGTAGCGGCCGCGTCCTCCGCGGCGCGCGCAGCAGCCTCGGCCGCCTCGCGCTCGCGCTCGATCTCGACCTCGCGCGCGCGGTTGCCCGACGCCACGACGAGGGTCTCGGCGAGTTCATCGCTGATGCCGAGTTCCTCGACGAGGATCTGCGGCCCGATCTCCTCGACGTCGAACACGCTGATCATGCCGAGCGCGCCCACGCGGTCGAGCATCTCGTCGGTGACGCCCTCGATCGGACGCAGCGTCTCGGCGAGGATCTCGAGGCCCTTGGCGAACTCGGTCGGCGTGAGGATGTCGATGTCCCAGCCCGTGAGGCGCGCCGCGAGGCGCACGTTCTGCCCGCGCTTGCCGATGGCGAGCGAAAGCTGGTCCTCGCGCACGATGATCGTGGCGCGGCCGAGCTCGAAGCAGAGGCTGACCTCGTCGACCGCAGCCGGACGGACCGCGTTCGAGATCAGGACCTGGCTCGACTCGTTCCAGAGCACGATGTCGATCTTCTCGCCGTTGACCTCATCGACGATGTTGCGGATGCGGCTGCCGCGGACGCCGATGCAGGCGCCCTTCGCATCGACCTTCGAGTCGACGCTCGCGACCGCGACCTTGCAGCGCTGGCCGGGCTCGCGGGCGAGCGCCTTGATCTCGATGACGCGCTCTGCGACCTCGGGGACCTCGGCCTCGAAGAGGCGGCGGATGAAGTCGGGGTTCGCGCGGGAGAGGATGATCTTGACCTGCGCACCGGCATCGCGCACGTCGAGCACGAGGCAGCGGATGCGGTCGCCCGGCTTGAACATCTCGCCGGGGATCTGCTCGGACTTCGGCATGAACGCCTCGGCGCGGTCGACCTGCACGATGAGCGCGGGACCTTCCTGCCGGATGATGGTGCCGGTGACGATCTCGCCCTGGCGCTTCGCGAACTCCTCCATGAGCGAGTTGCGCTCGTCCTCGCGGAACTTCTGGATCATGACCTGCTTGGCGGTCTGCGCCGGGATGCGGCCGAGGCGCTCGATGGGGATCGCCTCGCGACCGGTGGGGTTGCCCTCGTCGTCGGTCAGGTTGCGCCAGATGCTGATCTTGCCGCTCAGGCGGTCCATCTCGCAGCCGAACTCGTCGGTGTCGAGCGAGTCGAAGTGCTTGCGTGCCGCGCTGATCATCGCCATCTCGAGGTCACGGATGAGATGCTCGCGGTCGACGTTGCGGTCGCGGGCGATGGAGTCGAGGATGCGGAGCGTTTCGGAGTTCATGGGCGAAGGACCTCTGTCGGTTTGGATGTCGCCGCGAGGAGGTTCGCTTGACGGGCGGCGCGGTGCTCGGCGGGATCCGCGCGTCCTGAGCCAGGGCCCAGGCGGCGCGTTCCGCTCGTCATCGTCGACGCGTGTCCAGAAGAGTGTCGGCCGACTGCCAGCGGACTCTCACGGCGTTGGGTTGTGCTCGCCGACATCACGACGGATGAAGGCGTCTCGGAACGAAAACGACCACGGAACTCATTCCGTGGCCAGCCGACGAGGGAAGCTGAAGCGCCCTTTGGCGATCCGATCGGATCAGAGGCGCCTCCAGCAACTTGAACAAGCGCAAACGCAGTCGCCGCACGACTCAGGCGCGAGCATCGCGGAAACACCGCAGCACTCACGCTTCATCGCGCAGCCTTGCGCCTCGCTCGGGGCGGAGCAGGGATGAGACCTCTCGGGCCTCATCGCGAGCATCCGACCCGAACGGTCCGGCAGCTTGACGGATCACGGGGTTGAAGAACACCAGGGATCAGAAGCATTGGACAAACCGCTCGGTCGCAGACCGGGAAACAAACGCGACGGACGCAACGGACGCGGCCGCCGAGCCTTGGAAGATATCGAACCCGACGGTTCGGGTCAATCGCACCCGCAACGGAATCGGGGGCGGCACGGACGAACGACGTCCGCAATCCCTTCCTTGACAAACACTTGCAAACAATCTCCACGCGAGGCCGCCTCGGCACCCCCGCGCGAGAACCAGAGGTTAGGCGCCCGCCCCACCGAGGTCAATGCGCTCCGTCGGCGCGACCGAGCGAACGACGCGCAGCGCGCGGTTGCCTCGCATCTGCCCGAGATCGGCCAGGAACTTGGGGCGCCCTTCGACGCCAAGCACCACGGGGCTCTTCGAAGGACGCTGCGTGACGATCAGGTCGCCGACCTCGAGCCCGCGCAGTTCCTGGACTGAGATCGTGGTCGTGGCCAGCGTGGCCTCGAGCTCGAGCCGCGCTGCGGAAAGGCCGCTCGCGATGCGATCCGCCGCGTCCGACTCGGAAGCGCTCTTGCCCGACACGAACCAGCTCTGTGCCGAGAGGTCCTCGACAAGCGGCTCGATGGAGTTGTAGGGGATGCAGAGGCGCATGCGGCCGCCGCGGTTCATGAGCTTGACCTCGAACTCGACGACGACCACCACCTCGTTGGGCGGCACGATCTGGACGAGCTGCGGGTTCGACTCCATCTCGCCGAGCGCGAACTCGATGCGGCGGATGCCTTGCCAGGCCTCGGTGAGCGCCGCCATGGCCCGGTGCAGGATGCGCTGGATCAGGCGCGTCTCGATGAGCGTCATCGGGCGCCGGGGCACGAACAGGTCCTTGTTCGAGCCGCCGAGCAGGCGATCAATGATCGGAAAGATCACGAGCGGCGAGAGCTCGAGGCAGATCTGTCCCTCGAGCGGCGGGCAGCGGATCAGGTTGAAGCTGGTCGGATTCTCGCTTTCGGCGACGAACTCCGAGTAGGTCTTCTGCGACGCGTCGCGGATGCTCACCTCGACGATCGTCCGCAGGTGCCCGGAGAGGGACGCGCCGAAGTTGCGCGCGAAGGTCTCGTGCAGCATGCGCAGCGCGCGCATCTGGTCCTTGGAGATCCGCTCGGGACGCTTGAAGTCGTACGGCTCGATCTCGATCCGGTCGCGATCACGGCGGGCGCGGGAGAAGATCTGGGTCGGCGGCGCCTCGGCCGCGGCGGGCGCGGGGGCGCTCGCTGCGTTCAGGAGCGCGTCGATGTCGGACTGGTTGAGGACCTCGGTACCCATCAGTGTGTCCCACTGCGTCTGCTTCCGGCTCCGCCGGGCGGCGGGAGGACCGCCGCAGTCGCGTCTCATCGGCCGTGCTCGGGCTCTGTCTGCAAGGTTTACGGGCGCTGGCGAACCCGCCTGCGAGGCGACTGGCCAGCGCGCATCGAGATTCGAGGACCGTCCCGCTCGACTGCCCCGTCCGCGTATCGCGGCGCGGACGGTCCGCCCCCTGCGGTTCGGCAACCCTTCGGCGGCGGGTCCGTAGGATGCGCGCCATGAGAACCCTCGGCCGTGCAACGGTCTTTCCCCTTCGTGCAGCGATCGCGTGCCTTCTGACGGCACTGCTCGGCGCACTCGCGACGACCGCACCCGCCGCGCAGCAGACCCCGCCCAGGCTGCCCAGCATTCCCGGGCTCTCGCTGCCCGGGCGAAACGCACCGAGCGATCCCCCGCCCACGATCTTCGGCGACTCGCGCGATCAAGTCGACACGGCGGTGCTGGTGTCGCAGGCAAGGGTCATCGCGGGCGCCGACGTGCCCGTCGCGGTCACGTTCAAGCTCGCGCGCGGCTATCACATCTGGACGAGGCCCGGTCCCGTCGGCGAGGGATTCGCGGAGTTCAGCGGCGCGATCCGCACCGAGATCACGCTCAACCCGAACGCAGAGGGCAAGTCGACGCCCGTCGCGGGCATCGAGTTCAACACGCCGTTCATCCAGTGGCCCGAGGCGCACGGCGTGAAGGCGGACCTCGGCGACGGACCGCAGACCTACGCGGTGTACGAGGGCGATTTCGCGGTCTTCATCCCGATGTCGGTCTCGAAGGATGCCCCGCCCGGCGTGATCGAGATCCCGATCAACGTCGATTTCCAGGCCTGCAACGACGTCGGCTGCAGCGCGCCGGCAACGGCGGAGCTCAAGGCCACGATCGAGGTGGTCGCCGACGCGGCCGCCGCGGGCGGCGCCGCTGCGGGCAGCGCGTTCGCGTCGTTCGACCCAGGCACCTACGCCCGCATCCGCTCCGGCGAGAAGCCGAGCGAGCTGCTCGAGTTCAACCTCTTCGACCTGACCTTCTCGATCGATCCGAGCGGCGCGGGCTTCCTCCTCCTGCTCCTGATCGCGGCGGCGGGTGGCCTGCTGCTCAACTTCACGCCCTGCGTGCTGCCTGTGATCCCGCTCAAGATCATGGGACTGTCGCAGGCTGCGCAGGGCAGCCGCTCCAAGTGCTTCTCGCTCGGCTTCGTGATGTCGCTCGGCGTGGTCGCGTTCTGGATGGCGCTCGGTCTCGCCATCGCCTCGATCAAGGGCTTCGAGACCACGAACCAGCTCTTCCAGAAGCCGGGATTCACGATCGCCGTCGGCGTCGTGATCGGCGTCATGGCGATCGGCATGGCGGGCTTCTTTTCGCTCAAGCTGCCCGACTGGGTGTACATGGTCGAGGCGAAGCACGACTCGTACACGGGCTCGTTCCTCTTCGGCATCATGACGGCCGTGCTCTCCACGCCGTGCACGGCGCCGCTCATGGGCACCGCGGTCGCATGGGCGACGACGCAAGGACCGGCGACGATCCTCACGGTGTTCGCGGCCGTCGGCACGGGCATGGCGTTCCCGTACCTGATCCTCTCGGCCAAGCCGGAGTGGATCGACAGCATGCCGCGCACGGGACCGGCGAGCGACCTCATCAAGCAGGTCATGGGCCTGCTGCTGCTGGCCGCCGCCGCCTACTTCACGGGCGCGGGACTCGCGGGCCTGATGGTCAACCCGCCCGAGCCGCCGAGCCACGCGTACTGGTGGGTGGTGTCGGCGTTCGGCGTCGGAGCGGGCGCATGGCTCGTGTGGCGGACGATGAAGCTCACGCGCAAGCCCGCGAACCGGCTCGCGTTCGGCGGACTCGGCGCGGTGATCCTCGCCGTGAGCGCGCTCATCGGCCTGTCGCAGACGGCCAAGGGGCCCGTCGACTGGACGTACTACACGCCCGACCGGCTCGCCGCGGCGCAGAGGGCCGGCAAGGTGGTGGTCGTCGACTTCACCGCCGAGTGGTGCGCCAACTGCAAGACGCTCGAGGCGCTTGTCCTCAACACGCCCGCGGTCTCGAAGGAACTGAACGCCGACGACGTCGAGGCGATCAAGGTGGACCTCACGGGCAACAACACCGACGGCAACGCGCTGCTCAAGGCGTCGAACCGCGTGACGATCCCCCTGCTGCTCGTCTACGGCCGCGACGGGACGCTGGTGATGAACGCGACCGAGTACACGCCCGCGCAGGTGCTCGCTGCGATCGAGGACGCGCGCAAGAAGGGTGCGAGCGGTGGCTGAGACCTTCCTCTACTCGGTGCGGTCGACCTTCACGAACGACGAGGTCCGGGCGGACTTCATCGCGTGGCTTCGCGGCGGGCACCTCGCCGACGTCGTCACGGCGGGCGCGCTCGACGCCGAACTCGTGGAGTTCGAGGCCCTGGCAGGCACGCCGGGCGACGTCGAGACGCGCTACCACTTCGCGTCGCGCGAGGCGTTCGATGCCTACGCGAACGGCCCCGCCGTGCCGCTGCGCGCAGAGGGCGCGGCACGCTTCCCGCCATCGCGGGGAATCGTCATGACCCGCGGCACGGCGACGTCGCTGCTTCGGATCGGACGCTGACGTCACGGCGCGCGCCGGGGCTGGTCCATCGAGCCATCCGCGTCGGCCTCGAGCCTTGCGATCGCGCGCTCGGCCTCGATGCGCTCGCGTTCGGAAAGCTGGGCGAGCGGGTCGAGCGACAGACGGGCGCTGATCGCGAGTGCGTCGATGTACGCCGCGAGCGCGCGCGTGCGCAGGCCAGACTGCTCCGCGGAGAAGTCCGGCCGGGACGACGCGGCCTCGAGCGCGAATCCGAGCTCGAGCCGACGGCGCGGGTTGTGCGGCGCAAGGAGCGCGGCCGCCTCGACCGCCTCGAGCGCCTGCGTGCAGCGCGCGGCATCGAGCCGGCCTTCGCGAAGGCGAAGCATGGCGATGTCGGCGCGGAGCCCGGGCATGCCCGCGCGCATCGCACGGTCCTGCACGATCTCCCACGCTTGGTCGAGGAACGCATCGCTGCGCGTACGGTCGAGGAGCGCAAGCTGTGCGAACTGCCGCGCCGCGGCGGCCCGGGCAAAGGCGCTCGACGCCCAGCCCTCGCGTGCGAGAAGCAGCGCGGCCTGCTCGCGCGCCGCAATCTCCCGTGCGCGGAAGGCTGGCGACCGCGCGTCCTCCCGCTGGCGGGCGCCGGCGATGGGCGTGAGGAGCGCTGCGGCCGACGCGAGCCTGCCGTCACGCACGTTCGACTGGAACACCAGGACCGCATTGGCCACGAGCGCGCTCGCGGCGAGCACCGCGACGACGGCGTGCATGGGACGCGAGGGCCGCTCGACCGCTCCGAGCGTGGAGCCGAGCGCAAGCAGCACGAACGCCATCGCGCACGGTCCCGGCGCCCAGAGCACCATGTCGAGCTGCGCGTGCGCGAGCACGACAAGCGCCACGCCGAGGGCAATGACGGCGATGGTGCGGCCCGTGAGCTCCGCGCACGCCTGCGCTGCGATCGCGGCGACAAGCGCCGCAGCCGCGAGCCCGACCGCGCGGAACACGAACCAGAAGAGATCGACGGTGGGCGTCTCGACGACGAGCTGCAGCAGCATGGACGCCACGCCCACCGCGAGCGCGAGGCCGAAGGCGGTGCCGCGGATGAACGCACGGTCGGCATCCGAGCCTGCGGCCACGCCGCCGCCCGCCGCAGGAATCCGCGGCCAGAAGGCGCGGGCGAGGACGGCGATCCAGCCGACCGTCGTGATGCCGAGTGCGACCAGCCAGTCGGCGAACACGGAATGCAGGCTCTTCACATCCTCGGGACAGAGGGCCGGCTTCGCGGCGGCGAACGCGTCCTGCACCCGGTCGGGCCCGACGCCGAGCAGCGCGTTGGTGCCCTCGAGCGCCATGCGCACGCCCGCCTCGAGGTAGAACGACCGGAAGAGCAGGCTCAGCTCGCCGACGCGCGTTCCGACGATGCCGCGGGCGACCACCACCGCGAGCACCGCCGCAGCCACGGCGAACACGATCACGCCGCGCGGCGATCGCGCGCCACCCAGGAGGATGGCGACCACCACGCACCCGCAGAGGCCCGCGCCGATCGCGCCCTTGCCGCCGTTCACGGCCAGCAGCCCGCCGCAGGCGAGCGCCGCGAGCACGAGGAGCGCGGTGTTGCCCGACTGCTGCGTGCGCCGCGCGC
>JBIIRG010000139.1:0-8309 GCA_044341665.1 Phycisphaerales bacterium | reverse complement strand
ATCGGCGCCTGTTTGCGCCAACTTTCACCTGCGGCGCGTCCGACGGCGCGGGCAGGCGAATACCCTCCGAACCATGATCTATCGCATCCTGCGCGGCATCACCGAGATCTACGGCATCACCTGGCTCGTGATCTTCATCGCGATGTTCTTCGTGGCGTTTGCGTTCACGGTGATCTACCCGCTGGTGCCGATCGTCATGATCATCTCCTCCGTCTTCCTGGTTGTCGGGGTGCGCTGCGGCTACCTCGCGCTCAAGTGGTCCGAGCTGCGCGTGGCGCGCGGCGCGCTTGCCGGGGGCACCTGTCCTGCGTGCCGGACGGCGTGCGACGCGCTCCGCGTGGGCGAGCGCCGCATCCAGGAGTGCCCGGGCTGCCGGCGCGTGTTCGAGGAGTCGGGCGAGATCTACGTGGCCCCGCCTGCCGAGCAGGAGCCGCCTGCGAGCTTCGAGCGGTCGGCCGCCGCCACGGAGGCGATCTGACATGAACGACCCCCGTGCATCGGTCGTCCTGGCGCGCTTTCCCGACGAACTCTCGGCGCTTCTCCTCGTGGCGGACCTCGAGAGCCAGGGCATCAAGGCGACCGTCATCGGGGGGCTGACCGCGCAGCTACGCGCCGAGGCGCCCGGACTCGTCTCCGTGCTCGTCCGCGCAGGTGACCTTGCCGAGGCGCAGCGCATGATCGCCGAGAACGCCCCTCCGCAAGGCTGGGAAGACGAGGCGGAGCAGACGCCCGCCGACGAGGACGATCAGTAGGATCCCCGCATGCGCACCGTCCTCTTCGTCTGCACGGGCAACACCTGCCGCTCGCCGATGGCGGAGGGAATCGCGCAGAAACTCTCGGAGGACGGGCGGTTTCCCGCCGCGCTCGGGAACATCTTCTTCGCCTCCGCGGGAGTGAGCGCCTTCGACGGCGCCTCGACGAGCCACGAGACGGTGGAGGTCCTCCACCGCATGAAGGCGCCTGTGCCCGAGCACTCCAAGCGCCTGACGGCGGAGATGATCCGCAAGGCCGACCTGGTGCTCGGGATGACCGCGGCGCATGTCGCGCGGGCCCGGGCGCTCGTGGCGAGCGACCCCACGGCGCAGGCCAAGGTGCAGCCGCTCGACCCGGACGGCGACGTCGACGACCCGATCGGCCTCGGGCAGCGCGCCTACGACGAATTGGGTGCGTACTTCACCGAGTTGATTCCGCAGCGGATTGCGGGGATGCTTGGCGCATGAAGATCGCCCTCGGATGCGACCATCGCGGAGCCGTGGCCACGCAGGCCCTCGTCGCCCACCTCAAGGCCGACGGCCATGACGTGGAGACCGTGTCCGACACCAACGGCGCGATGAGCGACTATCCCGACAGCGCCTACGCGGCGTGCAGCAAGGTCGCGCGCGGCGAGAGCGACCGCGCGATCCTCATCTGCGGAACGGGCATCGGCATGTGCATCGCCGCGAACAAGCTGCGCGGGATCCGCGCGGCGCTCGCGCAGGACGAGCTGTCGGCGCAGCTCTCCCGCACGCACAACGACGCGAACGTGCTGTGTCTCTCCGCCGATCTCATCGGTCACACGCTCGTCAAGCGCATCGTCGACACCTGGGTCCGCACGCCGTTCGACGGCGGACGCCACCTGCGGCGCCTCCACAAGATCGAGGCGATCGAGCGCGGCGAGGATCCGTCGAACCTCCGCGCGTGAGTCAACTTCGCGCGATCTTCACACGAACCCGAATGCACGTGTGCGGGCGTCGCGCAGTCTGCTTCGATGGTCCGCTGCCCATCGCTTGCAACCCTGGCCGTACCCTTCCTTCTTCCTGCCGCGCCCGCGCTGGCCCATGACGGCATCCACGGCATCAAGTCCGACGGCGAGCGCCGCCGCATGCCCGAGTTCGCCGTCGTCGCGAGCGCGCCCGACTTCGTGCGCACGCACGCGCAGTACCGCGGACTCGGCGACTCCGCGTTCACCGTGATCGGCCTGCCCGACACGCAGAACTACGCGAGCAGCTTTCCCGCGATCTTCACCGCCCAGACCGCGTGGGTCGTCGACCAGCGCGCGGCGCTCGGCATCCGCTTCGTCTCGCACTACGGCGACATCGTGAACAACGCCGACCAGCCCGTGCAGTGGGCGCGCGCCGACGAGTCGATGTCGCTCCTCGACGACGCGGGCATCATCTACGGGGTCTGCCCCGGCAACCACGACGTCACGGCCTCGGGCTCGTCGGGCCAGCCGTACATCCCGCAGCCGTACCTCGAGCGTTTCGGCCCGTCGCGCTTCGGCGGGCGGACGTGGTTCGGCGGTGCGTCGCCGAGCGGCATGAGCTCGTACCAGTACTTCAGCGCGGGAGGCATGGAGTTCCTCGGCCTGCACCTCGAGTGCGACACACCGGTGCGCGAGCTCGCGTGGGCGCAGGGGATCCTCGACGAGAACCGCGACCGCCCGGTGCTGGTCACCACGCACCGCTACCTGCAGGACGCGGAGGACTACACCTCGGGCGTGCCGCTCGTGTCGTCGGGCCGCTATCCCCCGATCTGGTACTCGGTCGAGGGCACCTACACGCCCGATGGCATCCAGAGCAACGAGTTCTTCGACTGGTTCGTCCGCAAGAACCCGTCGATCTTCATGGTGAACTGCGGCCACTTCCACGAGGAGTACCGCCAGGTCTCGACCAATGTCGCGGGGCTTCCCGTGCACGAGGTGCTCGCCGACTTCCAGGATGACCCCAACGGCGGCGACGGATGGATGCGCATCATGCGCTTCGACGTGGCCGCCGGCACGATCGACGTCGACACCTACTCGCCGACGCTCGCTGCCATCCGGACCGCCGACGAGAGCGACTTCACGCTCGCCGTGCCGTTCGACGCGTACCGCATGCCGCCATCGAGCCGCTTCGTCGCGCTGCAGGAGGGCATCGCAGGCTACGTGGGCACGCAGGACACGTGGATCAGCCAGGCGAACCCGAACACGAGCTACGGCCAGAACGACACGCGCGTGGTCGACGACGACACCGCGAACTCGCTGTTCTCCGACCGGCGCGGGCAGGGGCTCCTCCGCTGGGACGGCCTCGTCGGCGCGGGCCCGCGCCAGGTGCCGCTGGGCGCGCAGGTCGTCTCGGCGACCCTCGTCATCGATGTGCCCGACGACATCGACACGCCTCTCTACAACCCGGACTTCTTCGTGCACCGCATGACGAGGAGCTGGGACGAATCGTCGACTTGGAACTCGCTCGGCGACGGACTCTCCGCGCCCGCCGACATGACGCCCGCGATCGCAGTCTTCAGCGGCGACAACCAGCCCGACAGCGACACCATGCGCCGCATCGACGTCACGGCGGCCGTCGCGGCATGGGTCGCGGGTGAGCCGAACCACGGACTCGCGATCCTGCCTGAGATCATCAGCGGCAACGACGACGGCATCGAGATCCGCGCGAGCGAGAACGGCAACGCCATCCTGCGCCCGCGCATCGAGGTGGTGTTCGTGCCGCCGTTCCAGGCGTCGCCGGCCGACCTCGACCGAGACGGAGCGGTCGGCGGAGGCGATCTCGCGATCCTGCTTTCGGCGTGGGGCACGCCGAGCCCGATCGCCGACCTCGACGCGGACGGCGTGGTGGGCGGCGGCGACCTCGCGGTGCTGCTCTCGTCCTGGGGATGACCGAACTGGGATGACCGAACTGGGCTGAGCGACGCCAGGCGGCGCGCGGTAGTATCGCCCGCCATGTTCGACCGCATCACGACCGCGCGTGCGCCGAAGGCGCCTGTTGTCCTCGCCGTCTACTCCGACGAGAAGTCGCTCGCGAAGGGTGACCGCAACGCTTCGCGCGACGCGGCGCTCGCGAGCGCGAGCTTCCGGGCCGAGCTCGGCGAGACCACCGCTGCGTCGGACGGAACCGTGATCCTCGGCCTCGGCAAGAAGGCGGAGTTCAACGCGAAGTCAGCCCGCACCGCGGGCGCGCGCCTCGTGCGCGGCCTCGAGCGGATGAAGTGCACGAAGGTGCGCCTCGGTTTCGCGGGCGCGTTTGGCGCGAAGGACCAGCGCGAGCTCGGCCAGGCGTTCGGCGAGGGCCTCGCGATCGCCAACTGGCGCGTCGACATGTTCGACGGCAAGGCGACGACGCGCGCCGCCCGCGCGGGAAACCTCGCGCTCGACGCGGGTGACGGCGCGTTCGCCGAGGGCTTCGCGCGCGGCCTCGAGGTCGGCGCGAGCGTGAACGAGGCGCGACGCATCGCCGCGACCCCGCCGAACATCTGCACGCCGAACTGGTTCGCGGGCGAGGCGAAGAAGCTCGCGAAGGCCGCGGGCCTCACCTTCAAGCTGATCTCGTTCAACGATGCGAAGAAGCTCGGCATGGGCGGCATCGTGGCGGTCGGGCAGGGCAGCGACGAGAAGAGCCTCATCGCGATCCTCGAGTACAAGCCGAAGCGCGTGAGCGCGAAGGCGCGCGGCAAGACGCTCGCGCTCGTCGGCAAGACGCTCACCTACGACACCGGCGGCTACTCGCTCAAGGTGAACAACGGCATGAAGGGCATGAAGTACGACAAGTGCGGCGGCGCCGCCGTGTTCGGCGCGATGCACGCGATCGCGCACGCGAAGCTGCCGCTGCACGTCGTCGCGCTGTTCCCCGCGGCGGAGAACATGGTGAGCTCGAACGCGTACCGCCCCGACGACATCATCACGATGTACAACGGGACGACCGTCGAGGTGACGAACACCGACGCCGAGGGGCGGCTCGTGCTCGCCGACGCGATCTCGTACGCCTGCGAGAAGTACAAGCCGACCACGATGATCGAGCTCTCGACCCTCACCGGCGGCGTGGTCACCGCGCTCGGCTGCTGGAGCGCGGGCTACTTCTGCGACGACGCGCGGCTGCGCGACGCGATCGAGTCCGCCGCCGACCGAACCGGCGAGAAGGTGTGGCGCCTGCCGCTCTGGAAGGAGCACAAGGACCACATGAAGAGCCAGCACGCCGACATCATCAACTCGAACCCGTCGCGCCTCGCGCACCCGATCCAGGGCGCCGCGTTCCTCGACTTCTTCGTCGACAAGAGCGTGCCGTTCGCGCACATCGACATCGCGGGCGTCGGCAACAGCGAGAGCGCGAGCGACCTGTGCGTCGCGGGCCCGACGGGCTACGGCGTGCGGATGCTGATCGATGTGGCCGAGGGGATGTGCTGACCGGGCGCATGATGTGGTGACGCGGTCGCTCGCACGCTCATCCTGCACTCGGCCAGCGGACCTGGATGCGGCGGTTCTGCGCGAGGCAGTCGCGCAGATAGAGATTGATCAGGGTCTGATACGGGACGCCGGCTTCCTTGGCCATGGCCTTGAAGTACGCGACGACGTCCTCGGACAGCCGCATGGTCACGGGCCTCTTGAGTTTCGACGCATACGGGTTCTTCCGGGCCTTCATCTTCGAGAAGTCGTATTCGGCTTTCATGGACGAGACCTTCTGGTAGTGCTTCGCTTCGGAAGCGGTGGCCTTTCGGGCGGAAGTGATGCGGATGACTTCGCCGGCGCATCGCTCGCAATGGACGACGACGAGCAGCCGGGCCGAGTGACTCATGCCCGGCATGATGAAGCGCTCCTCGACGTCGGAGTGTTCCGCATCGAAGAATTGCACGGCGAACTCATCGTAGAAGACCGACTGCGCCTCCTCGAAGGAGACGCCGTGTTTCCTGAGGTTTCGGGAGGCCTTGTCGGGATCCCAATCGAAGCGCATACATACGTTGTATGTATACAAAGGGACAATTCAAGGATCGCGCTGAGGGCGCGCGGGACGAAGCCGTGGGCTTGCCAGCGAGGAACTTCGCTCATCCGCGCTGCCGCCGCACCCACATTGCGACGACCGTCACATCCGCCGGCGAGATGCCCGCGAGACGGCTCGCTTGCCCGAGCGTGCGCGGCCTGAAGCGCGCGAGCGTCTCGACCGCCTCGCGGCGGAGGCCGCGGATTTCGTGCGGATTCAGCGACTCCGGGATCGACACCGAGTCGTAGTCGGCCTGGCGGCGCACTTCCGCGTTTTGGCGCACGACGTAGCCCTCGTAGCGGACGTCGGTCACCACGCGGTCGACGAGCGCGGGCGAGACCGCGCCGAGCACGGGCTCGACGCGCGCCGCGAGCCACGCGAGCTCGACATCGGGGCGCTTCGCGAGATCAAGCAGCCGCGTGCCGCCTTCGCGCATCTCGGAAAGCGCACGGACGAGCTCGTCCTTCGCGCGCATGCGCGCCTCGAACGCCGCGAGCTGCGCGGTATCGACGATGCCCCACTCCGCGCCGAGCCGCGTGAGCCGCTCGTCGGCGTTGTCCATGCGCAGGAGCAGCCGATGCTCCGCGCGCGAGGTGAACATGCGGTAGGGCTCGCGCGGCGTGCGCGTGACGAGGTCGTCGAACATCACTCCGGTGTACGCCTCGCTGCGCGAGAGCCGCACGGGTTCGAGCCCGCGCGCGCGGCGGGCGGCGTTCAGGCCCGCGAGCAGTCCCTGCGCGCCCGCCTCCTCGTAGCCGCTCGTGCCGTTGATCTGCCCGGCGAGGAAGAGCCGCGGGACGCGCTTGGTTTCCGCCGTCGCGTCGATCTGGTGCGGCCAGACCATGTCGTACTCGACGGCGTATCCGAACTTCTGGATCTCGGCGCGCTCGAGGCCTCGCAGCCCGCGCACGAGCGGCAGCTGCACGTCGGCCGGCAGCGAGGTCGACACGCCGTTCAGGTAGATCTCGTCGGTGAAGAGCGACTCCGGCTCGAGGAACACGTGATGCGCGTCGCGGTCGGCGAAGCGCACGATCTTGTCCTCGATCGACGGGCAGTAGCGGGGGCCGCACTCGGCGTCGATCTGCCCCGAGTACATCGGCGCACGCCCGAGGTTGTCGCGGATGAGCGCGTGGATCTCGGGCGTCGTCGCCGTCTCACGGCAATCGGTCTGCGAAAGATGCGGGAAACGCGCGGCGGGAAGTGCGTGCGGCGAGCGGTCGCTGAACGCGAACGGCTGCGCATCGCCGAGCGCGGGCTTGAGCGACTCCCAGTCGATGGATCCGCGCGCGACGCGCGGCGGCGTGCCCGTCTTGAGGCGGCCGAGCTCGAACCCCAGCGATTTCAGCGCGGCGCTGATGCCGCGCGCGCTGCCCTCGCCCACGCGTCCGCCCTCGTTGCGCTCCTCGCCCGTGTGCATGAGCGCGCGCATGAAGGTGCCTGTCGTCAACACCACAGCGCGCGCCGCCAGCGCGCGCGGATCCGATGTCAGCGCCTCGAGCGGCACCGTGTGCACGCACGGCGCGATCGCGTCGCCGCGCGCGTTCGCCTCGATCGCGCGCGCGTCGGCGCCCACGCGGTGCGCGCCTGGCGGCATGAGCACGCCGCACGCCGCGCCGTCGGCGTCGACGAGGATCTCGTCGACCGTGCCCGCGAAGACATCGATGTTCGCGATCGCCGCGATCTGCCGCTGCACATCGGCGCGGTACGC
Organism: Phycisphaerales bacterium; assembly: GCA_044341665.1. Lineage (GTDB taxonomy): Bacteria > Planctomycetota > Phycisphaerae > Phycisphaerales > SM1A02 > QWPT01. The sequence continues at coordinate 878 of JBIIRG010000139.1, read as the reverse complement.
GTACTTGTCGCACTGCGCGCGCGGCCCGCGCACGGCGGGACCCTTGCTCGCGTTCAGCACCTTGAACTGGATTCCTGACGCGTCGGCCGCGAGACCCATGATCCCGCCGAGCGCGTCGATCTCGCGCACCATCTGGCCCTTCGCGAGCCCGCCGATCGCGGGATTGCAGCTCATCTGACCGAGCCGCGCGGGCTCCATCGAGACGAGCGCGACGCGCCCAGCCGCCCCGAGCGCCGCCGCCGCCGCGCGGGCGGCCTCGGTGCCTGCATGGCCGCCGCCGATCACGACGACGTCGTAGCGGTCGCTGCCTGAAGACTGGTCGGAGGCGCAAGGCATGCGGTTTCGAGCGGGGGCGCAATGGTAGTCGACGCTCGGCTACACTCCCCACCCTCCGCCGCCTTAGCTCAATTGGCAGAGCACCTGATTTGTAATCTGGAGGTTGCCGGTTCGATTCCGGTAGGCGGCTGTCCGCGACAACCCGAGCAGCCATGCAGCACATCCGATTCACACCGATCGCCGCCCTCGTTCCCCTCATGCTTGCAGCAGCGGCGCTGGCGCAGGGCGGTGCGTCCGCGTCGCCGGCCGAGTCGACGGGCGGAGAGGCAGCGGCTTCTGCGACCGCTGCCGCGGCGGCGCCTTCCGCCACCGAGCGCGCCGCGCTCGACCTCGTGCGGGCGCTCGAGCAGACCGCGTTCGGCACATGGCTCAAGGAGCATCAGGTCGCGTGGAACGCCATGGTGGTGGCGGCGCTGCTCGTGCTGGGCTTCGTGCTCAAGCTCGTGCTTGCGCGCGTGCTCGGCGCCGTCGTCGCGCGCGCCCTCGAGCGCGCGAACAAGAAGCGCTTTTCCGACGCGCTCACGGCCTCCAAGGTCATCGGG
>JBIIRG010000138.1:0-8336 GCA_044341665.1 Phycisphaerales bacterium | reverse complement strand
GCTGTGCAGGCCGAGGTGGCTTCCCTCGCCATCGGCACCGGTGCCACCGCCCGTGGGCAGCGCGCCCGTCCCGGAGTCGATGAGCAGCCGCGCACCCAGGCGGCTCGCGGGCTGACCCCACCATCCCGGCGCCAGCACCCTGAAGCCCGACTCCATGAGGATCGGGCGGAAGTCGCGCAGGAAGGCGTAGGCCTCGGTGGTCGAGAGCTGGAGCTCGCTCGGCGTGGCGCTGTCGAGCGCCTTCTCGACGCGCGGCCAGATGCGCGCCGCGCGCGCGAGTTCCGCGAGCAGCACGTCGCCTGCAGGCTCGCCCTCGCCGCCAAAGCGCGCGAGCAGGCCCTTCATGCCGTCCTTGCCCTGCGCCCAGATCTGCTCGGCATCGATGACCACCGGCGGATCGTCGTTGGTGATGAGCTTGAACGCGATCGTCCACTCGGCGTTGCGTCCGACCTCGTCGCCGCTCTCGAACGAGCTCGGATCGGGCTCGTTGAGCTCGAAGGCAAGCCGCACGAAGCGCGACTCGCTCGCCGCGTCGAGCGACGAGAGCCACTGACGCGCGCCGCGCATGAGGTGCGTGTCGCTCGCCTTGACGCCCTGCACCGTGTCGGCCTTGCCGAGGAGGCCCGACAGCCACGCCACGTGCGGATCGATGTTCGGGTCGCGGTCCTCGATCGCGTCGCCGTAGCTCTCGACCTCGAGCACGCGGCGCGCCTCGGCGTCGACGAAGCCGAGCAGCGCCGCCTCGATGATGGCCCACGGCTGCGAGCGGAACTCGTCGTCCACGCAGCGGGCGCTCGGCGGGATCGCCGAAAGCAGGGCCGTCAGCCGCTGCGCCGGCGCGCCATCCGCAAGCCACGGCTGCCAGACGGCGCGGAAGCGTCCCGACTTCTCCTGGATGAGCGACGGCACCACGCGCTGGTCGGCGATGAGGTCGGCGGCGAGCGCAGCGACCTCGCGCCAGAAGCGGAGGTCGTGCCCGCCGTGCATGTCGGGCGCAAGCGGCAGCTCCTCGTCGGCGGGCGCGAGCAGGAAGCGAAGCGCCGCCGACGACTCGAGGGCAAGCGCTGGAACCTCGAACGTCGAGAGGTGCGCGATCGGTTCGTCGGAGAGGCCGAGGCTGTTGGCCAGCCGGTCGCTCGGAAGCGGGGCGGTGCCGAGGGTGGTGGTCGTCGCGGGCACCATCATGCGCAGCGCGACCGACTCCGCGTGCAGGTCATCGCCCGCGAGGAGTCCCGCGCCCACGAGCGCCGCGCGCAGTCGATCGGGTTCGCAGGCGAACGGGTGGCGCGAGCCCGAGCTTGCGAATGGGGTCGAAGCCGTCGAGTCGTTCGGTTCCGCGGTCGAACCCGCCTCGCCCGATGCAGCGTCGCCGCCCGCGGCTGCGTGCACGACCTCGAGCGCCGCGCCGATCAGCGAATCATCCTCAGCCCACAGGTGGAGCCGCTCACGAGTCCAGACAGCATGTATGACGAGCATGGGCGAGGGACGGCTTGGACGGCAGGGGTGGTCGGACAGGCTCGCGCGCCGCGGGGTTCCGCGACTGATTGCGCTGGGATTCGAACCCAGGACCTACGGCTTAAAAGGCCGCTGCTCTACCGACTGAGCTACGCAATCGCGAAGGGGAACAGTGTAGCGCAGCCCGCCGCAGCCGATCGATTTCGCCGCACCCAATCGCGTGGCTTTGGTTCCTTTCACAATCCACCCAGATCCCCTCAATCGCACAGGCTGCGCCGTCGATAGCGCCCGATGCGGCGCCACCGCAGGAGCAGCCCGATGCCCAACTCGTCGATCCGTCGTTCCGCCATTCGCAATTCCGATCGCGCGCCCGCCGCCATGGGGGACGGCAAGCGTGCGGCGTTGACCGTCGTCTTGCTTGCGACGTTGTCGGCGGCCTGCGGAGGCTGCGCCGGCCCAATGGGCGGCGGGTCGACGGCCGTGCCGGCGCGTCGATCGGTTTCGGCGTCCGCGACTCCGGCCGACACAGCCACGGGTCACGCATCCGCACCAAACGCGGGCGGCGAGGCCAACGCCACGTGGGCGAGCGAGGTCTCGTCCTTCGGTGACCTCGGCTGGGACACGATCCCGCTCTCGCGGCGCGCGCGTGGACTCGCGCAGAGCGAGGGAGATGGCTCGGGAAGCGGCGGACTGAGCGACGGCGGCGGCAACCTGGCGCAGGTCAGTTTCGCGACCGATGGCGGCGATTACGCGCCTGATGTCGATCGAACGGGCACGTTCATGGTGTACGCCTCGACGCAGCACCGGCCGACCTTCGACATCTACCGCAAGTCGGTCGACGGCCGCACGGTGACCCAGCTCACCACCGATCCAAGCGACGACCTGATGCCCGCGCTCGCACCCGATGGGTCGCGCGTGGCCTTCGCCTCAAACCGCAACGGCAACTGGGACATCTACGTGATGCCGATCGGCGGAGGCGCACCCACCCAGCTCACCGCCGATTCCGACGAGGAAGTCCAGCCCACCTGGGCGCCCGACGGCCGCCGCATCGCGTTCAGCCGCAAGAACGGTCGCACCAACACCTGGGAGATCTGGATCGTCGACACGCAGAATCCCGGCCTGCGCGCCTACGTGTGCGAGGGCTTCCTGCCGCGCTGGTCGCCTGAGGAGAAGAAGGACGTGCTGCTCTTCCAGCGCGCCCGCCAGCGTGGTTCGCGCCTGTACGGCGTGTGGACCATCGAGCTCGTCAAGGGCGAGGGACTGAGCCCAACCGAGATCGTGAGCGCCCGCAACGCAGCGGTACTGCAGCCAAGCTGGTCGCCCGACGGGAGCAAGATCGTGTTCACCTCGGTGGTCAACCCGAGCGGCGACACCGAATGGCCTGAGCAGTCGGACATCTGGATCATCAACGCAGACGGGACAGGCAGGATCGGCCTCACCAAGGGTCGGTTCCGCAACATGCAGCCGACCTGGGGCGCCGATGGCCGGATCTACTTCGTATCCAACCGCGGTGGCATCGAGAACATCTGGTCCATTGCCGCCGATGGCGGACAAGATGCCGCAGGATCGGTGGAGTTCGCGGCAGAAACGCGCAAGAAGAACCGCGATTTTGCAGAGAACGGCACGGCAATGCCCGCGAACAACGCAGCCGTGCGCACCACTGCCGACGGGACTCCCGACCTGCTGCGCTCGTTCGACGAGTGACCGCAGTGCCGAGCCTCGCGCGGCTCGGCTCGGCTTGCCTGTCCAATCCCGCCCTCCTCAACTGGCACGAGGTTTGCGACCGATATCCCCACCATGGGTAGGTCCTCCTCTGCAGCGCTTCTCTTGCTCGCCGTATCCGTCGGGCTTCTGCCGCTTCCGCTCGCGGGCTGCCAATCGCGCCTCGCGCAGCCGATCGTGCTCAAGGCGCCCTACGCCACGGAGCGGGTCTGGGCGGTCGTCCCCTTTGCCAACGAGTCCGGCGTGTCCGACGTCGACGGCGCCACCATCGCCGATCGGTTCGTTTCCGAGATCGAGCAGGTCGACGGACTCCGCTGCCTCCCGCTCAACCGAACGCTCGCGGCCATGAAGTCGCTGGGCATGACCGGCATCCGCGATCTCCAGCAGGCCTCGACCCTCATGCGCACGCTGCAGGTCGATGGACTGGTGCTGGGCACCGTCACCGAGTGGGGGCCCTACAAGCCCCTGCGGTTCGGAGCCGCCGTCGAGGTGATCGCGGCATCGGAGGGCGCCGATCGACGCCCGATCGACCTCAAGGAGCTCACGATGCCCACCGCCGAGGGCTCGGGCGGCGCGACGGCCTCCAAGCTCAACGCGGAGGTCTCCCAGGGTTCTCGCGTCTTCGACGCCCGCAATCACGAGACGCTGCGTGAACTCGAGCGCTATGCTCAGGGACGATTCGATCCCAACTCTCCTCTTGGCGTTCAGGCCTACGAGATGCGGATCGACCTCTTCAGCCGGTTCGGGGCCTTTGTCTTGACGCGTGACCTGCTCGAGCAGGAGGCGGCGCGCCTTGGCGTGTCGCTGGAGTCCGGTCGAGCGGAGCGTCCGACGGGTCGCGAGTGAAGGCGATGGCCTTAAGGCGCTGCCGTGCATGATCTTGCACCGCCTTCCCCGACCAACGTCCGAGAGAAATCTGCCAGGGTCCGAAGAAAAATAGGTGAACCAATTCGGCCATCGGGCCGATAGCCCCTACAGGCCACTGCATACGCGGCGGCCGACAGAGAACGGGAACGAGAGGGTGTCGGGAAACAGTCGTGCCCGGAAGGATGACCCGAACGTCGAACACGCCAGAGCACGCCGCTCCCAAGGCGCACCGAGCACACGTTGACCGAGCACCAGGCGCTGCATGCGCCCCTGAGGCCAAGCCATGAACGAGAACCTCCCCATCGTCGAGCGCTTCCTGTCGTACCTGATCGATGAGCGCGCCTTCAGCCCGTACACCTCGCGGTGCTATGGGCTCGACCTGCGTCAGTTCGTCGAGTTCCTGGAGGGCGAGCTCAAGATCCGCGTCGACATGAAGGCCGAGCAGGCCGCGCTCGATGCGGCCACGGCCAAGAAGGCTGCGCCCGCCTCGATCACCGCATCGATTCTCTCCTGCGACGTCGAGCGCATCCGCGGCTTCCTCGCCAAGCTCTCCGAGCAGAACTACTCGCCCGCCACCATGGCGCGCAAGATCGCCACGCTCCGCAGCTTCCACAAGTGGCTCGAGAAGCGGTCCTTCACGTCGTCGAACCCGATGACGCTTATCCGCACGCCCAAGCAGGCGCGCAAGCTTCCCAAGGCCATCTCGGTCGACGAGGTCGAGCGCCTTCTCTCGGCGCCCGAGGACACCGACCTGCTCGGCGCGCGCGACCGCGCGATCCTCGAGACCCTGTACTCGACGGGTATCCGCGTGAGCGAGGTCGTGGCGATCAACCGCGGCGACCTGAACGAGGCCAACGAGTGCATCGTCATCCGCGGCAAGGGCCGTCGCGAGCGCCTGGTGCCGCTGGGCGCCCACGCGCTCAAGAGCCTGCGCCACTACCTCGACATGCTCGACGCCGAGATGCGCGCAGCCGGCCTCGTCTCGAGCCCCGATTCGCCGCTCTTCGTGAACAAGCACGGATCCCGTCTGTCGAGCCGCTCGGTGCGCCGCAAGGTCGCCAAGTACCTCATCAAGGTCGGCCTCGATCCGGACATCAGCCCGCACACCATCCGTCACTCGTTCGCCACGCACCTGATCGACAACGGTGCGGACCTGCGCGCGGTGCAGGAGCTGCTCGGCCACCAGTCGCTCTCGTCCACGCAGGTGTACACGCACGTCGCGCAGGGCAAGAAGCGCGCCGAGTACGACAAGGCGCATCCGCGCGCCGAGGCGAGCTGAGCGACTCCCATCCCGTCACGTCACCCTCAAGGCCCCGCCCAGCGCGGGGCCTTGTTCTTTGTGACCGCGCGGTGTTCAGCGGGGCTTGATGGCCGTCCCGCCGCGCTTCCACGGCCACGCCATCTGTTCCTCGCGGGGCGCGCAGTCGTCGGACACACGCGAGACGCGTCCCAGGGATCCTTGCATTGACGTCTTGATCGAGGGGCATGCACTGTCGGTCGCTTATCGCACCACCGGAATGCAGCGTGACGCCGCTTCGGTGCAACTGGTCGGCTACATGTTGACTTTCCTGGATTCGGTCACACGGTTCTGGAATCGACGGGCCAAGCGCGCCATCGGTACCGCTGCGCTGATGGGAGACCTGGCGCATCGACTGCAGGTGGATCGATGGTTTCGTCGTCAAAACCCCTTCGCTCTCGCCACGTTGAGCCGAACCAAAGGGCAGCAGAATCCGTGATGCAGTCCCAGGACGCACTCATCGTCGTTCCGCCCCTCTCTCCGTCGGACACGAATCCGTCGTTGGGCCCTTACCTCCTCCGCACCGTCGCTGAGAACAGCGGACTGCGGCTTCGCGTGTGTGACCTCAGCATCGCCTACCTGCGCACGTTCGGCGAAAGCGAGCAGGAGGTCGGTGCGCCGTTGGTCGGCGATCGGGATAAGGATCGGGGCCTCATTGGTCGGGCCAAGGCTCACTTCCTCGAGTTCCATCCGCTCAGAGGTCGTGAGTCGTTCATGCAGCCCTGTTGCGTCGACCCGCTGCTCGGGATGCACTTCCGCTTCGAGGACATCGAGGACGCCCTGCGGGAGAGCGAGCGTCGGGGATACTGGGCGTCCTTTCTCGAATCGCGGCTCTTCGGCCGCTTTCATGAACCGGCTGTGCTGGGCTTCTCGATCATGGGTCCTCAGCAGGTTTGCATCGCGTTGCTCGCAGCAAGAATGGCGCGTCGCATCTGGCCGCGCTCGCGGGTCGTTGCCGGCGGCAGCCACGTGACACTCCTCGAGACCGAGATTCGGAATGATCCGAGGTACGGCCGGGACCTCGGTGGATTCTTCGCAGGTCACTCCGAGCAAGAGCTGGCCGGATTCGTGGCGTGCGTGCTCCGAGGTAGCGAGCCGGTCCAGGCGCGGGGCCACTTCCGCGCAGGGCAAGGGTCTTCGGCGCATCAATGCACTCGTCATCCCGTAACGACTCGGCCGACTGTTCGGGGGCGGGGAGTGCCCTTCGAGATCGTGCCAACATTCGATCAGGAAGACCTCGAGTTGTTTTCGAAACAACGGCTTACGATCCCGATGCAACTATCCCGCGGCTGCGCATTTGGGAAGTGCACGATGTGCACGTACCCTGCGGTCGAGCCTGAGTTGATATCGGTTGACGATTGGCAGGCGGTCGGCGACACGATTCACCTCCTGACCGCTCGGCACGGGGTGCACCGATTCTCCTTCAAGGACTCTTTCTTCACGGTTCCCAGGCTTCGGCAACTTGCGGATCTTCTGTTCGAGCGCGGCTTGGGAATCACTTGGAGCGCCACGACGATCATGCACGAATCACTCAATCCACGACTGCTGGCCAAACTTCGGCAGGCAGGGTGCCGAACCCTCGAGTACGGCCTGGAGACCATTTGGCCTGAAGGCCAGCGGCGCTTTGGCAAGTTGATTTCACTCGACCGTGCGGAGAAGTTGATCGCGGACACGGCCTCGGCAGGAATCGTGGCAAACATCAATCTGATCTATGGGCTCCCGGGAGAACTCCGTGAGCAAGCGGATCGTCAGTTGCAGTGGTTTCTCTCGCAGTGCGGTCGCTATCCAGGCCTCGTGAGCGGCTCGCACAACATGCTGGAGTTGAACCGCGCAGCACCCCTCGCTGGCGATGCGGCGAACTTGACGAAGCAGATCGCCCCCTGGGCGTTCAGCTACGTTTGGGACGCGCCGCATTGGCGCGCAGAGTTCCTCAAGGAGCTTCGCGGAGCGACGGAGTGAGGCCGCCAGCTCGAGAAGCAAAGGGCTCTCTGCAATCGAAGTCTGGGGCGCGGCCCAGTCACGCCGCCGGCGTCCATTCAGTGATTACCGCCTAGGTCGGTCGCCGCGCTTCCACGGCCACGCCATCTGTTCCTCGCGGGGCGCGCAGTCGTCGGACACGAGCGCAAAGCGCACCGTGTCGCGCACGATCTCGGGGGTGTAGATGCCCTCGATGTCGGCGCAGGCCGTGGAGTATAGAGGGGAGTACAGGGGGGAGTACACAGGATTGGAGCCGGCGTCGTTCACAAGCACGACGGCGTCGCCGCGCGGGTGCCAGCGTCCGGATGCCGATGCGGCGGGGCGATCGCCGCGGGCCGCGCGGGCGACCATGAACGTGCCGTCCTTGCGCACCGAAAGCGTGGTTCCGTCGAGCTCGCTGGTCCAGTCGCCGACGAGCGCATGCACGCCCATGCGTGCGACGTCGTCCGCGCTCGGCATCGATGCGCAGGCGCACAGGACGGCGAGCGGCCACGCAAACGCGAGCTGACGAAGGACGGCGCGGGTCATGCGGAAAGGCCTCATGCGAGCCGGTTCACGCGTCGTGCGATCGATTCGATCGGATCGAGTCGCGCGAGCAGTTCCTCGCGCGACGCGGCCACGACGTTCATGTGGGCGACCTTGCGGCCAGGGCGGGGGGCCTTGCCGTAGAACTGCGCGCTTGCGCCGGGGATCGCGAGCACCTCGCCTGCCTCGGGCACGCCGCCGATGAGGTTGACCATGGCCGAGAAGGCGTGGGCGCCCGGATCGCCGAGGGGAAGGCCGGCGACGGCGCGCATGTGATTCTCGAACTGGCTCGTCCGTGCGCCCTGGATCGTCCAATGTCCCGAGTTGTGGACGCGCGGCGCGATCTCGTTGGCCACCAGCGCGTGGTCGGCCACGAACATCTCGAGCGCGAGCGTGCCGACATGGCCGAGTCCCTCGAGCACGCTGCGGGCATGGCGCGTGGCCGCGGCGGCGAGCGACTCAGGCACGCGCGCGGGTGCGATGGAGCGGAAGA
>JBIIRG010000137.1:0-8338 GCA_044341665.1 Phycisphaerales bacterium | reverse complement strand
CATCCGAGTCGCAGTCGTTGTCCACGCCGGCGTTCGAGCAGAGCTCCGCAGCGCCCGGCTTGATCGCCGCGTTCGCGTCGTCGCAGTCCGCGGGGTTCGAGGCCGTGGTGCTGTAGGTCGAGCCCGCCGCGCCCGGGCAGAACAGCGTCGTGACCGCGCCGCGCACGCCGTCGCCGTCGCCGTCGTTGTAGTACGCAAGCTTGTCGGCCGCGTTCGCATCGATCTCGGCCGCGTTCGAATCGCAGTCGTTGTCGATGCCGACCGTCACGCACAGCTCCGCAGCGCCCGGATAGATCGCGGCATCGCCCGCCGCGCAGTCGTTGCTCGAGGCCACGCCGCACGCCGCCGCAGCACCCGCGCCGAATCCGTCGCCGTCGGTATCGGCATACAGCAGCGCCGAGTCATTGCAGTCCGTGCTGTTCGTCACGTAGCCCGACGGCGCGCTCGCCGCGCAGGTGGTCGTCGTGACGGTCGAGCTTCCGAAGGTGTCGCTGTCCGCGTCGCGGTAGTAGGTGTACTGCGTCAGCCCCTCGTCCGTCGAGCCATCGCAGTCGTTGTCCTTGCTGTCGCAGAGCTCCGTCGCGCCGGCATAGATCGTCGCGTCGTTGTCGTTGCAGTCGTTCTCGGCGCACACGCCGTCGTTGTCGACGTCGGTGCAGGGCACGATCAGCGACACGAACGACGTGAACGTGCACGCCGCCTGGCCGACGTTCGTCGCGGGCAGGCCCTCGCCGTAGCCCTCGTTCGAGCGGAACGCGTTGGTGCCGTTCAGGTAGGTGCCCACCATCTTGAAGGTGCCGCCCGACGAAATGCCGAACTGCGAGCGCGCGATGCGGAACGTGTAGGTCGCGCTCGTCGTGCTGTTGCTCGGGCTGAGACTCACCGACGCGCGGAACTCGTGGCTGCCGCCGTTGGAGAGCTTCCAGCCCCCTCCGAACTGCGCGTTGGCACTCGGCGTGAGCGCGATCACATGGTCCGCCGTGAACCCGCTGGGGAAGTTCACCGTCGAGCGATTGGTGCCGTCGAAGCCGGAGATCGCCTTGCGCAGGTAGTCGCCCGTGTCGGTGAAGCCTGCAGTCGATGTAAATCCACCGACCTCCGTGTCGAAGTAGAGGACAAGCGCGTCGCCGAAGCTTCCAGCACCCTTCGTGAGCGTGAAGACCCAGTCGCCGCCGTCACGGGCGACGTTCAGCGTCGACCCGCCGATTGCGCCGCCGAAGCTCGACCTGCCGTTGCCGCCCACGTCGACCGACGCGCACGACGACGGATCGATCGTGCCGTCGCAGTTGTTGTCGACGCCGTCGCACACATCGGTCGCGCTCGGCTTGATGGCCGCGTTGCCGTCATTGCAGTCGGTGTTGCTGCTCACGCGGCCCGCGGGCGCATCGCAGGCACTCGTCGCGCTCCCCGCGCCGAAGGTGTCGCCGTCCGAGTCGAGGTACCACGAGGTCTTGCCCGTAGCGCCGCCCGCATCAAGGTCGTCGGCGCTGCCGTCGCAGTCCTCGTCGGTGTTGGCGTTGTCGCACACCTCGGCCGCGCCCGGATTGATGCTGCCGCTGCTGTCGTTGCAGTCCGTGCCGTTCGCGACATAGCCCGTGGCGGCGGAGCAAGCCTGTACGCTTCCCGCCGCAGCGCCGTAACCGTCGCCGTCGGTGTCGGGATAGAAGGTCGTCGTCACACCCTCGTCGATGCTCGCATCGCAGTCGTTGTCGACCGTGTCGCAGACCTCGGTCGCGCCAGGCTTGATGGTTGCGTTGCTGTCGTTGCAGTCGGTGTTGTTCGAAGACGTGCCAGCGGGCTGCGAGCACGCGCTCGTGGGCGTGCTGCCCGCCGCGCCGAAGCCGTCGCCATCGGTGTCGGGGTAGTAGTTGACGAGGGTGATGTCCTCGTCGGCCGTGCCGTCGCAGTCGTTGTCGAGCGTATCGCAGAGCTCGGGCGCGCCGGGATAGACGGTGTTGCGCGTATCGTCGCAGTCGCCCGCCTGCGTGGCGTAGCCAGCGGGCTGCGTGCACACCGTCTGCGATGTGCTGCTCACGCCGTAGCCGTCGTTGTCGCTGTCGAGGTAGTAGGTGACCGACGCAGCGCCGACCGACACGTTGTTGTCGTTGCAGTCGGTGGACGCGCAGACGCCGTCATTATCGAGATCGACGCACGTGACGGCGAGATCGTTCGCGAAGACGTCGAAGTTGCTTCCAGAGCCAGCACCGTTGTTGAAGACCCTGACCCCATCGACGGAGAGCGCGGATCCCGTGAACGTGCCCGTGCCGCTGTAGTTGCCGAAGCTGAGCGAGTAGGTGCCGTTGCCCGTGCGCCTCAGCGCAACGTTGAATCCATCCGTCGTGTAGCTCTGCGAAGTGGTGACGGTGCCCGACGCGTTCACCACTTGGTAGGCGGTACCGCCGCCCGTGAACTGCACCTTGAGCGCAACGGTGTCACCGTACAGAAACTCAACTCCCACGGTCTTTCCGGTGTCGATGTACCCGTTGTCGAACTTGATGGACACGCCCTGTCCCGAGGCCAGCGCGCCCCCAGGGAGTCCACGACGCATCGCCGCCGTGGACGCGCCGCTGGCATACAGACCCCATGCGGGATTTCCGGCGCCGGCCGCGGATCCATTGCCGTTCAATCCGCTGTTCCCATTGAACCAGCCGCCGCCAGAGAAGACGCTCGTCCAACCATCCGAACCTGGGTTCGCACCGCTGGTCGCGGAGAGCGCGCCCGCGGTGGCCGTGGATGCCAAGACCACGTTGTCGAGACGATTGTTTCCCGATGCCGAAGTCGCGCCGGTCAATGTCAGCTTCAGATACGCGCTCGCCGCGCCATCGAGCCCGTTGGTAAGCGCGAGCACCTGTGTACCGAAGGCTGTCGGCACCGACGAGACGGTCGCAAGGCTCGTCCAACTCGTTGCGTCTGTGCTGTAGGACCAGGCCTGCCCGGTGAAGCCTGCGGAAGTGCGCTGCGATGCGTACGAGACCAGGAGTCCAGAGCGCCCCGTCATGGAGAACTTAAAGACAACAGACTTCCCATTTGCGGCAAACGAGGAACCAGACGCAGAACCACCGATCAGGGCGAGTGAGGCGGCTCCGGAGGTCGTGCTCGTGAGCCCGGTATAGGCGTTTACGGCTGTACCGCCGAACGCAGTCACTTCGTTTCCGCTCGTTGCGGTCACCCAAGAACTCGATCCGTTGGTTCCATCCAAGTAGAGCGTTCCACTGCCGATGTTCGCGGTGAATACACTTGGCGTGCTCGGTGCCACCGCAGCGGCCGTTCCTCCGTTCGACGTCGTCTGGAAGTCCCAGCCCGCGATGACTGATTGCCCGACGGCCACCCCCGCCGCGCCGAGCGCGCCTCCCACGGCCAGCATGGTTGCGAGGACACAACGGAACGCACGAGCAATGCGAGTCGTCACGGGTCTTTCTCCGAATGCACTGCCGAGCACACCGCGATGGGGGCTCGCAGGCGACCTCACGGGACATGTGGAAAGCAGACGTTGGCACCGCCATCACTGCTCGGGCGGTGGCGACCAAGGTAACGAAGGCGCTTCAAATCAAGAAGAAATCTGCCGTGTATTTGCGGGTTTTTCGTCGAGTGCACAAGCCGTGCAAGCGCCTGCGCTTACGAGTTTGGTCGAGTTTTCCGCGCATACGAAGGCGGCAAGCCGACTCCTCGTGCAACCCGTTCCGCAGTCTCCGGCGGCTTCGCCGACAGGGCGACTGACGGAGACTGCGGGACGCTTGACGCCAGCCTTCGAAGGGAGTGATCGTCATCCGCCTTCGATGCCCTTCCCCTCCAATCCGATAACCGCCGACTGTTGCTGTCAACACCGCTCCCCCGAATGCCGATGTATCCAACCTCGGATCGCAACCCACGTGCGGGCCGATGTGTACGTGCACTCGCCCCACTGATCCCGCGCCTCGCCTCATGGACACCGCCATGCTTCGACACTTCACCGCCCCGCTGCTCGTGTTCATCGCATCGGCCGCCATGCTGCCCGCACTCGGGGCGTGCGACTCGAGCACCGCGGCCGCGCCGCGCGCCGAGCAGGCCGCTGCCAACGCGCTGCGCGTGGAACCGGCGACGCTCGACATGGGCGACCTCGTGCCCGAGGTGCCCGTCGTCAAGCGCGTGAAGCTCACGAACACGGGCACCAAGCCGCTCAAGGTCACCAACGCCGTCGCGGACTGCTCGTGCACCACGCCCACCTGGCCGAGCGAGCCGATCGCGCCAGGTGCGACGGTCGAGACCGACATCACCATGAAGGCCGGCCCCAAGCAGGGCGTCACGCTCACCAAGCGCGTGACGTTCACCGTCGAGGGCGGCGAGCTCGCGTTCCTGAACGTCGTGGGCAAGGTCGGGCTCTTCATCGAGCTGTCGACCGATCTCGTACGCGCGCCCGGCGACGACGTGGCGCAGCCCGCGCCCGAGACGATCACCATGCGCGCGGCCGATGGCAAGGCGTTCAAGGTGGTGGGCGTCGATCCCGCGATCGCCACCGCCGACAACGGCGAGAGCGCGCTCAACCACAGCGTGCGCATCGACTGGCTCAAGTGGCGCGAGCTCAAGAAGTCGACCAAGCTCACGATCCTGACCGACCATCCCGTGACGCCCGAGCTGCAGGTGGCGATCCGCCGCACCGTGACGCCGGCTGCCGGCGCGCCCCCAACCACGGCTGCGAACAAGGCGGCGCCCGCGGTCGCGAGCATCCCGCCGCTGACCGTGGCGCTCGGCAAGAAGCCGCGCGCCTACCGCGTCGTGCAGCCCGGCATCTATCCGGGCGCGCCCGTGACCTTCCCGCCGCTCGGCACCTTCGTCGTGGGCGAGCCGCTCGACGCGTTCGCGCGCGGGCAGGTGGTGGTGTTCGAGTTCTTCGCAACCACGTGCGGCCACTGCAAGGAAGCCGCCCCCGCGCTCGAGGCGCTGTCGCGCGAGTACACGGCCAAGGGCTGGAAGTTCATCTCGATCACCTCGGAGGACGACGCGAAGGTGCGCGAGTACTTCAGCGATCCCAAGAACGCCGAGATGTACCCGCACGCGATCGCGCTCGATCCCGGATCGAAGGCGCAAAAGTTTCTGCAGGACCCGACCTTCGAGGTCAAGAACCCGCGCCTCTTCGTCGCGCGCGACGGCGTCGTGCTCTGGTACGGCCATCCCGACGTCGCCGAGGAGCCGTTCGCCAAGATCGCGGCGGGCACGTGGGATCCGTCGAGCATCCGCGCCGAGTTCATCACCAACGCCCTTGCCGCCCGCGCGCGCAGCCAGACCAACAACCTGGTCACGCAGTGCGAGAAGGACGGCAAGTGGCAGGAGCTCCTCGACCTCTTCGAGTCGATCGCGGTGGCGATCCCCGAGCGCGCGTCGACCTTCGAGCTCCAGCGCTTCGGCACCATGATCGGCCCCGCCGACATGAGCGAGGCGGGCTACGCCTACGGCAAGCAACTGGCGGTGCACTACGCGAGGGACATCGCCTCGCTGCGCACCATCGCGCGCACCACGCTCAACTCGCCGCGCGTCAAGCAGCGCGACCTCGACTTTGCGTTCGCCATTGCGCGCGCCGCCGACACGATCGGCAAGGGACAGGACGCGCGCGCCGCCGAGATCCTCGCGCTCGCGTACTTCTCGCGCGGCGACCGCGACAACGCGATCGCCAACCAGGAGCGCGCCATCGCGCTGCAGACCGACGCCAAGCTCAAGGCGCAGTACGAGGCGCAGCTTGCCAAGTACCGCACCGACGAGCCGAAGCCCGTGCCGTACACGCCGAAGCCAGGCACGCCCGGCGCCGCTGCGCCTGCGGCCACCCCGCCCGCGGGTGGCGGCGAGGGCGAGGCGCACTGACGCTGCCTACCGCGGCGTTCCCCGCAGGATCACGTCGTCGACATCGACCCGCTCGAAGGCGGGCGCGTTGGCGTTCGTGCGCAGGCGCAGGCGAAACGCCGCGTTGTCGGCCGCGGCCGCGGGCAACGCGTGGGTCTGCGTCGACCAGCTGCCGCCGGTCACCGTCGCCACGGCGCGCCATGCGGCGCCATCCCACCACTCGATGAAGAGCGCCTCGCCGCTGTCGAGCGCCACCGTCCGGTGCGACAGCGTGAGCGTGATGGATCCGTAGCCCGCGGTCGAGCGGACCCGCTGCATCCACGTCGTGCCGATCAGCCGCGCGCCCCACGCCCCGGTCAGCCGCGAAGCGGTGCTCGCGCTCGCCTGCAGGTTCTGCGCGGTCCACCCTCCCGCCGTGAGGTTGCCCGACTCGAACGAGTCGCTGAAGAGCGTGACGGGCGCGCTTGCCGCACTCGGCACCGCCGAGACGATCGTCGACGAGCGCGACTGGTTCCCGAGGTCGTCCTCGGCGCGGACCGCGTAGTAGTAGCGCGTTCCTGCGGCGAGTCCGCTGTCGGTGAAGGTGGTCGCGCCGAGCGGCGCGCCCGTGGTGATCGAGCTGAACCCGACGGTGGCCGAGGTGGAGCGGTACACGCGGTAGCCGAGGAGATCGGGCTCCGTGTTCGCGGCCCAGGTGAGCGTGACGGCGCCCGTGCCGGCGACGGCCGCCACGCCCGTGGGAATCGCGGGCGGCGTGGTGTCGGTCCCGCCGCCATCGCCCGAACCGCCCCCTGCAAGGAGCAGCGCCGCTGCGGCGTCGATGCGGCCGTGCCCGTAGAGGTCGTCGACGCCCGAGGCGCCAAGATCCGTGCAGGATCCGCGCACCACGGCCTCGACCTCCGATGGCGTGAGCGCGGGGTTGCTCGACCAGACGAGGCCGCACAGCCCGGCCACCAGCGGGCACGCGAAGCTCGTGCCCGTTGCCGATGCGTACGAGGTGTCGCTCGTGTGCGATGTCGTGTACACGCCCACGCCGGGCGCCACGAGGTCGACGAGCGGCCCGCGGTTCGAGAACGACGCGAGGGCGTCCGCTGCATCGGTGGCGCCGACCACGATCACGGCGTCGTTGCGGTTTCCGCTGAGCGTGATGCCGTCGTTGCCCGCCGCCCACACGAGCAGCGCGCCCTTCGACCGCACGTACGCGCCTGCGGTCTGCACCGACGACGACGCAACGCCCGTGAAGCTCACGCTCGCCACGCGGTCGCCCGCATCGGCGGCGGCGCGCGCGGCGGCAAGCAGGTTCGAGAGCGCGGCGCTGCCCGTGGTGCTGTCGGTCACGCGCATCATGCGGTGACCGAGATTCCAGCCGATGCCCGCGATGCCCACGCCGTTGTTGCCGTTGCCTGCGGCGCAGCCCGAAACGCGCGTGCCGTGGCCGGTGACGTCGGTCACGGCGCCGCCCGCGCTTTCCCAGGTCATCGACGGCACGTGCAAGCCCTCGCGCCGGTTCAGGCGGAGGTCGGTGTGCGAGGCGCGGATGCCCGTGTCGCACAGCGCGACCACCACCGACGGCGAACCCGTCTCGATGTCCCACGCAGCGCACGAATCGAGCCTGTTCGCCGCGTGGTACCACTGCCCCGAGAAGTTGAGGTCGTTCGGGCATGCGGCCGGGTACACCGTCCAGTCGGGCTCGACGTAGTGGAAGCTTCCCGTCGCGAGCAAGGCGTCGGCGACCGAGCTCTCGCTCTCGCCCGCGGGCACCGACACGAGGAACTCGTCGGTATCGCCCGCATACTCGCGCACCTCGTAGCGCGTGAGCGCGCGCACCGCGTCGTCTGCAGCACGCGCCGCCTGGCGCTCGGTCAGTCCGAGCGGCGCAGCGTCGCGCGGATGGATCGGCCGCACCACGACCACGCCGCGGAACTCGTTTCGGCCGCGCTCCTCGCGAAAGCGCGGCGGCCGCGCGCCTTGGCGCGCATCGCGCTCCTGCGCCCACGACACACCGCTGAACGACGACAACGCCAGCACGGCCGCGATCGCGGCGAGCCACATCCTGTGCATGAAGCCTCCCTGCTTCGCTTCAGTTCACGGTCCCTGCGCGGCGCCCTCCATGGCGCGCGGCGGCCGAGAGACAAGCAACGGACCGCGCGGATGTTTCCGCCCAAGTCCGCGCTCGCGCTCAAGCTTGCGCGCGTTGGGGGATCTGTTCCGTCCTGACTTCAGAGGGTCGCATCCCTACGTTCGTCCACTCGCTGCGATGACGGCGAGCGAGCCGCGTAGCTCGAATGCAACGGAAGGAGCATCAGATGAGTTGGAAGCAGTTTGCCCTCGCAGGGGCCGTTTCGCTGCCGATCTGGCCGGGCGCGCAGGCGCTCGCACAGGTCGGGGAAGTCACTCCGATCGAGACGTGGACGCCGGTGGCGAACCGCAACGACGTCATTCCCGGGACGGAGCAGTCGCTCCGCAAGTTCTCCGAGCCATCGGTGAACCGCGCGGGCGCGGTGGTGTTCCGCGGCACGGCCTCGCA
>JBIIRG010000017.1:0-24204 GCA_044341665.1 Phycisphaerales bacterium | reverse complement strand
GCGAGCGCCTCGTTCTCGACTTCCTCGGCGATGATCACGAGCGGCTTGCCCGCCTGCGCGACCTTGTTGAGCAGCGGCAGGAGCTCCTGCAGCATCGAGATCTTCTTCTCGTAGATCAGGATGAGCGGGTTCTCGAGCACGCACTCGCCGCGCTTCGGATCGGTCATGAAGTAGGGCGACAGGAAGCCCTTGTCGAACGCCATGCCCTCGACGTAGGTGAGGGTGGTCTCGGCGGTCTTGCCCTCCTCGATCTCGCACACGCCGTCGGCGCCGACCTTGTCGATCGCGTCAGCGATGAGCTTGCCGATGGCGCTGTCGTGGTTGGCCGACACGGTGGCGATCTTCTCGAGATCGGCCTTGCCCTTGCACTTCTGGGCCATCGCGGTGAGCGCGTCGCAGGCAGCCACGGCCGCGGCGTTGATGCCGCGCTGGACCGCAACGGCGTTCGCGCCGGCCGCGATGTGCTTGAGGCCGCCGTTGAAGATGGCGCCCGCGAGCACGGTCGCGCAGGTGGTGCCGTCGCCCGCGATGTCCGCGGTCTTCTTGGCCACCTGCTGGACCATCTTGGCGCCCATGTTCTCGAAGGGCGACGGGAGGTCGACTTCCTTCGCGACGGTCACGCCGTCCTTGGTGATCGACGGGGCGCCGTAGGTCTTCGCGAAGAGCACGTTGTGCCCGACGGGACCCATCGTGACCGCGACCGCCTGCACGAGCTGGTCGACGCCGCGCTTGAGCTCCGCGCGCGCCGACGCATCGAACTTCATCTGCTTGTTTGCCATGGTGGGGAACCTCTCGTTGTCGTCTGCGGTGCAGCGGTCACTTGGTCATCACGCCGAGCAGTTCGCTCTCGCGCATGATCACGTGGGTCACGTTCTTGATCTCGATCTCGGTGCCGGCGTACTTGCCGTACACCACGGTGTCGCCCTTCTTGACGTTCACGGGCGAGCGGTCGCCGTTCTCGAGCAGGAGGCCGGGGCCCGTCGCGACCACGGTTCCCTGCATCGGGCGCTCCTTGGCGCTCTCGGGCAGGAACAGGCCGCTGGCGGTCTTGGTCTCGGGCTCGACGGGCTTGATGAGGATTCGGTCTTCGAGGGGTCGGACGGACATGGTGGGTCTCTCGTGGTCTCTCAGGTGAGAAGTGTGGTCTGGTGGAATGCGGTGCGGAACGGAGCGCGGGACGATCAGAACATGCCGCCCATGCCGGGGTGGCCGTGATCGTGGTGGTGATCGTCCGGAGCCTCCTTGGGCTGGGGCTTGATCGACACCGCGCAGTCGCAGGTGAGGATGAGGCCGGCGACGCTCGCGGCGTTCTGGAGCGCCGTGCGGTCGACCTTGGCGGGGGTGATCACGCCCTGCTTGAGCAGGTCGCCGTACTCGAGCGTGAGCGCGTTGAAGCCCTCGTCGCCCTTCATCTCCTTGACCTTGGCGACGACGACGGTGCCCTTCTCGCCCGAGTTCTCGGCGATGGTGCGCAGCGGGACGCAGAGCGCCTCGGCCACGGCGTCGACGCCGGCGAGCTCGTCGCCCTTGCACTCCTTGCGCACCTTGTCGAGCACGGGCAGCGCGCGGATGTAGCTGGTTCCGCCACCCGCCACGACGCCCTCGGCCACGGCCGCGCGGGTCGCATGCAGCGCGTCCTCGACGCGGGCCTTCTTCTCCTTGAGCTCGGCCTCGCTGGAGGCGCCGACGTTGATCTGCGCCACGCCGCCGGCGAGCTTCGCCAGGCGCTCCTGCAGCTTCTCGCGGTCGTAGCTCGAGTCGGTCGCGGCGATCTCGTTGCGGATCTGCTCGCAGCGGCCCTTGATGGCGGCGGTGCTGCCCGCGCCCTCGACGATGGTCGTGTTGTCGCTGTCGACCACGAGCTTCTTGGCCTGGCCGAGGTCCTTGATGGTGACCTGGTCGAGCTCGATGCCGAGGTCCTTCATGATCGCCTTGCCGCCCGTGAGGATCGCGATGTCCTCGAGCATGGCCTTGCGGCGGTCGCCGTAGCCCGGCGCCTTGACGGCGCACACGTTGAGCACGCCGCGCAGCTTGTTGATGACGAGCGCGCTCAGCGCCTCGCCCGTCACGTCCTCGGCGATGATGAGGAGCGGCTTCTTGGCCTCCATCACCTTCTCGAGGAACGGCACGAACTTGGCGAGCGAGTCGATCTTGTCCTCGTACACGAGCACGAGCGCCTTCGAGAACTCGCAGGTCATCTGCTCGGTGTTGGTCGCGAAGTTCGCGCTCAGGTAGCCGCGGTCGAACTGCATGCCCTCGACGACGTCGATCGTCGTCTCGCGGCTCTTGCCTTCCTCGACGGTGATGACGCCGTCCTTGCCCACCTTGTCGAACGCGTCGGCCATGATCTTGCCCACGCTCGCGTCGTTGTTGGCGCTGATCGCAGCGACCGCGCCGATGCCGCCCGACACCTTCTCGACGGGGCGGGCGCTCTCGCCGATCTTGGCGGCGACGGCGGCGACGGCCTTCTTCATGCCGCGCACGACCGAGTTCGGGTCGGCGCCGGCGGTGATCTGGCGGTGGCCCGCCTTGACCAGGGCCTCGGCGAGCACGGTTGCGGTGGTGGTGCCGTCACCCGCGTCGTCGGAGGTCTTCGAGGCGGCCTCCTTCACGAGCTTGGCACCCATGTTCTCGACCTTGTGGCGGAGCTCGATCTCCTCGGCCACCGACACGCCGTCCTTGGTGACGGTCGGACCGCCCCAGCTCTTGTCGAGCACGGCGTTGCGGCCGCGCGGACCGAGGGTGCTCTTGACGGCTGCGGCCAGCTTCTCAACGCCGGCGAGCAGGCTCTGACGCGCTTCGTTGTCGAACGAAAGTTCCTTGGCGGACATCGTGGGTCAATCTCCGAATCTTCGGGATGAGGTTCTCAACGGACTTCTCAACGCAGGCGGTCGGTCGGGCCGGCCGCCGTTCGAACGGGGCGGCGCAGATACAAAGCCCGTACCAGCCGCGCGGAGGTGGCATGCGAGGTCGGGGCAGCCCGTCCTACAGCCGCAAATGGATCGGAAGTAACTGTGAATGCGGCGCTTATGCAATCGTGGCCGCAGGGGTTCCGCCACAGCCCCCCTGACAGTTTGCGAGGCGCTTTGCCATCTGCTGCCGTTCTGGCAGACCCGTCGTCGTCCTCAGTCGGCCAGGACCTCATCGACCTTGGGCGGCGGCTGGCGCAGCGACCGCAGGATCCACTGCGCGTTGACCATCCGGTAGCCGAGTCCCACGGCCAGCAGAAGTCCGCTCGCCCAAGCGACGGCGCCGCTCAGAAGCACCGCCTCCTCGGCGGCCGGCCCCTCGCCGGAAAGCCAGAGCGTGAGACTGCCCGAGCCGCCCGTGACCGCCGAGGCGATGAGGAGGTCGCGCGTGGTCTGCGTGGCATGGCGTGCCGTGCGGAAGAGCCGCGCGTGCGGGACGAGGCGCCGAAGGAGGGGCGTGGTCGACGCGGCCACCGCCGCGATCGCGGCCACGGCAAGGAGCGCCGCCAGCCACGAAGGCGGCTGCAGCGCCAGCACCGTCCAGCCGAGGAACCCGCCGCCGCCCGCGCCGCGTGCCCGGATGAAGGCGCGCTCGCGTCGCCACGGCATCACGAACACGGCCGCCGCGAAGCCGATCACGGCGCCCGCGAGCGCGATCGACGGCGCAAGCGCGCGCATGCCCGCGATGCCCGGCGAAAGCCATCGCGGGAAGGTCAGCTGCTCGAGCAGGACATCGATGAGGGGCGCCAGCGCGATCGCGCATCCGAGCACGCTGCCGAGGCTCATGAGGTAGATCGCCCAGCCGGTGCGCAGCAGCTCGGGCGAGCGCTCGAGCGAGTCGGTGGCGGGATCGAGCCGCAATGCCAGCGTGGCCATGATCTCGCCGCCGCACTCCGGGCAGCGCGCGTCGGCAGACAGACCCTCGAGGTCGTATCCGCACTTCACGCACGGCAGCGTCTTGCGGATGATGGGGCCGGACATCTCGCGGAGTGTTGTACCAAGAGCGCCGCGGGTCGAACCGCTACACTCGCGCGCATGCAGGACAGGATCGAGGCTCTCCGCGCGAACATCGTCTCCGTGTACATGGGGAACGTGCAGGCCGTCGACCGCTTGATCGTGTGCCTGCTCGCGCGCGGTCACGTGCTCATCGAGGACGTACCCGGCGTGGGCAAGACCGTCCTCGCCAACGCGCTCGCGCGCTCGATCCGCTGCTCGTTCAGCCGCATCCAGTGCACGCCCGACCTGCTGCCCTCCGATGTGACAGGCACGAGCATCTACCGACAGGACTCGCGTGGCTTCGAGTTCCGCCAGGGGCCGATCTTCGCGAACGTCGTGCTCGCCGACGAGATCAACCGCACCACCCCGCGCACGCAGTCGGCGATGCTCGAGGCGATGAGCGACGGCACGGTGTCGGCCGAGGGCGGCGTGTTCCACCTGCCGCAGCCGTTCATGGTGGTCGCCACGCAGAATCCCTACGAGTTCGAGGGGACCTACTTCCTTCCCGAGAACCAGCTCGACCGCTTCCTCATGCGGCTTTCGCTCGGCTATCCGTCGCCCGACGACGAGGCGCGCATCCTCGCCAAGCAGCCTGCGCGCACCGCGCTGCCCGACCTGCAGCCCGCGATGGGCGCCGAGGACGTGCTGGCCCTGCAGCGCGCCGTCGACGCGGTGCGGCTCGAGCAGTCGCTCGTCGACTACATCGTGGCGATCGCCACCGCCAGCCGCAACAGCGAGGACCTGCAGGTCGGCGTCTCGCCGCGCGGCGCGCTCGCCCTCGCGGCGGCGGCGCGCGCCTCGGCGTTCGTCGCGGGCCGCGACTACTGCGTGCCCGACGACATCGTCTCGAACGTGCTGCCCGTGTGCGCGCACCGCGTGATCAGCCGCACCTACATGCACCAGGGCGACACGCTCACCACGCGCCGCATCATGCAGCGCCTGCTCGAGAGCGTGCCGAGCCCGGTGTGACCGCGATGCGCGGAAAGGCCCATCGTCCCATGGTGATCGCCTCATGAAACGCGCCGTCGTCCTTCTCTCCGGCGGACTCGACAGCGCCACGGTGCTCGCCTGGATGCACCGCGAGGGTTTCGCGTGCCACGCGCTGAGCTTCCGCTACGGACAGCGCCATTCGGTGGAGCTCGAGCGCGCGGCCGAGATCGCGCGCGCGCTGGGTGCGGCCGAGCACCGCGTGGCGGAGATCGATCTCCGCGCCTTCGGCGGCAGCGCGCTCACCGCCGACATCGCCGTGCCCAAAGACCGCGACGAATCGGCGATCGCGCATGGCGTGCCCATCACCTACGTGCCGGCGCGCAACACGATCTTCCTTGCGTTCGCGCTCGCCTACGCCGAGACGCTCGGCGCGAGCGATCTCGCGATCGGCGTGAACGCGATCGACTACTCGGGCTATCCCGACTGTCGCCCCGAGTTCATCGCCGCGTTCGAGCGGCTCGCGAACCTCGCGACCAAGGCGGGCGCGCAAGAGGGCGCGCATTTCCGCATCCACACGCCGCTGCAGTCGCTGTCGAAGGCGGGAATCGTGCGGCTCGCGCTCGAGCTCGGCGTGCCGGTGGGTCGCACCATCTCGTGCTACGACCCGAGCGATTCGGGCGAGCCGTGCGGGCGCTGCGACGCGTGCCTCCTTCGGCGCAAGGGCTTTGCGGAGGCGGGTGCGCGCGATGCCTGAGGGCGCGACGCGGCGCCGTGCGTCGGACGGCGCGGGCGCGGTCCACCGCAACCCGCCCCGCCCGAGCCTCGGCGCGCTGCTCGCGGTCGCGCTCACGCTCGCTGGTTCGATCGCCATCGTTGCGTGGACGGCGCCTTTCGTCGCGCGGCTCTGGCGAGTGATTCCGCCCGAGCCGCCGATCGTCGTCGAGGAGCGCCGCATCGAGTCGATCGAGCTCCGCGTGCAGGTCGAGGAGTCGCAGGGATTGAACTCGAGCCGCAGCGCCTCGAGCGTGCTGGCCGTCGACGGTGCCGAGGGGGGCGATCTCCGCGTCGCGGTCACGGCGGCGCAGCTCGCGTTCGACTTCATCCGCGAAGCTGCAGGCTGGCCGCCCGACCGCGCGGGCTACCTCGACGGCGGACTCGAGTTCTACCGCGCGGATCTGACGGTGACGTTCTCCGACAAGTCGGTCGCGCAGACGCGGGTGACCCGCGTGGCGGTCACCGACGCCCCCGGCGAGTACTTCGCCTACGCGCCCGTCGCGGGCGCGGGCGCGGCATCGCAGCCTGCGCGGCGCGTGCGCGCGACCTTCGACGCCGACGTGGAGGGCGTGTGCGAGCTCGCACGGTACGAGACCAAGAGCCTGTCGCGCGACTGACGGGCTCGCCGTTGGCCGCAGCTATGGAACGATCAGCCGCGCGATGCGCGCAAGGAGCGTGGTGCCCGCGACCTCCTCGCCATCTTCGCGCGCGCTCACGACGAGCGATGACCGCAGCACATCGGCGGTCGCCGCCGCCACCAGCACGGCATTGAGATAGCCGGGCTCGACCGTGAGGCCAAGATGCGTGTCGGCGCACCACGCCGCGAGCCGAGGGAGGTTGACCTGCGGGAGGTTGACCTGCGGCGCCTCTGCCTCGGCCGGCTCGCCGCGCGCGAGCAGTACCGGATCGCCTTCGATGCGCAGCCCCACGCGCCCATGGCCCTCGATGCAGGTGATCAGCGGGCTCTCGAACGAAGCCCACGGAATCTGCGCGTTGACGATGGTCGAGAGCCGCAGCGTGTGCTCGAAGAACGCCAGGTGGCGCATGCGAAGGCACAGCCGCTCGCCGCGCAGCTCGACCACCACGATGCGCGTGGGTGTGCGCACGGGCCAGTGCAGTCCTGGCCGCGGCGTCACGCGGTTCAGGTGATAGGTGTTCGAGAGCAGCCGGCGAAACGCGCAGCTCCGCCACTGGGGAAAGCGGTAGTTCTCCGCGCGATTCGGCCCGAGCCCCACGCGCGCGTAGAACGTCGCGAAGCCTTCGAGCGGGAAATCGCGGTCATGCGCGACCGCGCGGTCGAGGAGCGTGGTCATGGCGCGCCCTCTCGTGCACTCTCGCGTGCACCCTCGCCTCGAAACGCGCTCAGCAGTCCCATGTCGAACCGGACATCGACGCCTGTGCCGTCCGCGCTTCGCTTCAGGTGATCGGCGAGCACGCTGCGTGCCAGGAAGTAGAGCGCCGAGCGAACCGTGAGCCACAGCAGGAAGATCCACGCCACGTACGACTCGACCACAAGGGCAACGCGAAGGAGCTCGAGCAGGTTGACGAGCGCCGTGCGTGCATCGCGCATGCCCGGGCGCACGCCTGCGAGCGCGTCCTCGAGGGTCGACTTCCCGGGAAGCGGCAGATAGGTGAGCGCACCTCGCACCTCTCGCTCCCACGCGCCGAGCTCGGCATCGCGCGCGCCGAGATCCGCCTGCATGCCGTCGACCGTGCGCGTGACCAAGCCTCCGAGCGCATGCACCACCAGCCCGTTGGCGCTGAACACAAGCACCGACGCCACGCCGAACGGCGCCCACAGCGCAAGGACCACGATCGCCACCCGCACGCCTCCGAAGACGCCCGGCCGCCACGCGGTGAGGACGCCGCGTTCACCGAGGTTTTCTGCGAGAAACTTGACGATCATCCGCACGAGCACGAACGCAAGCAGCGCTCCGCCGAGGTAGACCACGGCCACCAGCGCCACGAAACCGACGAGGGGAACGGCGATGCTTGCCACCGCCAGCGCGGCGAGCGCGCCAAGCAACCCGAGGATCGGCAGGGGAGAGTCGTCGGCGGGCGACGGAACCGCGCGCATCCTCGCATCGTCAGCCGCACGCCACGCTCCGTCAAGCGGGGGAATGCAGGCGCCGCGCGTGGCGACGATCCGTCCTTCGCCGGTGCGGGCAGAGCGGGAGGAATTCCCCTGTGGCGACACGCCACCGCCGCCGCGGCTCAGGTACCGTGCCCGCTTAGGAGAAACCATGCTCGACCTCTCGATTCTGTCGCTTGCGCTCGCTTTCGCGCCCGTTTCCCAGGATTCCGCCCCGCCTTCGACGCCCGCCGCCGCCGCGTCGCAGGACAGCCCCACGGTCGAGCAGCTCACGAAGCTCGTTTCCGACCTCTTCGAGGGCCTGCAGAAGAAGTACGGCAACCTCGAGAATCCCTCCGAGGAGGAGATCAAGGCGATCCAGGCCGACATCGCCGTGCAGGCTGACGCGCTGCTCGCGGGCATCGACCTCGGCAAGCTCGACGACGAGCAGCTCTCGGCCGTCGAGCCCGTGATCGGCATGTCATCGAAGGGCCGCGAGACCATGGTGCGCATCCTCAACGAGCGCGCCAAGCAGCCGACGATCGAGGGATTCCGCGCCGCCGTCAAGGCGCTCATGATGAGCCCGCGCGGCGAGTCCGCCGCGGCCGCGCTGAACCTGCTCGAGCACCCCGCGTTCGGCGAGGCGCTCGGCAGCGACGAGTCGCTCATGGTCTTCGACATGATCCCCGAGGACGTCTCCGCCGAGCAGCTCGCGAAGCACGCGGCGATGCTCGAGGGCTTCGCCGCGCGCTTCACGCCGGACGCGCCGTTGAACATGGTCATGGCCGCCGAGAGCTACCTCAAGCTCGCGCGCAAGGCGCTGCCCAAGGACAAGGCCGACGCGGCGCGCGCCAAGGTGCTCGCCTTCATCGACGCCAAGCTGCCCACCGCGCAGGGCCGCGAGAAGAGCGGGCTCGAGCGCATGGCCAAAGTGCTCAACGGCGCCGCGGCGCGCGGCGAGCTCCTCGGCTTCCCGGTGCCCAGCATGGACTGCGAGTGGGTGATGCGCGCCGACGGCACCACGCCGTGGAAGAGCCTCGCCGACCTCAAGGGCAAGGTCGTGGTGCTCGACTTCTGGGCCACCTGGTGCGGTCCGTGCGTCGGCAGCTTCCCCAAGGTGCGCGACCTGCGCGCGGCCTACCCCGCCGACAAGGTCGAGATCGTGGGCATCACCAGCCTGCAGGGCGTGGTGCAGCACCAGAAGCGCCCGCCGGTCGACTGCCAGGGCAAGCCTGATCTCGAGAAGACCGAGACCCTCACGTTCATGAAGGACATGGATGTGACCTGGACCGTCGCCATCACCAAGGAGGACGTGTTCAACCCCGACTTCGCCGTGCGCGGCATTCCGTTCGTCGCGATCCTCGACCAGGACGGCAAGGTCGCCAAGGTCGGTCTCTACCCGGGCGATGAGACGGCCATCCGCAAGGCGGTCGACGAGCTGCTCGCCAAGGGTGCGAGCGGCGCCGGTGCCAAGAAGGGCTAACGCCCGAACCCATCGTGATTTCCCACAGGGCGGCCCGAACGGGCCGCCCTGTGCGTTTTCCGGCGCCCTCTGGTGGAGCGCCGCGGCCAATGCCCGCCAAAATTGCAGGATTTCACGCCCGAAGTGCGAAGAAACCGACCCGTGGCGGCGCTTCTCCAAGTCGCCGCCGCTCCCGTTCCGAGCAGACCGACACGGCACGCCCGCACGCAACGACCCCATCCTCGGGATCCCACGAAGGACTACACATGCACCGACCACTTCTCGCAGCAGCGTTCCTGAGCCTCGTTCCTGTCTCGGCCTCGATCGGGCTCGCCGCGTCGCCCGCCGCCGCGCAGCAGGCCGCCACGGGCGGCATGACCGCCGAAGCGATCAACGCACGCATCGACGAGGTCTTCAACGAGCTCGAGAAGATCAACGAGCGCATGTCGAAGGACCCGAAGACCGCAGCGGGCATCGAGAAGGCCTCGCAGGAAGTCGCGCTGAAGGCCCTCAAGGGCATCGACCTCGCCACGCTCGACGCAAGCGCGTTCGCGGCTGCGGGTCGCCTGTGGGACCTCGCCGGCCCCGAGCAGAAGAAGGCCTACGAGACGGCGCTCGCCAACCGCGCCAAGCAGCCGACGGCGCTCGGCTTCATGGCGGCCGTGCAGATGACCAACGACGCCACCCGCCGCGGCACGGCGGCGCCCGACGCGGTCGCCAAGCTGCTCGAGCACCCCGGCTTCACCGAGGGCTTCAAGAGCGGCGGCGCACGCGGCCTGCTCTCGATGCTCACCAACATGGATGCCGCCACGCTCAAGCCGTTCGCGGGCCGCATCGCTGCGCTCAAGACGATGTACACGGCCGACGCGCCGCCCGAGGTCTTCACGACCGCCATCAACTGGGTGCGACTCATGAACCAGGTCGCCTCCAAGGACCAGGCGCAGTCCGCGCGCCGCACGGTGCTCGACGCGACCAAGGCGCGCATGGCCAGTGCCGACGAGAAGACCCGCAAGAACCTCGAGCGCCTGACGGCGCTGCTCGAGGGCGCCTCGATGCGCGGCGAGCTCCTCGGCGCGACGGCGCCCGACCTCGACCTGAACTGGGTCGTGCGCGCCGACGGCACCGCCGCCGGCTGGAACAAGCTCTCCGACCTCAAGGGCAAGGTCGTGGTGCTCGACTTCTGGGCCACCTGGTGCGGCCCGTGCGTGGCCAGCTTCCCCAGCATCGCCTCGCTGCGCACGTCGTACCCCGCGGGACAGCTCGAGATCGTGGGCGTGACCAGCCTGCAGGGCTACGTCGCGCACCAGAAGCGCGGCCGCGTCGACTGCAAGAACGATCCCGCCAAGGAGAAGCGCGAGCTCGTCGAGTTCATGAAGGAGGCGGGCGTGACCTGGACCGTCGCGCTCAGCGGCAAGGACGTGTTCAACCCCGACTTCGCGATCAGCGGCATTCCCTATGTCGCGATCCTCGACCAGCAGGGCAAGGTCTACAAGACCGGCCTGCACGCCTCGAACGAGACCGAGATCCGCAAGGTGATCGACGAACTGCTCGAGAAGGCCGATGGCGGCAAGAAGTCCTCCGCCGCCGTGCGCGCCGAGGAGTGAGTTCGCACGCGCGCGCGACATCTGACGACCAGCGACAGGCCCCCTGACGGGGGCCTGTCAGCTTTTGCGCGCGTCTGGCGCATTCCGTTCGCATCGACCGTGGACGTCCGTCGCTTGGCGGTGGCCACACGCGGCACCATCGGCCCGGCCCGTCCGCTCACACGTCGAGGTTCTTCACCTCGAGGGCGTGCTTCTCGATGTAGGCGCGGCGCCGCTCGACATCCTCGCCCATGAGCACGGTGAAGAGCGCATCGGCCTCGCTCGCGCTCTCGAGCGTCACGCGCACGAGCGTGCGGCGCGCCTGGTCCATGGTGGTCTCCCACAGCTGCTCGGCGTCCATCTCGCCCAGGCCCTTGAAGCGCTTGACCTCGATGCCGCGGCGCCCGACCTCGAGCAGGGCGCGCACGATGCTGGGCACGCTCGCAGACTCGACGATGCCCGAGTCGCGGCGTCTGGTCGACTTCTCGTCGTCGGAGTCGGCGTCCGTAGACTTGTCGCCCTTCCCGCGCTCGGCTCCCGCGTCGACAAGCCAGGCGTAGCGCGTGGGCTCCTTGTCGCCGGTGACGGTCTCGACCTGCACGCGGTCCCAGTCGGCGATGTCGATGTGCCACTGGCCGAGCTGGCCGATGATGCGCTCGATCTCGCGGTTTTCGTGGAGTTCGCGCAGTCCCGCCACGCGGCGGCGGTCGATGCGCATGTCGGGCGTGACGACGTCGTCGAGGACAAGGTCATGCTTGACGACGGCCGCGCGCGCATCGGTCTCGCTGTGGAAGAGGAGGTCGCCCTCGGCCCACGCGAGGTGCCACGACGGCAGGTGCCGCTGGCCGCTCGGATCGGCCGCACGGGTGGCGAGCAGCTTCACGAAGGGAATGCCGCGGCGCTGCGACACGGTGACGAGCTCCTCGAGGCGCTCGAGCGCGCGGACCATGCGGCGCACCTCGTCGCCCTGCACGCGGTGCTCGATCTCGCCCGTGACGGCGTCGCGCACGGCAAAGGTCGAGTGCGCGAGCGCGAGGTCGACGAGCGTCTCGTTCATGCGCTTGTCGTTGAGCACGTAGGTCGCCTGCTTGGCGCGCACGATCTGGTAGAGCGGCGGCTGGGCGATGAAGATCTTGCCCTGGCGCACGAGCTCGGGCATCTGGCGGAAGAGGAACGTGAGCAGCAGCGTGCGGATGTGCGAGCCGTCGACATCGGCGTCGGTCATGATGATGACGCGGCCGTAGCGCAGCTTGGAGATGTCGAAGTCCTCGCCGATGCCGCACTGCAGGGCCTGGATGAGGATGCGGATCTCCTCGAAGCCGAGGACCTTGTCGAGGCGCGCCTTCTCGACGTTGAGGAGCTTGCCGCGCAGCGGAAGGATCGCCTGGTGCACGTGGTCGCGGCCGCCCTTGGCGGAGCCACCTGCCGAATCGCCCTCGACGATGAACAGCTCGGTCTTTTCGACGTCGTCCGACGAGCAGTCGCTGAGCTTGTGCGGCATGCCGCCCGAGTCGAGCGCGCCCTTGCGCTTGATGAGCTCGCGGGCCTTGCGGGCCGCCTCGCGCGCCTGCGCCGCGAGCACGGCGCGCATGCAGATCTCGCGCGCCTCCTTCGGATGCTCCTCGAGCCACGCGCCGAGCCTCTCGCCGATGGCGTTCGACACGAAGCCCTCGATCTCGGGGTTGAGGAGCTTCTCCTTGGTCTGGTTGTTGAACTGCGGGTTGGGCAGCTTGACGCTGACGACCGTGACGAGGCCTTCGCGCAGATCGTCGCCCGAGGGGACGAGGTCCTTGAGCAGGTTGTTCTTGCGGGCGTAGCCGTTGACGACGCGCGTGAGCGCGCTCTTGAAGCCCTGCACGTGCGTGCCGCCGTCGCGGTTGGGGATGTTGTTTCCGAAGGCGAGGGTGAGCTCTGCGTTCGAGTCGACGTACTGCATCGCGAAGTCGAGGCGCAGCAACGCGGCCGCATCCTCGGAGGAGAAGGCGATGACAGGGCTCTGGATCGTCTTCTGCTCGTTGCGCCAGGCGACGTAGCCACCGATGCCGTGGGGGCTGTGGAACGTGGTGTCGCGGCGCTGGCCGCTGGCATCGACGCGTTCGTCGATCAGGCGGATCTTCACGCCGGGGTTGAGGAACGCGAGCTCGCGCAGGCGGTTTTCCAGCGTTTCGTAGCGGAACTCGGTGTCGGGAAAGATCTGCGCGTCGGGCAGGAACGTGATGCGCGTGCCGGTGCGCTTCTCGGTGGAGGCCGACTTCTCGAGCGTCTCCACCAGTGCGAGCGGCTTGGTCACCTCGCCGCGCGCGAAGGCGATGTGGTAGGTCTTCTCGTTCTTGAAGACCTCGACCTCGGTCCACTCGCTGAGCGCGTTGACGCACTTGACGCCGACGCCGTGCAGGCCACCCGAGACCTTGTAGGCGTTGTCGCCGAACTTGCCGCCCGCGTGCACCTCGGTGAGGATGACCTCGACGGCGGGGCGGCCGTTGATGGCCGGGTTCTCGTGCTTCATTGCGTCGACGGGCATGCCGCGGCCGTCGTCGATGACCGTGCACGAGCCGTCGACGCCCACGCGCACGGTGACCGTGGTCGCGTAGCCGGCCATGACCTCGTCGATGGCGTTGTCGACGCACTCGTAGACGAGATGGTGGAGGGCGTTCAGACCCGTGCCGCCCACGTACATGCCGGGGCGCTTGCGGATCGCCTCGAGGCCCTCGAGCACCTGGATCGACTCGGAGGTGTAGTTCGCCGCATCGGCCGGACCGTCGTTGGCGGAGGTCGAGGCGGGGTCCTTCACAGGGGTTGATTCAGTCATCTTCGGCCTTTGGTGACGATTCCGTCGGGCGCCGTGGAGGCGTCCGCGGGCGAGCGGAAATCCTAGCAGAAACGAGGTGGTTTCGCCCCTCCGCAGGCGCGTGGGGATGTGCTTGGAATGCCGTAAAAATCGGGCATTTTGCGCGTCACGACCGGGGCGGTGCCGTGGCCGTCCCCGCACGCGCCGAGACGCCCGCCGACACGCGTGCGGATCTCGGCGACGGGTCGGGGATCCGCGGCGAAAGACAGCCACCGTGCGAACGCCCTACACTCCGCGCCACGACGCCCTGCGCACGACCCTTGTGGGGTGGCGATGGCGCCCGAAGGAGCTGGCATGGACGTCGGTTCTCCCGAGCGATCGGTTCCGAGGATGGTGACTCGCGAGCCCGCCGACCCGCGCCCCGATCCGTGGCGTGTGGCGGGTATGCCCAGCGCCGCCGAGTTGCTTCTGCGCGCGCCGCGCCACGCGACAGGCGCATGCTGGTCGCGCCGCGCCTTCCTGAGCGCATCGGCGATTGGCGCGTTCGGATTGGTCGCCTGCGGCCCTCAGCGGGCGGAGGTCATGCTTCCCGCCGCCGATTGGCGCGAGCCTCCCCTTGGGCCGCTTGGGCGGAACGATGGGCGGGGCGTTGGGCGGGGCGCATCGGCGGTTGCCGCGGATCCTGCAACGCAGCCGTCGGCCTCTGAACAGACGATTTCGAACCAGGTGGGCGCCGCGGAGACCGCATCGAGCGCCGCAGCGTCAGAGGCCGCACTCCCATGGGCCAAGCCGCGGGTGCTCTGGGCGCGCGGTGGTCCCAACCGCGCAGAACTGAACCCGATGCTGCCCGTGACGTGCGTCACCATCCACCACGACGGGCTCGACGACCTCATCTGGTCGGCAGACAGCACGACGGTGGCCGATCGCATCGAGCACTACCGCGTTGGGCACCGCGGCCGTGGCTGGGCCGACATCGGCTACCACCTCATCATCGACCGCGGCGGCGTCCTCTGGCAGGGGAGGTCGATCCGATGGCAGGGCGCCCACGTGCAGCACCACAACGAGGGCAACATCGGCGTGCTGGTCATGGGCAACTTCGACCTGCAGGCGCCGACGCCCGCGCAGCTCGCCACGCTGCGGCGGGTGCTCGTCGACCTGCGGACCCTCTACCGGCTCCCGCGGGGGCGCGTCTACACGCACCGTGAATGGGACGATGCGCAGACGGCCTGCCCGGGTCGGCGTCTCCAGCCGCGGGTCGAGCGGATCAGGCAGTCGATCCTCGCCTGACCGCGTACGCTGTCTGCCGGGCGCATGACGCGCAGCCCCCGCGATTTTGAGCCGCCGACGCGGATGAGCCGATGACGGGGCTCGGCTTGCAGCGCTCCTCGCGCGGGCCTGTATCGATTTCCGCAGAAGACACTGTTCGGGAGACCGCATGGGAGACCGCATGCACGAGTCACGACACTCGGACGGAAGCGCGCGCGAGGCGATCGCGCGCGAGCTGCTCGACGGCGCGATGGCTCCATCGGCCATCGCGCGACGCGGCTTCGTGCTCGCCGGGCTCTCGTTCCTCGCCGCATGCGCCTCGAGTGGATCCACGCAGTCGCTGTCGCGCGCGCAGGGTTCCTCGCTGCCGCCGGGGCTCTGGACGAGCGAGGGCAAGCTGCCCCCGCAGCGGTTCGCGCAGCCGGCATCGCCGCGCAGCCAGCCGCCGGCAGCGGTCCGCGCCGCAACCGATGCGCAGAAGCGCGTCGTCGGCCCGTCCGACAAGCCGGCAAGCAAGCCCGCATCGGGGGCAAGCACCAAGGCCGGCGCCCGCGAGCTGCCCAACGGATACAACGGAACCATCATCGCCCGCGACAAGTGGACGCCGTTCTGCCCGAATGTGCGCGACATGAACCCGATGGGCTCGGTCCGCAAGATCACGGTCCACCACACCGGCAACGATGTGTTCACCGCAGCGGGCACCGCCTCGGTGCGCGAGGAGCTGCAGACCGTGCTGCGCGGCGAGATGGCCGTCGGTCACGACGACATCGCGTACCACTACATCATCGACCCGGCGGGTCGCGTGTGGGAAGGCCGCAGCATGCGCTACCAGGGCAGCCACGTGCGCAACTGGAAGGGCGTCGACAACCGCACGGGCAACATCGGCGTCATGCTGCTCGGAAACTTCGAGGAGCAGCGGCCGACCAAGGCCCAGCTCGTGTCGGTCGAGGCGTTCGTCAAGGACCTCCAGAAGAAGTACGGCATCCCCCGCCAGGCGAAGGTCGGCGGGCGCATCTCGAAGGATCGCGGCGTGTTCACGCACCAGGAACTGTCGCCCACGCTTTGCCCGGGGCGCAACCTGCAGGGCACGTGGAAGGAAGTGATCTTCCCGCGGCTGCGCGCGTGAATCGGATGGACGGCACTCGGGGCAGGGTGCCGGCCGCACTCCCACGTCGACGCGTGGCGCGTGCAGCGAACGCGACAGCTACAGCTTCGGCGGCGGCCCGAAGCGCCCCTTGGCGGCGCGGGCATCGTCGTCGTCGAGCTTCTTCTGGAAGGCGCTGTCCTTCGCTTCCTGGCGGTTCACGAGCTTCCACGCCACCCATGCGACCGCGCCCATGCCTGCGATGGCGGCGACGTAGCGGAGGATCGTCTCGAGAATGGCCATGCACGCATCCTACTGCGCCACGCGGAGCGCGCGGCTGGAGGCGTCGTGCGCGCGCGACTTGACGGCGGCGTAGGAACGCACGCGCGTCGGATCGGGCCGGATCGCTTCCCGCGTGTGCACCGTCGCGGCGCATGCGGCATCGACGCTGGGAAACGCGCCCGCACCGACGGCGGCGAGCAGCGCCACGCCGAACGCGCCCGACGCATCGCTTGCGAGGAGGCACACCGAGGCGTCGAACATCTCGGCGCACATCGCGCGCCAGAACGGGCTCTTCGAGCCGCCTCCCGAGAGGCGCACCTCGCGCACATCGACGCCGAGGCTGCGCATGAGGTCGACGTTCCCCGCGAGGCCGGCGGTGATGCCCTCGAACGCCGCGCGCGCGAGGTGGTCTCGGCCGTGCGAGACATCGAGTCCTGCGAATCCGCCGCGGATCGAAGGGTCGGGAATCGGGCAGCGCTCGCCCGTGAGGTACGGGAGGAACACGAGGCCATCGCTGCCGATCGCCACGCGCTGCGCGCGCTCGGCGAGCACGTCGTAGGGGTCCACCCCGCGCGACTTCGCCTCGGCGATGGCATCCTGCGCGAGCGTGTCACGGAACCAGCGCAGCGAGCCGCCCGCGCTGAGCATGACGCCCATGAAGTGCCAGCGATCCGGCACGGCATGGCAGAAGGCGTGCAGCTCTCCGTTGGGCGTGGCGCGCCAGCGGTTGCTTGCAGCGAACACCACGCCCGAAGTCCCGATGTTGCACGACACGGTGCCTTCGGCGCAGATGCCGCTACCGATCGCGGCCGCGGCCTGATCGCCCGCGCCGCCGGCGATGCCGATGCCGGCGCGCAGGCCGAGTTCACGGGCGGCGGAGTCGGAGAGGCGCGTCGAATGGACGGGTGACTCGGCCACGTCGGGAAAGAGCGCGCGCGGAAGCCGCATGATCGCGAGCATCTCCTCGCTCCACGTGCGGCGCGCGCAGTCGAACACGGCGGTTCCGGACGAATCGCTCGGCTCGGCCATGAACGCCCCCGACAGCCTGTAGCGCATCCAGTCCTTGGGGAGGAGCGCCTTTGCCGTGCGCGCGAACGCCGCAGGCTCGTGCTCGCGCATCCAGAGGAGCTTCGGCGCCTGGAAGCCGGGAAACACGCGGTTACCCGTGGTGCGCAGCACGGTCGCGAGCCCGGGCTCGCCGCCGTGCAGCGATGCGCAGATTGCGGCGCTGCGCGAGTCGTTCCACAGGATGCACGGACGGACCACGGCGCCCTGCGCATCGAGCGTCACGAGCCCGTGCATCTGCCCGGAGAGACCGATGGCCTCGACGCGAGGCGCGAGGCCCGCGGCGCTTGCACACGCTTGCTTCACGGCCGCGACGGTGGATGTCCACCAATCCTCGGGATCCTGCTCGGCCCAGCCCGGCTTGGGATAGGAGACGGGATGCTCGACGGTTGCATCCGCCACGACCTGCCCGCGTGTATCGATGATCACGCACTTGGTGCCGGAGGTTCCGATGTCGATGCCGAGAAAGAGCGGCGCGTCGTGGCTCATGCGGGCGAGTGTATCGCGTGCATCGGAGTCGCTCGAAGGGCGAATCCCGCGGTCCCGCGCCGCGAAGTGCGCGCCATGCCCGGCCTCGACCCAGCGATTCCAGCGCACCTGCTCGAGCGGAGCAGGATCGTGTCGCCATGCGCCGCGCCCTGCGATGGGCCGCGCCACGACGACGCGCATCGCGACGAGCGTTGCGTCCTCTACTGGACGCACCACGCGCTGAGGATCGACGAGAATCCCGCCTTGGAGGCCGCCGCGTCGATCGCCTCCTCGCACGGACGATCGCTCCTCGTGTGCGCGGCCGTCTCGGGTGCGCATCCGCTGATGACCGACCGGCACGCGGTCTTCTTTCTCGAGGGGATCCGCGACTTTGCGTTGGAACTCGCGGCGGTCGGCGTTCCGCTCGCGTTGTCGCTCGACGCACAGGAGCCCGTCGTCGAGTTCGTCGCGCGGCTTGCGGAGCGCGCCGCGATCGTGGTCACCGACGACTTTCCCGCGCAGCCCTCTCCGGCGTGGATGTCGGCGCTCGCTGCGCGCATCGGCTGCCCGCTTGTTGCGGTCGATGGTGCGTGCGTGGTGCCGCTTGGCGCGACCGACCGCGCCTTCGATCGGGCGTTTGCGTTTCGTGATGCGACGGCCAGTGAATGGGCGCGACAGCTCGCGGCGCCGCCGCGTGGTCCTGATTGGTCCCGCGTCCGTGGCGCCGCGCGCGACACGGAGCCGGCGGTGGCCGACTGGCGTGCGTTCGATCCGCTCGCGGCGGTGGCGTCGATGGAGATCGACCATTCCGTGGCGCCGGTCGTCGACACGGTCGGCGGGAGCAGGGCGGCGCAGGCGCGGTGGTCTGCGTTCCTCGATGGTCCGATCGACCGCTATGCGCGCGATCGCAACGATGCGGCGCTCGTCGCCACCTCGCGGCTCTCGGCGTACCTGCACTTCGGCATGATCGCGCCGATGCGCGTGGCCCGCGAGGCGTTGGCGCGCGGCGGCGAGGGCGCGG
This sequence comes from Phycisphaerales bacterium, assembly GCA_044341665.1. GTDB lineage: Bacteria > Planctomycetota > Phycisphaerae > Phycisphaerales > SM1A02 > QWPT01. Next base: position 5,445 of record JBIIRG010000017.1, on the reverse strand, counting down.
AGAAGTTCCTCGACGAGCTCCTCGTCTGGCGCGAGCTTGCCTATCACTGGTGCCACCGCGAGCCGGCGCACTTCTCGATGGCTGCGATCCCGGCATGGGCGCGCGCCACGCTCGCGGCTCGCGCAGGCGATGCGCGCGACGTGCGCTCGCGCGAGCAGCTGGCGCGCGGCGCGTCGGGCGTCCGGCTGTGGGACCTCGCGCAGCGCTCGCTTGTGATCCACGGCGAGCTGCACAACAACCTGCGCATGACGTGGGGCAAGGCGATCCCGATGTGGACTGCGTCGCCCGAGCGCGCACTGGAAACGCTCATCGAGCTGAACGACCGCTTCGCGCTCGACGGGGCAGATCCGTCGAGCTACGCGGGATTGCTCTGGTGCCTTGGGCTCTTCGACAGGCCGTTCGCTCCCGAGGCCGAGGTGCTCGGACGCGTCCGGCCGCGGTCGATCGCGCAGCATGCCGAGCGCTTGGACCTCGACGGGTTCGAGCGGATCGTGAGGCGACCCGCACATCGCCTGCGCGTTGCGGTGATCGGTTCGGGAATCGCCGGCAGTGCGTGCGCTCGTACGCTTGCCGAGCATGGCGTCTCGGTGACGCTTCTCGAGAAGTCGCGCGGCCCCGGCGGACGGATGAGCACGCGGCGCGGCGATGCGGGCGCCTTCGATCACGGCGCGCAGTACTTCAGCGTCCGTGACCCGCGGTTCCGCGCGCGCGTCGACGGCTGGGTCGAGGAGGGCGTGGCGGCGCGCTGGGATGCGCGCTTCGCGGAGTTGTGCGAGCATGGCTGTTCGGCGATCGATGGATCGGATCGCTTCGTCGGTGTTCCTGGCATGAGCGCGGTCTGCGCACACCTCGCGCGCGGCATTCCCATCGAGACATCGACGCGCGTCAAGGCGCTGGTCCGCGAGGGTGACGCGTGGATCGCCGGTGTTGTGGACGACGCCGGGAACGAGCGCAGGCTTGGTCCGTTCGATGTCGTGCTCACGACCGCGCCCGCGCCGCAGAGCGCAGAACTGCTCGCGCCCGTTGCGCCCGCACTCGCCGCACACGCGCGAAGCTCCGCCATGCAGCCGATGTGGGCGCTCATGCTCGCGGGGCCTGCGCGCGTCGAGCTGCCGTTCGATCACGCGCAGGTGCATCGCGCGCAGGACCCACTCGCGTGGATCTCGCGTGTGTCGAGCAAGCCAGGACGGACGCAGGATGGGATCGACCGCTGGGTCGTCCTTGCGCGCGCCGACTGGACTGACGCGCATCTCGAAGCGCCTGCATCACTCGTAGCCGATGCGCTGCTCGCAGCATTCACGGCCACCTGCGCCGGCCTGGGCATCGACGCGCCCCGGCCCGATCACGCCGTCGCCCATCGCTGGCGCCACGCGCTGGCGACGGGCGAGCGCGGCCCATCGAGCGCGTTCGACGACGAGCGGAACCTCGGCATGGCGGGCGACTGGATGCGGGGATCACGCGTCGAGGATGCGTATCTCTCGGGCGTGGCACTCGCCGGGCGCGTGCTTGCAGCGTCGGTGCGATCGGCGCGAGCGGCGGTCCCCCGCTCGGGCGAGTGACCTCACTTCTTCACCGGTGGCTCGACGAAGACCTTGCGTGCGTCGATCACGAACGTCCCCTTGTCGTCGATCTCGCTGACCACGCCCTCGATCACCACGAGCTTGAGCGGCTCGAGGCCACCCACGGACTGCGCGCCAACCTTGAGCGCCTTCCCGTCGGCGCCCGTGAACTGCACCGTCGCGAGGTTGGCCTTCTTCGATTCGGGTGACTCGCAGCAGTAGTCCCACGGGCGCGTGCAGGTGTCGCCGGGGATCTCGTCGCAGCTGCGGATGGAGCGGTCGGCGACCATGAAGATCGCGCGGTTCTTGACGAAGGGCTCGGAGCGTCCGCCGACCTTCGCGCGCAGGACGACCGTGTCGCCCTTCTTCGCCGACTTCTTGAGCGCTGCAACGTCCTTCGCGTCCTTGGGCGCCTCGGTCACGAACGCCGAGGCGGGGATCTTCGGATCCTGCTTCGGGACATCGCCTGGTGGCGTCGATTGCGAGGCACCGAGCATCGGGAGCGTGGTGCAGGCGAGCGTGCAGAGGATGGCGGCGGTACGTGCAAGTGTGGTGAGGTGCATGTCGGATCCTAGGAACGGAGTGCGGACGGAATGGGAAGCGCAAGACAGCGGAGGATCGCCGGCAACGCGCCGATGAGGCCAAGCACCAGGCCCGCGGTGAGGCCCGCGAGGACCGCGGCGGCATCGATCGCGATGCCAAAGGATCCCATGGTGAAGCGTATGGCGATGCCGTCGAGCAGCGCCATGCCGATGGCGCATGCGAGGAGCGCGCCCGCAAGGCAGGCGACGGTCGACTCGATGACGAGCGAGACCGCGATGGCACCGCGCGTGAAGCCGAGGGCCTGCAGCGTGCCGACTTCGCGCACGCGCGAGGAGAACGCGGCGTACATCGCGTTGACGCCGCCGAGCATGCCGCCCACCGCGATGAGCGCCGCGGTCACGAGCACCAGCGCGCGGATGGGCGAGAGGAAGGCCGCGAGGCGCTCGTAGTAGTCGCTCTCGCGCATGGCGACCGTCTCGAGATCGAGGCGCATCGAGGTGAAGGCGTCGACGTCGTCGAACTCTGCGTCGCCGAGCGCCGCGATCACGCACGAGTGCGTCGTGCGCTGCGTGAGTTGTGCGAGCCGGTCGAGCCGCATCCAGATCTCGCCGTGCATGACCGTGCCTGGGGCCTCGAGGATTCCCGTGATCGCGAACGGCTGCCCGGCGACGACGATGCGGTCGCCGACACCTGCGTCGGTGCTCGCGCCTCCGATCCGCGCGAGCGCCGCGCGCCCGACGGCGACCTCGTCGGCGCCGCGCGCAGGCCAGCGCCCGAGCGCCAGCCGGACCTGCGGGTGGACGAGGAAGGCCTCGGGCTCGAAGCCGCGAAACACGGCGGGTGGAGGGGCATCGGTCGATGCGTTGGCCGGTGTTCCGTCGGGTCGGTCGCCGGCGAGCGCGGTCGGCAGCGCCACGTGGATCTCGGCGCTCACGGCGGGGCGCCCCGCGATCGTACGAAGTCCGTCGACGCTCGCTGCCAGCACGCCCGCGGTCGAGGACGGGATCTCGCTGCGCTCGACGCTTTCCTCGCTGCCCGAGCCGAGGACGAGCGCGTTCGACGGCAGTCCGCTCGCAGCAAAGGACCGCTCCATGCCTCGGCCGAAGCCGACGGCGCCGAGCACGAGGAGCGACACGAGCGCGCTTCCGCCGATGACGAGCGCCAGGCGCTTGGGCGAGCGGCCGAGATTGCGGATCGCATAGTCGAAGGGAAGCAGCCTCATGGCGATCGCAGCCCTTCGACGATGCTGCGCCGCGCCGCGGAGGCAGCGGGAATCGCACCTGCCGCGATGCCCACGGCAAGCGCCGCCGCCGTCGCGGCGAGCGCCGCACCGAGCGATGGACGGAACTCGACCATGACGCCCTCTGCGCCGATCCCGAGGTCGCCGAGCGCAAGCAGCAGGTACGCCGCGCCCGCACCGATCGCGCTCCCGGCGAGCGCGAGCAGCGCGCCTTCGCTCACGATGGCGAATGCCACGAGACGCGCGCGGTAGCCGATCGCCTGCAGCACGGCGATCTCGCGCGTGCGGCCCTCGAGGGAGAGGACGATCGTGTTGGCCACGAGCGCGAACACCGCGGCGAGCGCCGCGATGCCCACCCATCCCGCAAAGCGGGCGATCGTCACGAGGTCTTCCGCGGCGCGCGCGACGAAGGCCTTCTCGGCGCGCGTCGAGGTCGGCGCAGCATCGGAGGCGAAGCGGGCGTCGATGGCGCGCGCGACATCCTCCATGCGCCGCGGATCGTCGACCTCGACCTCGAACTGCGTGACCTCGCCGCCCTGCACGCCGCCTGCCGAAGCCTGGAGGAACGGCAGCTGCACGAAGCAGGCGTTGCGATCCTGCGCGCCCTCGGCCTCGACCACGCCCGCCACCGTGACGGTCACGCCGGCCGACGCGAAGCGGTCGCCAACCCTGAGCCGCCGTCGCTCCGCGAGCGCACTGCCCACGAGCGCGCCGTCGCCGCGGGAGAGGAACGCTGCGAGAGACCCGTCGACGAAGCGGAGCCGCGGCGCGAGCGTGCGCTCGGCATCCTGGGCGCGCACGCCGCGAAAGACGACGACATCGAGGCTCGCCCGGCAGTTCGACACCACGATCTGCATCGGGACCGCGCTGCGCACGCCGGGAATGGCTGCGATTTCGTCGGCATACCGCTCGGGGATGCGGCTGGTGAACGGGCAGAAGCGGTTGGCCCGGTAGACGATCAGGCGCGTGTCGCGTTCGTTGCCTTCAGTCGCCTCGCGCACGCCCGCGTGCATCGCGCGCTCGGCGCACAGCAGGAACACCGCGACGGCGATGCCGAGGATGGCGAGCGTCGCGCGCATGCGATGGCGCACGAGCATGCGGAGCGCGAGGACCGCGGTGCGGAGCCAGATCATGCGCTCCGCACCGTCTGCGCGAGCGCGCCCTTGTCGAGATGGAACTGGATGCCCGCGCGCGCAGCCGCGGCGGGGTCGTGCGTGACCATGACCACGGTCGTGCCGCGCGTTGCGTTCAACCGGCCGAGCAGGTCGAGGACCATGTCTGCGCTCGCCCGGTCGAGATCGCCCGTCGGCTCGTCGGCAAGCAGCAGCGGAGGATCGGCGACGATCGCGCGCGCGATCGCCACGCGCTGCTCCTGCCCGCCCGAGAGCTGTCGCGGGAAGTGCCCCGCGCGGTCTGCGAGCCCGACCGTCTCGAGCGCGGCGCGCACGCGCTCCTCGCGGATGCGCCTCGGGAGCGGCTGGAGCAGCAGCGGCAGCTCGACGTTCTCGAACGCCGTCAGCACCGGCACCAGGTTGTACGACTGAAAGATGATGCCGACCGAGGTCGCGCGCCATGCCGTGAGCTGGTCGCGCGTCATGCGGGCGATGTCGCGGCCGCCAATCACCAGCGATCCGCGCGTGGCGGAGTCGATCCCGGCAAGGAGATTGAGGAGCGTGGTCTTTCCAGAGCCCGATGGCCCCATGAGCGAGACAAACGCGCCTTGCTCGATCTCGAGATCCAGCCCCGCAAGCGGCACGATCTCGGCGTCGCCCCTGCGGTAGACCTTCGTGAGCCCGCTGCAGCGGATGAAGCACGCGCGTTCGGCCGTCATGGCGCGTCCTCCTTCGGAGTCTCGATGGGCGAGATCCGCAGGCCCTCGGTCACCGACGGCTCGAGCACGATGCGGTCGCCTCCCGAAAGCCCTGCGGCGACCTCGATCCAGCCGTTGTCGCGCGTTGGTCCGAGCGTGATTTCCCGCGCGACAGTGCGCGTGGAGCCCGCCTCGGGCATCGCGAGCAGCACGGTGGCGCGCGCACCATCGCGCGTGCGAAGCGAGTCCTCGGGCACGGCCACGGCCTCTGCCTGCCTGCCGGCCGAATCGGT
>JBIIRG010000136.1:0-8378 GCA_044341665.1 Phycisphaerales bacterium | reverse complement strand
CAGGATCTCGCGCTCGAGACCGCCGACTTCGTGGTCAACACGCCCGGCGCGGGCAGCGGCCAGCCGCTCGTCCTGCAGAAGTCGGGCGCCGCGAACGGCGAGAGCGTGCGCACGAGCTTCGTGGTCTACGACTCGCTCGGCACGCCCCTCACCATCGACCTCACCTTCACCCTGCAGCAAACGAGCGCCTCGGGCGGCACCACCTGGCAGTTCGTCGCCGAGTCGAACGACAACGACGCGGTCTCGCGCCTGATCGGCCTCGGCGAGGTCACCTTTGACGCGACCGGCCGCTTCACGAACGCCACCAACCAGAGCTTCTCGATCGTCCGCACGAACGGCGCCGTGAGCCCGCTCACCGTGAACATGGACTTCAACTCGGGCACCGACGCGGTGTCGAGCCTCACCGACAGCGCGTCGAACCTCGCCGCGGTCTTCCAGGACGGCTCGCCGATCGGCACGCTCTCCAACTTCTCGATCGGCGAGGACGGGCGCATCTCGGGTTCGTTCACGAACGGCCTGACCCGCACCATCGGCCAGGTCGCGCTCGCGAAGTTCTCGAATCCCGAGGGCCTCGTCGACGCGGGCGACAACCTCTTCCGGACGGGCCCGAACTCCGGCACGCCGCTGGTCGCCAAGCCGCGCGACTTCGGCACGGGCCGCCTGGTCGGCGGCGCGCTCGAGCTCTCGAACGTCGACCTCTCGCAGGAGTTCATCAACATGATCCTCGCAAGCACCGGCTACTCGGCCGCGAGCCGCGTGATCACGACGACCGACGAGCTGATCAACCAGCTGCTCGTGCTCGGCCGCTGAGCGTCTTCAGCCCTTTTCTCAGCGCGCGCGAGGTTCCCTTCGCGCGCGCTGTGTTTTTCGCGGTGAGGCTGGCGTGGAGGGGGATCTTCTCTCGCAGAGAGCGCGGAGAGCACGGAGGAGAACGGCAGTAGGGGCACGCGAACGGCCCAGCGCGCGGATCGACCGCAGCGTCCTCCGCTCCACATCCTCCCCTCTGCGTCCTCCGTGCTCTCCGTGAGAGAAAAGGCCGACAGAACCGCGTCCGACATCACTTCTTCACGCCCGCCGCGGATTTCGCCCCGACCCAGGCCGGCGCTCCTCATCGGCGGACTGCGCGCCATCGCGCCGCCGCGGCTGGGAGGTCGCGCGCGCAGCCATGCTCTCGGCGCTCCCGGGCTCGGGCGCCACGTCCTCGAGCCGCGCGAAGATCAGCCGTCCCGCGTTGGTCGTGAGCGTGTTGGTCACGCTCGCCGCGACGACGTCGCCGATCCGCTCCGCACCGCCCTCGACCACCACCATCGTGCCATCGGGCAGGTGGCCGACGCCTTGGCTCGGGTTCTCGCCCGCGCGCGTGAGCTCGACCTCCACGCGGTCGCCCGCGATCACCTGCGCCCGCAGCGAGCCCGCGACGCGGTTGAGGTTGATCGCCGACACGCCCGCGATCTCGCCCACCTTCGCCAGCCCCGCATCGGTCGTGAGCAGCCGGTATCCGCGGATCTTGGCCACCTCCACGAGCGCGCGGTCGACCTCGAGCGAGTCGACGGGCGCGTCCTCGATCACGGTGCTCAGCTTCGGGCTCGACTGCAGCCGCGCGATCATGTCGAGCCCGCGCCGCCCGCGCGCGCGCCGGCCTTTGTCGGAGCTGTCGCTGAGCTTCTGCAGCTCGTTGACCGTCGGCTGGATGATCACGAAGGGCGCATCGAGCACGCCCGATTCGGCGAGGTCGAGGATGCGCCCGTCGACGATCGCGCTCGTGTCGAGCAGCAGGGGCCGCACGCCGCGGTTCTGCTTGCTGAACTCGACGTAGGGAATCACCAGGCGGAAGTCGTCCTTGGTGGTCATGACCACCGACACCGCGATGTAGCAGAGGATCAGGCCGATCGCGATCTTGGCGAGGTTCAGGTAGAGCTCGGCGGTGGAACCCTTCAGGCTCCACGAGTCGATGATCATGTTGAGCACCCAGCCGATCGCGTACGCCCCGACGAGGCCGAGGCACACGCCGAAGTAGATGCCGAAGATCGACGCCAGCCGCTTGTTGGGCGTGACGGCGTCGATGACCACGACCACGAGTCCGAGCGCGCCCGTGGCGATGGTCAGGCCGAGGATGGTCGGGAAGCCGACCGGCTCGAGCGAGTTGTCGCGGCTGGCGATGACGATCGCCGGCGTCGCGAGGACGAGCGCCATGAAGAGCAGCCGCGCGAACAGCAGGATGATGCGCGTGCCCTTGGGCGTGCGCGAAGCCAGGCGGGCGGCGCCCGCGGGGCCGTCGGCGTCCTGCTCGTATCGGAGTTCGCTCATGGCCTGATTCTAAGGTCCTGCGTTTCGCGGCGAACGCGAAGCGGGGGAGTGCGCTACCATTCGTCCTCTCGGAGCCGCAGAAGACGGCCGGGCCCGGCGGGCGGGTCGGCCGTGAACCTGGTCAGGGCTTGACCGCAGCAGCCATAAGCGTTTCGGTCCGAGCCGACGGTCGCCTGGCCGTCTTCCGCGGCTCCGAGTGTCTCCTTCCCGTGCGCGTGAGAACGATGGCGAAGAAAGGCTCGACTTCAACTCCGACCGAGGCGGCCGACGCGCCCGCCAAGCCGTACACCGTGCTTGCGCGACGCTACCGCTCTCGCGACTTCGGCGAGGTCGTCGGGCAGGAGCCGATCGCCCGCACGCTGCAGAACGCGATCGCCACGGGGCGCACCGCGCACGCGTACCTCTTCTGCGGAACGCGCGGCGTGGGCAAGACCTCGATGGCGCGCATCTACGCCCGCGCCCTCAACCGCGACAGCGCGCTCAGCGAGTCCGAGGCGATCGGCGATGCCATCCTGCGCGGCGAGGACCTCGACGTCATCGAGATCGACGGCGCCTCGAACCGCGGCATCGACGACGCGCGCGACCTGATCGCGGGCGCGGGCCTCGCGCCATCCCGCGGCAAGTACCGCATCTACATCATCGACGAAGTCCACATGCTCACGACGCCGGCGTTCAACGCGCTGCTCAAGACCATGGAGGAGCCGCCGGCGCACGTGAAGTTCATCCTCTGCACGACCGAGCCGCACAAGGTCCCGCAGACGATCCAGTCGCGCTGCCAGCGCTTTGATTTCCGCAACATCCCGACCAAGCAGATCGCGGGCCACCTCGGTGCGGTCGCCAAGGGCGAGGGGATCGACGTCACCGAGGACGTGCTGCTCTCGGTCGCGCGGCTCGCCAACGGATCGATGCGCGACGGCCTGTCGCTCCTCGACCGCCTGCTCGCGGCCGCGACGGGCAAGGTCGACGCAGCGGTGCTCGAGCAGGTCTTTGGCCTGCCTGACGACGAGATCCTGCTCGACATCGTCGACGCCTGCGTCTGCGAGCGCGTGGCCGACGCGCTGTTGCACGGCGCGCGGCTCCTTGAGCGCGGCAGCGGCGTCGAGCAGGCGCTCGAGCTGCTCGCGGAGCGCTTCCGCTGGATCCTGGTGGCGAGCGCCGCGGGAACCGAGAGCGACCTCCTCGAGGTCGCGGCCTCGATGCGGGACCGCGTGGCGCGCATCGCCGCGCAGACCGACGCGGCGTTCGCAGCGCACGCCATTGCGCTGTGCGATGCCACGGCGCGGAACGCGCGTGGTTCGAGCGCGCCTCGCGCGCTCTACGACGCGTGCCTGGCACGCCTCGCGCTGTCGACGCGCTTTGCGAGTGGCGCCGCGCTTCTTGCCGGTGGCGGCGGGACCGACGCAAAAAAAGCAGGTGACCCCGCCGCGCCTCGCGCGACGGGGCAGAGCCCGAAGCCCCAGGCGGCAGGCGCGAGCCTCTCAGGAGCGCCGCAGGTTGCCCCGCAACCTGCACCGTCGCGTGCGTCGTCGGCGGGCGTCAGCGCGTTCGAGGCGAAGCCTGTCGCGGTGCCCGCGATCGCGCCTGCGACTGCCCCCACCGGTTCCGCTTCGCCTGCGTCAGCTCCTGCGCCCACCGTTGCGTCCACCCTCCCCGAACTCCGCGCGCGCCTCGAGCAGGTCGCCGAGCGCAGCCCGCGCGACCGCGCGTTGTTCGAGCAGATCGAGGTCCTCGACTTCCATGGCGATGCGGCGCGCGTCGCCCTCGTCGACAACGGCTCGGGGCAGTACCTCGCGACCAACCCCGATCCGATCCGCACGCTCCTGTCCCGCGCGGCGGGGCGCCCCGTGCGCGTCACGCTTGACACGAGCCGCCTGCGCAGTACCGCCGACGCGCCGCGCCCCACGCAGATCGACGACCCCGCCGTGCGCAACGACCCGCTGGTGCGCCGCGCCGCCGAGCTCCTCGATGCAACCGTGATCGCCGTCACGCCGCGCTTCGCGGTGGAGACCGAGTCGGCCGATCCGGCCACCGATTCCGACGCCCATGCCGCGCACGCCGACCGACAGGTCGCGGGTGGCGGAGCGTCAGACGGCGTGCCCGCCGCGGAGTGGGCCGCCGGCGAAGCACCCGTCCACTTCGACACCTCGCTCGAACCGATCGACGAGCCGTACGAGTGAGCGCACCGTTGATCGCCCCTTCACCTCACGCCTGAGAAACCGAGGATCTCCGTGTTCGACAAGCTCAAGCAGGCATCGCAGCTCGCAGGAATGCTCAAGGACCTACCCAGACTGCAGGCGCAGATGGAGGAGGTGCGCGCGCGCCTCGCCACCACCAAGGTCGAGGGCAGCGCCGGCGGCGGCGCTGTGCGCGCGGTGGCGTTCTGCGACATCCGCATCGACTCGGTCACGCTCGACCCCGCCGTGTTCCGCGGCATCGCCAGCGGATCGGCGTCCGACCAGGCGTACGCCAACCGCATGGTCGCCGAGGCCGTGAACGACGCGTTGCAGCGCGCCCGCGCCCGCATGGCCGAGGAGATCGGCCGTGCCGCCAAGGATTCGGGCATCGACCTTCCCCCGCACATCCTCGAGAAGCTGGCGTAACCACGCATGTCGAACGCCGCCTACCCCGAGTCGGTCCGCCGCCTCATCGAGGCCTTCGCCGCGATGCCCGGCATCGGACGGCGCAGCGCCGAGCGGCTCGCCTTCCACGTGCTGCGGCAGCCGCCGGCCGAGGCGCTCGAACTCGCGCGCGCCGTCGAGGACGTCAAGCGCAAGGTCAAGCACTGCTCGGTCTGCTGGAGCCTGTCCGACAGCGACCCGTGCCCGATCTGCGCCGATCCGAAGCGCGACGCGTCGCTCGTGCTCGTGGTCGAGCAGCCGAAGGACCTCCTCGTGATGGAGAAGACGGGCCTCTTCCGCGGCGTGTACCACGTGCTGCTCGGCAGGCTCGATCCGCTCGGCGGCGTCGGGCCCGATGCGATCACGCTCGACGCGCTGCTCGCGCGCCTCGACCATCCCGCCAAGAACGCGCGCAGCACGCCCGTGTCCGAACTCATCCTTGGCCTCAACCCCGACCTCGAGGGCGACACGACGGCGCTCTGGATCGCACGCGAAGCGGGGGAGCGCGGCGTGCGTTCGACGCGCCTCGCCCGCGGGCTTCCAAGCGGCTCCCAGCTCGAGTTCGCCAATCCCGCCGTCATCGGCGACGCGCTCAAGGGGCGGACGAGCCTGTGATGCCGGCGTCGCGACTTCTCCGAAACTGAGGCGTTGCGCCGACAAAGACCGTGCCAACGGAGCGGAAAATCGCCCTGATTCGCGAAATTCGCGGTCCTGCGGTCGCCTTCTCCCCCGTGGTCGGTCGATAGCATCGACGCCGCAAGTCCGAACCACGCGGAGGATCCGCGCTGAGAGCAACGTCCGCCAAGGAATCAAGGCAATGGCAGGGATGCGCTTCGAGACATCGCAAGGCATGAAGCTCGGCCAGACCATGGGTCTGTCGCCGAAGCTCATCCAGTCGGCGGAGATCCTGCAACTGAACTCGATGGAGCTCCAGGAGCGCCTCGAGCAGGAGGTCGAGAAGAACGTCGCCCTCGAGATGGTGATGCCCGGCTCGTCGGACGACGGCGATCCGCGCCGCGAGCAGCACCGCGAGGAGGCCCCGCAGGGCGGTGGTGCCGACGAGTTCGAGCGCCTCCGCCGCATGGAGCGCCAGTACGGCGAGCAGTGGAACTCCGATGGCGACTCGCGCCGCGCCACCCGCGACAACCGCGAGCGCGACCCCAAGATGGACGCCATGGCCAACGCTCCGTCACGGGGCGCGAGCCTGGTCGACCAGCTTCTCGAGCAGTGGAGCTTTGCCGAGATCCATGATCCGGCGCTGCGCACCGCGGGCGCGCGCATCATCGAGTACATCGACGACGACGGCCTCATGCAGACGCCGCTCGAGACGATCCGCGAGCAGAGCGCGCACATGGCGGGCTGCGACTGGGCCATCGACACGCTCAAGCTCGCGCTCGCCCGCATCCAGCAGGAGCTCGAGCCGCGGGGCGTCGGAGCGACGAGCGTGCGCGAGGCGCTGATCATCGAGGCGCGCGCGTATCTCGACGAGGAGACCGACCTCGACCGCGCCGAGGCGTGGGGCGACGCGATCGTGCTCCTCGAGAAGCACTACGACGACCTGCTGCAGAACCGCATCCCGCGCATCCGCGACACCAACGGCTGGGCGGGCGACCGCCTCGACCGCGCCCGCGCCTGCCTCAAGCGCCTCGATCCGAACCCGGGCCGCGAGCTGGTTCCGCCCGAGTCGACCGCGATCATCCCCGACGTCGTCGTCGAGTACGACCCCGAGTCGGGCGACTACACGGCGCGCCTGGCCGACGAGCTCATGCCGCGCGTGCGCGTCTCGCCCGACTACGAGGCGATGATGAAGGACATCGAGCTCGACACCCAGGCGCGCAACTTCGTCGCGGAGAGCGTGCGCGCAGCGCGCTCCATCATCGAGGCGATCGAGCAGCGCAACACCACGCTCATGCGGGTGGTCCGCGTCGTACTCGCGCGCCAGCGCGACTGGTTCGAGCAGGGGCCGCAGCACCTGAAGCCGCTCCCGATGGTCGAGGTCGCCGACATGCTCGGCATCCACGTCGCCACGGTCTCGCGCGCCGTGAGCGAGAAGTGGATGCAGTCGCCGCGCGGGCTCGTGGCACTGCGCTCGTTCTTCTCGCTCGGCACCGAGAGCGCCGACGGCGAGGAGATGAGCTGGAACGCCGTCAAGGCGATGGTCAAGGAGATCGTCGACGGCGAGGACAAGTCGAAGCCGCTGTCGGACCGCGAGATCGCCGAGGCCCTCGAGAAGAAGGGCGTGACCCTCGCCCGCCGCACGGTCGTCAAGTACCGCGAGCAGCTCGGAATCCTGAGCGGGCCGCTGCGCAAGCAGCACTAGCCTGCAACGCAGGCGACGAGGCCCAGCGGAGCCGTCGACACGGGACGCCTGCAGCCCCCTCGCGCCCCCCGGCAGCGTCTCGCTACACTCCGCGCCTTCGGGAGGCTCCATGAAGGTCTGGCTCGACGGTCATCTGCTCGACAAGCATCACGCCAACATCTCCGTGTACGACCACGGGTTGCTGTACGGCGACGGCGTGTTCGAGGGCATCCGCTTCTACAACGGACGCGTCTTCAAGCTCAAGAGCCACCTCGATCGCCTCGTAGCCAGCGCCAAGGCGATTCACCTGACGCTGCACTACACGCTTCGCGAGATCGAGCAGGCCGTGCGCGACACCGTCGCCGCCAGCGGCCTGCGCGACGGATACATCCGCCTCGTCGTCACGCGCGGGGCGGGCCCGCTCGGGCTCAACCCGTTCACCTGCCCGAAGCCGTGCACGATCGTCATCGTCGACAAGATCTCGCTGTACCCGGCCGAGATGTACGAGAACGGCATGCCCGTCATCGTCGCCAAGCGGCCGCGCATCCCCATCGAGTGCCTTGACCCGTCGATCAAGAGCCTGAACTACCTCAACAACATCCTCGCCAAGGTCGAGGCCATCGAGGCGGGCGTGCACGAGGCCATCATGCTCAACACCGAGGGGCAGGTCTCGGAGTGCACGGGCGACAACATCTTCTTCATCCGCGGCTCGCGCATCGTCACGCCGCCGGTCTCGGCGGGCATTCTCAACGGCGTCACGCGCCTGTTCGTCATGAACGAGGTCTCGCCGGCGTGCGGCATCGCGGTCGAGGAGCGGCCGTGCCGTCTCGAGGATCTCTTCACCGCCGACGAGGTGTTCCTCACGGGAACGGCCGCCGAGATCATCGGCGTGAGCTCGATCGACGGCGAGGCGATCGGCGAGGGCAAGGTCGGTCCGATCACGCGGCGCCTGGTGGCGGAGTTCCGCGCGCGGGTCAAGTCGGAGGCGCCCGAGGACTGAGCGCCGGCCGCAGCAAGTCTGCAGGCTCGTTCACCAAGCACGCCCGCGAGTACGCCGCATGCGCTGCACGAACTGCGACCACGTCCTCTGGAACCAGCCGGTGCCGCCCGCCGGCACAGGGCGCGTGTGCAGCGAGTGCGGCACGGCGTACACG
>JBIIRG010000016.1:0-24535 GCA_044341665.1 Phycisphaerales bacterium | reverse complement strand
TCCGCGACGCGGGTCTCATATGGCGGGGCGGTGCCGCACTGATCCCGACCGCGCCCGCCGCCCGCACCCTCCAGGACGCCTACATCGCCTCGAACCCGAATGCAGTGGGTTCGAAGCACATGCTCGACGCAGCACCAACCGGAACCGCCTACGACCTCGCCCACGCCAAGCACCATCCCCGCCTGCGCGCGCTCCTCGACCGATTCGGCTACTACGACATCTTCCTCTTCGATGCCGAGGGCAACGCGGTCTACACCGTCTTCAAGGAAACGGACTTCGCGACCAACGCCCACGAGGCGCCCTACGCCGACTCGAACCTCATGCGCACCATCCGCGCCACGCTCGCCGGCCCCGCTGCATCGAATGCCGTCGCCTGCGACTTCGAGCCGTACGCGCCGAGCTACGGCGCGCCGGCGGGATTCCTGGCGGCGCCCATCGTCGATGGTGGCCGCATCGTCGGCGCCCTGGCCGTCCAGATCCCCATCGCCCAACTCGACGCCACCTGCAACCTCGCAGCAGGGCTCGGCGCCTCCGGCGAGGTCCGCCTGGTCGGGCCCGACGGCCGCACGCGGACCAATGCACGCCGAACCGGCGGCCCGGCCGTGGGCAGCGCGTTCGAGCACCCCGACATCGCGGCCGCCGCCATTGGCGGCAAGTCCGGTTTCGCCACCGTCGACACGCCCGAGGGCGGCACCTTCGTTGCCTATCTCCCGTTTGACTACCTCGGCCAGCGCTGGGCGGTGATCTCCACCATCGACACAGCCGAGGTCCTGGCGCCGGTCCGTCACCTCGCCTGGTGGATCGCGGGCGTCTCGGCCGCCGCGGTCCTCATCATCTCGGCGATGGCGCTCCCCTTGGCCCGGTCGATCGGCCGCCGCGCCCGCGCCACCGTCACCGCACTCGAGAAGCTCACCGCGGGCGACCTCACCGTCCGCGTCATCGACCGCGGGCGCGACGAGTTCGGCGCGATCGCTGCGGCCGTCAATAGCCTCGGCGAGCACCTCTCGGCCTCGATCGCGGGCGTCCGACTCAGCGCCGACGAACTCACGGGCGAAGCGGCATGCCTCGCGACCGCAAGCGACGCGCTCTCCACCGTTGCCAGCGGACAGGCCGCGAGCATCGAGGAGATGTCCGCCGCAGTCACCGAACTCCGCGAACAGACCGCCCGCACGAGCGAGCAATCGCTCGACGCCCGCCGCCGCACCCAGCAGGGCGCGCAGGACGCAACCGTCGCACAGGAGGCCATCAACGGGCTCGAGACCTCCATGGACCAGGCCGACCACGCGGCCCGCGAGATCGGCCAGGTCGTGCGCGTGATCGATGAGATCGCCTTCCAGACCAACCTGCTTGCGCTCAACGCCGCGGTCGAGGCAGCCCGCGCGGGCGAGGCGGGCCGTGGCTTCGCCGTTGTCGCCCAGGAGGTGCGCGCCCTCGCCACCCGCTCGGGCGAGGCCGCGCGCAAGACCACCGAACTGGTCTCAAGCGCAAGCGAACGTGTGCAGCGCGGCGTCGCGCTCTCGAAGGAAGTCCGCACCTCGCTCGAGCAGATCATCGCGGGCTCCACCGAGGTGGCGCGCGCCGTCGACTCGATCGCGCAGGCGCAGACGGAGCAGCTCTCCGGCATCACCCAGCTCGATCAAGGCATCGCCGAGATCTCCCGCACCACGCAGGAGGCCGCCGGCCAAAGCCAGCAGGTCGCAGCTACCGCGAGGCAGTCCGCAGACGAGGTCGCCACGCTCCGCCAGTCGGTCGAGCGCTTCCGGATCGCGGCGTAGCGCGCCTCAGAACTGCCGCAGGAACCGCGCGTCGTTCTCGAACAGCAGGCGGATGTCGCCGATCCCGTACTTGCGCATCGCCACGCGCTCGATGCCGAGGCCGAACGCAAAGCCCGTCCACTCCTCGGGGTCGATGCCGACCGACTTGAACACGTTCGGATCGACCATGCCGCAGCCACCGAGCTCGATCCAGCGCCACTCGGGCACGCCGTTGCGCATCACGCGCATCTTCATGTCGAGCTCCGCGCTCGGCTCGGTGAACGGGAAGAAGCTCGGGCGCAGCCGGATCTCGGCCTCGGGCCCGAAGAACGCCTTCGCGAACTGCACGAGCGTCGACTTCAGGTCCACCATCGACACCTTGCGGTCGACGTAGAGCCCCTCCACCTGGTGGAACATCGAGTAGTGCGTCGCATCATGCGCGTCGGGGCGGTACACGCGGCCGATCGCGCAGATCTTGAGCGGCGGCTTCATCGTCTCCATCGCGCGGATCTGCACGGTCGAGGTCTGCGTGCGGAGCAGCAGCTTGCCCGCCACCTCGCCGCCAAGGAAGAAGTTGTCCGCAGGCCCGCGCGCGGGATGGCTGTCGGGAATGTTGAGCGCGTTGAAGTTGTGCCACTCGTCCTCGAGCTCGGGACCATCGGCCACCGAGAAACCCATGCGTCCGAGCACATCCACGATCTCGTCGATCGTCTTCGTCAGGACATGCCGCCGACCCTCCCCCATCGCAACGCCTGGCTCGGTCACGTCCACGCTCGGACCCCTCGGCGCCGCGGCCGCACTGTCCTTGCGCGCAGCGAAGGCCGCCTCGATCGAGGCCTTGAGCTCGTTCATCCGCTTGCCGACGGCCGGCTTCTGCTCCTTCGGCACCGACTTCAGCGCATCCATCGCGCCGCGCAAGCGCCCATTGCTGCCAAGCCAGCGCACGCGAAAAGCCTCGAGCGCAGCCGAGTCCGACACGGCGGCAATCTCCGCCAGCGCCTCGCGTTCCATACCGTCCAGTTCATTGAGCATCCCCCTACTCTACCCGCTCCCCGCAGCGCACTCCCATGACGCCCACACCTGCCATCGCCCACCTGCCGCGCGCGATTCTGTCCGTCGCGGTCGTGCTCACCCTCGCGACGGGCTGCTCGAACCCCGAGGCAAACGCGCCAACGCCCCCTTCCTCCGAACCGACTTCCTCGGACGCCCGGCCGACCCTGCCCGACGCGTCCGCTCCCGCCATCGACCTCCGTGCCGCCGCCGACTACTCCCGTCGCCACCAAGGCGACGGACTGCTCGTGCTGCGCAACGGGATCACGGTCCACTCCGACTTCCGCGCTGGCATGGGGCCTGACACACCACACCTGCTGGCAAGCGGGACCAAGAGCTTCTCAGGCGTCGCTGCGGCGTTCGCGGTGTCGGACGGCCTGCTGCGCCTCGACGAGAAGGTGAGCGACACCATCACCGAGTGGCAGGGCGACCCCGCCAAGCGCGACATCACGGTGCGGCAGCTGTTGTCGCTCTCCGCAGGCATCGCCCCGCTCAGCTCCACCATCGACAACCCGCGCAACGCCCGCGCCGCCGGCATCATCGATCGCGCGCGCGCCTCGATCGACGCCCGCAGCGTCGCGCCCGCAGGCTCCCGATTCATCTACGGGCCGAGCTCCTTCTATGTCTTCGGCGAGCTCATGAAGCGCAAGCTCGTCGCCGCCGGGACGGGCGATGCGGATGTTGTCGCGTATCTCGAGCGAAGGCTGTTCAGACCGCTCGACATCGCACCAAGGTTCCTCCGCGATGGAGCGGGCAATGCCAACCTCCCCGGCGGGTGCAGGCTCTCCGCCACCGACTGGGCCACCTTCGGCGAGTGGATGCGCCTCGGAGGCCGCCGAACGGCCGCTGAGGCTCCCCTCGTGGATCCCCAGCTGCTCGATGAACTGCTGCGGCCGACCGATTCCAACGCCCGCTACGGCCTGACCTGGTGGCTGCTGCGCCAAGGCGACGACGATCCCGAAGCGGCCATTGCGGCCGACATGGCCGCCGACCGCCTCTCCCAGTCCGAACGCGACGACACGGACGCAGGCCCGATGCGGCAGGCCATCCGCGAGCGCTTCCGTGAGCGCGTGCGAGCGCAGGTCGAGGCAAGCGCGCCCTCCCGCACCACGCCGACGCACGCAGGCGCGTCGCTCGGCTCCATGGCCGCTGGCAAGGGCAAGCAGCGCCTCTACATCCTGCCCGAGCACGGCCTGACCATCGTCCGTTTCGGCGAGCTCGAAGGTGGTCGCGAGTTCCGCGACGCCGAGTTTCTCGAACTCGTCCTGCGGGGCCTTGGGATCGCGATCGAAGGCGACTGGATCACCGGCGAAGCCGAGCCACGCTGACGAGCGCACGCCGCGACTGCCGGCACACAAAACAACCGCCCCGCAAACGCGGGGCGGCTGAACACGTCACAGATTGGGAGCGGAACCGACTTCATGAGCCAGCCCCGCTGCGGGGCTCACTCGGACTTCGTAGCCTCGGCGCCCTTCTCACGGGCCTTGGCTGCGTACGCGGTGCGCTTGTCGGCCGTGCGGCGGCGGTTCGAGCGGCGGCCAGAGACCTGCGCGCCCTCTTCCTTGCCGACGAGCTGCAGGATGCAGAGGTCGGTCTGATCGCCCACGCGGCGCTTGTCGAGCTTGACGATGCGGGTGTAGCCACCAGCGCGGTCGGCGTACATCGGCGCGACCTTCGACATGAGGTGCTGCACCAGACGCGGCGCCTTGCGGAGCTCACCGTAGCGGTTGAACTCGAAGGCATCGTCGCCGGGGAGATCCCAGTGCTGGTGCATCCCCTTCTTGGCGTCGCCACCCTGGCCATCGACGACCCAGCGGAAGACCGCGCGATCGTTGATGCGGGCCTCGACGGCACGGCGGCTGCTGAGGCCGCTGCGCTTCGCCATCGTGATCAGCTTCTCGACGAACGGCTGGACAGCCTTCGCCTTGGGAAGCGTGGTCTCGATCTGGCCGTGCTCAAAGAGGCCCGATGCGAGATTGCGGAGCATCGCGCGACGGTGATCTTCCTTCACGCACAGTTGCTTGCCAAATACACGGTGACGCATGACTCGTTCCTATCTGTCTACTGCTTGGACTGCAGACTCTTGCTTGATCGACTCACTCTGAATGCTGTTCAGGCTGGGCGGCTCGCGCGCGCTCAACCGTTCACGAGACCCTCGGGCACCGGGTAACCCAGGTGCAGACCGAGCTTCTCGAGCTCTTCCTTGACCTCGCGCAGCGACGTCTTGCCGAAGCTGCGAACCGAGAGGAGATCGTCCTCGCTGCGCTGCACGAGCTCGCCGACGGTGCGGATCTTCGCGGTCTCGAGGCAGTTCGACGCGCGAACGCTGAGCTCGAGCTCGCCGACGGGCATGCGGAGCTTGCGGATGATCTCGTCGTCCTGCGCGTTGGCATCGGCGACCTCGTCCGACACCAGGGTGTCGCCGATCTCGTCGAACTGGACGAACGGGTTGAGGTGCTTGCGGAGGATCTTGGCGCCCTCGACCAGGGCCATGTCCGGCGTGATGGTGCCGTTGGTCCAGATGTCGAGGATCAGCTTCTGGTAGTTCGTCTGCTGGCCGACGCGGGTGTCCTCGGTCGAGAAGCGCACGCGCTGCACGGGCGAGAAGATGGCGTCGATCGGAATCTCACCGATCACCTGATCGCCGCCGCGGCTCGCGTCCTTGGCGATCTGCTCGGTGGCGGGCATGTAGCTGCGCCCCTTCTCGACGGTGAACTCGATGTCGAAATCGATCTTGTCGGTGAGCGTGGCGATGACCTTGTCGGGGTTGATGATCTCGATCGAGGGGTCGCACTCGATGAGCTCCGCCGTCACGTCGCCGGGGCCTTCTGCCGAGAGCTTCATGGTGCGCGGGCCATCGCCCTCCATCGCAACGACGATGCCCTTGATGTTCAGGATGATGTCGACGACGTCCTCGAGCACGCCCGGGATCGTCGAGAACTCATGCGTCACGCCCTTGATCTTGATCTTGGTGATCGCGGCGCCCTCGATCGAGGAGAGCAGCACGCGACGCAGGCTGTTGCCAATGGTCGTGCCGAAACCAGGCTCGAACGGCTCCGCGACAAAACGCGCGAAGGTGGGCGAGCGGAACTTGGGGTCCGACTGGACGTTTGCGGGAAGATCGAGACCGCGCCAACGAAGGTGCATGCAAAACTCCTGATGCCCATTCCGGGCTTTCGACAGATCCGGGCTTCCGCCCTTCTTCGACACCCCTGCAGCTCGGATGACCATCGCTGTCGAACGATGGGTGCCTTCTGTGCGGGGATCCTGAAAGCCGCTGCAGCCACTTTCGTGGGCGCAGCGGATGTGTTCCAACATGAGGCCGAGGCTGACGCCGTGCGCCGACCCGGGCCCCTTCAACTCAGACGCGGCGCTTCTTCGGCGGACGGCAGCCGTTGAACGGGATCGCAGTGTGATCCTCGACCGCGGTCACGCGCAGGCCGTTGGCCTGAAGCGCGGTGATCGCGCTCTCGCGACCCGGTCCCGGACCCTTCACGCGAACCTCGACCTCCTTGAGGCCGACGCGCTTCGCCTTGCCAACGGCCTTCTCAGAGGCGCGGCTCGCCGCGAACGGCGTCGACTTGCGCGCACCCTTGAAGCCGACGGTGCCGGCCGAGTCCCAGGCGATGGTCTCGCCGTTGACGTCGGTGATGGTGACGAGCGTGTTGTTGAAGGTGGCGTTCACGTGCACGATGCCGCGAAGCACGTTCTTGCGAAGCTTCTTCTTGGGGGCCGATGATGCTGCCGGGGTGGGCGTGTTCATGTGTGTCTCTCGTGATCTTTCGTCTGATGCGGAAAGTGCTCTGCGAGGCTCGCGCGACGCGCCGCGATCTCATCGCGGCCCGGCGCATGCCGTCGTCAATTAGCCCTTCACGCCCTTCTTGCCGGCGACGGTCTTCTTCTTGCCCTTGCGCGTGCGCGAGTTGGAGCGCGTGCGCTGACCGTGCACGGGAAGGCTGCGGCGGTGACGGTCGCCGCGGTAGCTCTTGATGTCCTTGAGGCGCTGGATGTCCTGCTGGATCTGGCGGCGCAGCGCACCCTCGACCACGATCTTCGCGTCGATGATGCCGGCGATCTGCGCGATCTCCTGCTCCTTGAGGTCGTTGGTACGACGCTCGGGGTCGATGCCGACCTCGCGGAGAATGTCGAGCGCAACCTTCGGCCCGATGCCGAACACGTAGCGCAGCGAGACGCCAATCTTCTTCTTCTCAGGAATGTCGATACCAGCGATTCGCGGCATGTCAGGCTCCGGTCAGCGCGTGCAGTTCCGCTGCAGCGCTCCACACTTTGTTGCAGCACGCGGCCAACTGCCGAGTGCATGCGGATGTTTCCGATGTGCCCCGCCTTGCCTCCCGACCGAGCGTTCGGCGAGGGGGGAAGGGGCGATTGTACCCAAATTCCGATTGAAGTCAGCCCTGCCGCTGCTTCAGGCGAGGATTCTTCTTGTTGATCACCAGTCGCTTGCCCTTGCGGACAACGATCTGGCAGTCACGGGTACGGCGCTTGATGCTCGAGCGAACCTTCATGGTGGTCTCCTGTCTTCAGTTCTCTGACGTTCTGTAGAGCCCTCCCTGGGGAGGGCATTGGTTCTCGGTCGTGACTCCACCGCAATCAGTAGCGGTAGACGATTCGGCCTTTGGTCATGTCGTACGGGCTCATCTCCACGGTCACGCGGTCGCCGGGCAGGATGCGGATGAAAAACTTCCGCATCTTGCCGCTCACGTACGCGATGATCTCCTGGTCGTTCTGCAGTCGGACCTTGAACATCGCGTCGGGCAACGCTTCGGTGACCTCGGCGTCGAGGGTGATCTTGTCTTCCTTCGCCATCTGGGTGACGGGCCTTCGTTTGGGTTTCTGCTCTTTGATTGTCTGGGTGTCGGACGGTGTCAGCCGACCCTGCGCGCGAGAGGCGCTGGATCGTGCAGAGGATGTACTGCGGAACGCTCAGCCGCCGTCCGCACGCTTCGGCGGGCCGTGAGCACCTCCGAACCATCGCGGGTGACCGCAACGGTGTGCTCGACGTGGCAGCTCAGGGCGCGCGAATCGACCATCACGGTCCATCCGTCGCCCGCGAGCGTGACGTTGGGATTCACGAGTTCGCCTCGGTCGTTGCGACGGGGTGCCTCGAGCACGACCATGGGCTCGATCGCCAGCACCATGCCCGGACGCAGCGTGAAGTCACCGCCCGCGAGGAACGACGCATACACGCTGCACGGCACCTGCGGCGGCTCGTGCAGGTCGCGGCCAATGCCGTGCCCGACGAAATCGACCGCGACCGTCATGCCGTGCGAAGCGGCAATCGACTCGAGCTCGCGCGCGATCGTGCTCCAGCGCACTCCAGGGCGAATCGCCGCGATCGCGTGCGAGAGCATGTCTTCGGCGCAGTCGACCAGAGCGCACGCGGCGGGCGAGACCTCGCCCACGCACACGCTCACCGCACTGTCGGCGCACCAGCCGTCGAGCCGCGCCCCGGCGTCGATCGAAACGACATCGCCGCAGCGGATCACGCGGCCGCCTGGCACGCCGTGCACCAGCTCGTCGTTGACCGAGATGCAGCTCGACGCGGGATACGGGGGGCGCTCGCCCATGTTGGACGAGCGGCTTCCGCGGTAGCCGAGGAACACGGGGCTGCCGCCCCCTGCTTCGATCGTCGAACGGATCAGGGCGTCCAGCCCACCCGTCGTCATTCCCGGCACGCAGGCGTCGGTCGCACGCTCGAGCGCACGGGCCACAAGCGCCCCGGCGGCCCGCAATCCCGCCATGTCCTCAGCCGAGCGCAGCGCGATCGGAACGCGAGGCGAAACCGCGGTTCCTCCGTGCAAGACTCGGGAGGCACCGCGGTTGCTGCGCGCGAGGCGCGCGGGGGCGATGGTGGCGCCATCGCTCATGTCAACTCGTTCGACTCCTGATGCGCGGAGCCTTGGCGTCGTTGGCTCCCTGCGAGAGGAAGCCGGAATAGTTGCGCATGAGCAGGTTGGCCTCGATGCGCTGGATGAGGTCGAGACCGACGCTCACCACGATGAGGAGACCAGTTCCGCCAAGGAACTGCGACACGTTAAGCGGAACGTTCAGGCTGCTGCTGACCACGGTCGGGATGACCGCGATCGCCGCGAGGAAGCCCGATCCCACATAGGTGATGCGGTTCATCACGGTCTCGAGGTACTCGGCGGTGCGCGGACCCGGACGGTAGCCAGGGATGAACGACCCGCTCTGCTTCAGCTGCTTGGACATCTCGTCGGGGCTGAACTGCACCGTCGTCCAGAAGTAGCTGAAGAAGAAGATCAGGAGGATCTCGGTGAAGATGTAGGGGAACTGACCGACCTCGCTGTTCACGCGCAGGAAGTTGGTCGTGCTCTGCCACCACGTCGGGGTGGTGCTGTCGGCGCTCGTGGCGAGCCAGCCGAAGACCATCGACGGGAAGATCATGAGCGAGCTCGCGAACACGATCGGCATGACGCCGGCGTGGTTCAGGCGCAGCGGCAGGTACTGGCGCTGTCCACCGAACACGCGACGTCCACGGGTGTGCTTGGCCTGCTGGATCGGGATCCGGCGCTGGGCGACGGTGATGAGGATCGCGCCGGCCACGACCAGGAAGAATCCAGCGACGAGCGCGATAAGACCAACGGGCGAGAGCTTGTCGGTGTTGATCGACGGATCGAAGTTGTCCACGATCCACATCACGGCACCCGGCATGCCCGCGACGATGCCGCAGGTGAGGATGAGCGAGATGCCGTTGCCGATGCCGTACTTGTCGATCTGCTCGCCAAGCCACATGAGGAACAGGCTGCCTGCCGTCAGGCCGGCGAGGCCGGCCGCGTAGAACACGAACAGATTGTCCTGGAAGCTCGGCTCGATCCAGCGCTGCTGGACCATGTACGAGAGCCACATGGAGCCCTGGATGATGCACAGCGCCACGGTCGCGTAGCGCGTGTACTCGTTGATCTTCTGCTGGCCCGACATGCCGTCCTTCTTCAGGTCCTGCAGCGGCTTCCACACCGTCGTCAGGAGCTGGAAGATGATCGACGCCGTGATGTACGGCATGATGCCGAGGCCGAAGATCGTCGACTGCTGGAGGCTGCCGCCCGAGAAGATCGACGCATACTGCGCGATGCGACCGAACCCGGTGCTGTCGTCGGTGTTCTGGACCGCCTTGGCGATCTCGTCGGGGTTCACGCCCACGAGCGGAATCACAAAGCCGAGACGGTAGATGGCGAGCAGTCCGAGCGTGAACAGCACGCGCCGACGGAGCTCAGGGACCTTGAAGATGTTCGCGAAGGCTTGAAACATCAGGGACTCGGATAATCAGGTTCGGAGCGAAGCCAGTCTCAAAGCCACGAGCACCGAACTTCCCGTACTCCGGGCCACCATTCTCGAACGAGCCTCAAGACCTCTCTGAGCGCTGATCGAACTTCTGTCACCCTTCACGAAAGGGCTCTGTCGAAGCCGCAGAAGCGGCTGATCGTTCACTGATCTCGGTTCATCATCGGCAAGTTCACTTGCCCGCTTCGGTGCAGGTTCCGCCTGCGGCCTCGATCTTGCTCTTGGCGCTGGCGCTGAACGCGGCGGCGACCACATTGAGCTTCTTCTTGAGGTCGCCGGTGCCGAGCACCTTGAGGCCGAGCTTGCTGTTCGGCACAAGTCCCAGCTTGACCAGCGTGTCGATGTCCACCGTGGCGCCCGCCTCGAAGTGCTTCTCGAGGTCTCGGACGTTGATCACGTAGTGCTCGGTGCGGAAGCCCGCGTTCGAGAAGCCGCGCTTGGGGAAGCGGCGGGCGAACGGCGTCGCACCGCCCGCGTAGGACGGACGGCTGTTCCAGCCGGCGCGGCTCTTGGCGCCCTTGTGGCCGCGACCCGAGGTGCCGCCCTTGCCGCTGCCTTCGCCGCGACCGAGGCGCTTGCTCTTCTTGTGCGGGCCGACCTTGGCGGTGATGTCGTGGATCATCATGACTGGAACTCTCCAGAACGGCGCAGGGCGCCGGAAAAGACTGAAATCGATCGGTTACGTATGTCGTTCCGTGGCGTCCGTTTGCATCAACTTCGGCCACTTCCTAACTTCGGTCACTTCCCTGTCGTGGGCGCCAACGGCGAGAGCCGCCGTCTGCGTCCTGATCAGCCAGCCGAGGGGGCATCGGTCGCCGCGGGTGCAGGCGCCGACTGGGCGGGCGCAGACTGGGCGGGCGCAGACTGGGCGGGTGCGGACTCGCCCTCGCCGAAGCGGCGACCACGGCCACCGCCGCGCGGACCACCGCGACCACCACGGCGATTCTCCTCGCCGACGGTGTTCTTGGGTGCCGCCATCTTCTCGCCGCCCTTGTTCTGGGGCATGAAGGCCATTCCGCGCTTGATCGCCTGCTCCACGCCCGTCTCGGGGAGAGAGACGCCGCGAAGAGTCTCGACCTGCTGCCGCGAACGGAGGGTTCCGAGGGCCGCCATCGTGGCCTTGACCACGTTCTTCTGGTTGCTCGAACCGTAGACCTTGGTCAGGCAGTCCTGCACGCCGATCATCTCGAGCACCGCGCGCACCGCGGCGCCTGCGATGACGCCCGTACCGGGCGCAGCGGGCATGAGCTTGACGGTCGTCGCGCCAAAGCGACCAACGACCATGTGCGGGATCGTCTTCGACTGCATCTGGAACTGGCTCATCTTGCGACGGCCTTCCTTCTGCGCCTTCTCGATCGCCTGGGGCACCTGGTTCGACTTCGCGTAGCCGATGCCGGCGCGACCGCCGCGGTCACCGACCACGACCATTGCCGAGAAGCTGAAGCGGCGACCGCCTGCGACGGTCGACGAGGTGCGGTAGACGCCGACGGTCGTCGACTCGATGGATGAAGTTTCGTCGATGAGCTCTGCCATGGTGAAACCTGTCTTCGTTCAGCCAGCCGCCTTCTCAGCGGCAGGCCGGGGTGTGATCGATCAGAACTGGAGTCCGGCCTCGCGCGCACCGTCGGCGAGCGCCTTGATGCGGCCGTGATAGAGGTAGCCGTTGCGGTCGAAGACGACCTTCGACACGCCCTTCTCCTTCGCGCGCTCGGCGACGAGCTTGCCCACGGCGGTCGCCTCGGACATCTTGGCGCCCTTCTCGGCAAAGCCCTTGTCGCGGGTCGAAGCCGATGCGACGGTCTTGCCGGTCAGGTCGTCGATGACCTGCGCGTACACGTGGTTGAGCGAACGGAACACCGAGAGGCGCGGACGCTCGGGAACACCGAGGATCTCCTTGCGGATGCCCTGCTTGCGGCGGGCTCGACGGACGCGCTTGTTGGTCATGCGGTTCATGGTGTGCTGCCTTCTGTCTGATTGCGTTCGGTGGCGTGCCAGGTTCCTGCGGACACCGCGCGTAGGACGCGCGATCCGCCGCGGCCCGGTTTAGCCGCCGGTCGCCTTGCCCTGCTTGCGGATGATGGTCTCGCCCACGTACTTGATGCCCTTGCCGTTGTACGGCTCCGGCTTGCGCTTCGAACGGATGGCCGCCGCGAACTCGCCGACGCGCTGGCGGTCGGCACCGCTCACGGTCACGAAGATGCCGCCTTCAGTGGCGATATCGACCTTGACGCCCTGCGGGATCGGGAGCGAGATCAGGTTCGCGTAGCCGAGCTTGAGGTCGAGGTTCTTGCCCGCGACCTTCACGCTGTAGCCGACGCCGATGACCTCGAGCTTCTCCGAGTAGCCCTCGGTGACGCCCTTGATGCAGTTGTTGATGTTGGCGCGGGTCGTACCCCAGAAGGCCTTGCGGTTGCCTTCCTCGAGCTTCGCCATGTCGGTCGTGACGACGATGTGGCGATCCTTCTCGTTCCAGGCCACCGAGACCTCGGGACGGTACGACACCTTGAGCGTGTCGCCCTTGGGGCCGGTGATGGCGACCTCGCGGGTGTTCGCGTTCACGGCCACCTTGCAGTTGCCGGGGACGATGATGGGCTTCTTTCCGATGCGCGACATGGCTGACTCCTGTCGGTCTCTGTTCAGTCGGTGCGACTGCGTCGTCTAGTTGCTTGATTCGCGTGCGGCCTTAGCAGACCGTCGCGACGACCTCTCCGCCAACGCGCATCTCGCGCGCCTTGCGGTCGGACATGATTCCACGGCTGGTCGACACGATCGAGATGCCGAGGCCCTGCAGCGGGCGCGGCAGGTCGCCGACGGGCGCGTAGGTACGGCAGCCCGTCTTCGACACGCGGCGGATCTCGTTGATGATGTTCTCGCCGCGCGTGCCGTACTTGAGCGCGATGCGGATGATGCCCTGGCGGCCATCGGCGATGCACTCGAAGTCGGAGATGTAGCCCTCGTCCTTGAGGACGCCGACGACGCCGCGGTTGAGCTTGTTGCTGATCACGACGACGGACTTCTCGCGATTCCGCACGGCGTTGCGGATGCGGGTGAGCATGTCGGCGGTGAGGTCTTGGACGGACATTTCTTAGGCTCCTGTCCCCCGCGGCATTCCGCGGGGCGAGTCGATCGGTTCACTGAGTTCGGTTGCGGATCACCAGCTGGCCTTGCGCATGCCGGGAATCATGCCCTGGAGCGCGAGCTCGCGGAGCATGTGACGGCAGATGCGGAACTTGCGGTACACGCCGCGCTTGCGGCCCGTGATCTCGCAACGCACCTCGCTACGGGTGCTGAACTTCGGCTTGCGCTTCATCTTGTTGAAGGTACGCGTGCTGGCCATGTGGTGGGATCCGTGTGTTCTGTGCGCGGGGGTGATTCAGTGCGCGACTGGGGGAATCGTTTCAGCTCTTCTTCTTGCGATCTTCCGGCTTGACGAACGGCATGCCGAGCTCGGCGAGCACGAAGCGGCTCATCTTGGGGTCCGAATTCTCGAACACGAACGTGATGTGCATGCCGTGCGTGATCGTGGCGTTGGCCATGTTGATCTCAGGCCACACGGCCTGCTCGGTGAGGCCCATCGAGTACGAGCCGCCCTTGTCGAACGACCGGTCCTTCA
This sequence comes from Phycisphaerales bacterium, assembly GCA_044341665.1. Taxonomy (GTDB): domain Bacteria; phylum Planctomycetota; class Phycisphaerae; order Phycisphaerales; family SM1A02; genus QWPT01. The sequence continues at coordinate 10,798 of JBIIRG010000016.1, read as the reverse complement.
CGCCGCGGAAGTCCTTGATACGGGGGATCGCCAGGTTGATGAGGCGGTCCATGAAGTGCCACATGCGGTCCCGGCGCAGCGTGACCATGAAGGCCGACGGCATGCCCTCGCGCACGCGGAACTGCGAGACGGCCTTCTTGGCCTTGATCATGATGGGCTTCTGGCCCGTGATCGTCGAGAAGTTCTTGATGAACTGGTCGCGCACCTCGGGCTTGAGCTTGGCGTTGTCGAGGTACTTGCCGATGCCGGCGTTCACCACGACCTTCGTCAGGCGCGGAAGCTGGTGCTTGTTGTCGAGACCGAACTCCTTGATGGCCTTCGGACCGACGGTGTCGATGTAGGCCTGCTGGAGACGGGGGTAGTTTCGGATGACGTGGGCCATGGGGCTCTTCTTTCTGCTGTGTCACGGAGTCCGTGACCTTGGCGGGTGCATTCGATGGGCGCTTGTGCCGCGCCGTCTGCGAGTTCCCTCGTTTCGGGAACCCTTACTTGCGGGGACCGTGAAGCGTGTGCAGTTCCTTGCCACCGCGGGCGGCGACACGAACCTTGGAACCGTCCGGCTTGGTGACGAACCGCACGCGGGTGGGCTTGCCGTCGACGACGGGGCTCACGTTCGAGTTGTGGATCGGACCCTCTTCCTTGACGATCTGCCCCTGAGGACGGGCCTGCGTGGGCTTCACGTGCTTGGTCTGGATGTTGGCACCCTTGACCACCACGCGCTCGCCTTCGTCGACGATGCGGAGGATCTCCCCGACGACGCCCTTCGAGCGGCCTCGGGTCACAATGACGGTGTCACCCTTGCGAATGTGGCGTGGCATGTTTAGATCACCTCCGTCGCGAGCGACACGATCTTCATGAAGTTCTTCTCGCGGAGCTCGCGGGCCACGGCGCCGAAGATGCGGGTGCCCTTCGGATTGCCGTCCTTGTCGACGAGCACGCAGGCGTTCGAGTCGAAGCGCACGTACGAGCCGTCCTCGCGGCGGGTCGGGAACTTGCAGCGGACGATGACGGCCTGGACCTTGTCGCCGGCCTTGACGTCGCCGTTGGGCAGCGCCTTCTTGACGGTGCAGACGACGCGGTCGCCGATGCCCATCGTCAGACGGGTGAAGCGGCCGGTGGCCGTCGAGGAACCGAGGACGCCGATGACCATGGCTTCCTTCGCGCCGCTGTTGTCGGCAACCTCGAGTCGTGATTCCTTCTGGATCATTGCTTGGCTCCATCGCCGGCGGTGCCGGCGTCATTCACTTGCTTGCTGACTTGATCAGGCGCTCTCACCGAAGCTCACTGCGCCACCTTCGGGCGCACGCTCGACGACGCGGACGAGCACCCAGGCCTTGGTCTTCGAGATCGGGCGGCACTCGGCCACCTCGACACGGTCGCCGAGATGCGACTCGTTCTTCTCGTCGTGGACCTGGAGGACGGTGCGCTTGCGCATCGTCTTGCCGTACTTCGCGTGCTTTCCGGAGTACGCAATCACGACCTTGCGGGTCTTGTTGCGCTTGTCGCTCTGCACGACGCCGATGCGGCGCGGGGAGGTCTCGGGGATGACGAGTTCGTTGTTCGTCGGCATGGTTCGTTTCCTAAGTCTGACGATCGCGGGGGCGATTACGCCTTCGCGCCCTTCGCGCGGGAATTCTGCTCGGTGAGGACGCGGGCAAGATCCTTGCGCGCCTTGCCGATGCGCGAGTTGTCGGCGACCTTTTCAGTGGTCGCCTGGCAACGGAGATCGAAGAGCTCGCGGCGGAGGCGCGTGGCCTCACCCTTGAGGTCGTCGTTGGAGAGCTTGCGGACTTCTGCGGACTTCATGTGGTTCTCTTCTTTCGTTTACACGGCGATGCGACGACCCACGAAGCGGCACTTGACGGGCATCTTGTACGCGATGCGCGCGAGGGCCTGCTTCGCGAGGTCCTCGGGGACGCCGGCCACCTCGAAGAGGATCGTGCCGGGCTTGATGCGCGCCGCCCAGTAGTCGACGTCGGCCTTTCCGGTACCCATTCGGGTCTCGAGCGGCTTCTTCGAGATCGGCTTGTCGGGGAAGACGCGGATGAAGATCTTGCCCTGACGGCGGAGGAAGTGCTGCGCCGCGATACGACCAGCCTCGATCTGGCGACCGGTCAGCCAGTGCGGCTCGAGGGTCTGCAGGCCGTAGTCGCCGAACGCGACGTAATTGCCGCGCGTGGCGTTGCCCTTCAGCTTGCCGCGCTGCTCTTTGCGGAACTTGACTCGCTTTGGCATCAGGTTGGACATGGGGTCCTCTTCTGTCTTCTGTCTTTCATTCGCGCCTCACCGAGGTGTTGCGCGGGGGGAGTTACGAAACCTTCTCAGCTCATCAGCAGTCGGGCCCGCGGTGCGGACCCAGGAACGGCGGGAGCTCCGCCGAATCCGATCAGCGGCGCCCGCGTGCGCGCGCGCGGCCACCCGCTGCGCTCGAGTGGGTCTGATCCTCGTCGTGCTCGGTGTACAGGCCCTTGAAGACCCACACCTTCACGCCGATCACGCCGTAGTTGGTCGAGCTGTGCGCGACCGCGTACTCGACGTTCGCCTGGAGCGTCGACAGCGGGATCGAGCCGAGGCGGGTGTCGAGGGTGCGGCTCATCTCCGCGCCACCGAGACGGCCGGCGAGGAGGATGCGGATGCCCTTGGCACCGTTCTGCATGGAGCTCTCGGCGCGCATCTTGAGAACGCGGCGGAAGTTCGCGCGCTTCTTGAGCTGCTCGCCGATGCTCTCGGCGATGAGCTTCGCGTCGAGGTCGGGATTCTTGATCTCGACGACCTTGAGCACGACCTTGCGGCCGGTGAGGGTCTGGAGATCCTTCGTGAGCGACTCGATTCCAGCGCCGCGGAGTCCGACGACCTGGCCCGGACGGGCGGTCTTGACGATGACCGTCAGCTCGTCGCGCGTGCGCTCGATGAGGATGTCGCTGACCGCGGCGAACGGCGGCGTGCGGTTGAGCCGCTTGTCGACGTACTGGCGGATCTTGTAGTCCTCGACGAGGAGGCTACCGAACAGCGCCTTCGGTGCGAACCAGCGCGAGCGATGGGCTTCGGTGATGCCGACGCGGAAACCGAATGGATGGACCTTCTGTCCCATAGTGAATCTCCGAGGCGATTACGCCCCGCGCTCCTCGACTGCGATGTGAATGTGGCTCGTGCGCTTGCGGATGGGGTGCGCGCGGCCGCGGTCCTTGGGCTGGAAGCGATCGAGGGTCGGACCCTCGTCGACACGGGACTCGCTCACGACGAGCTTGGTCGGATCGGCGTTCTTCTCCTCCGCGTTGGCGATCGCGCTCTTGAGCACGACCGCGATGAACGCGGAGCCACGCTTCTTCGAGAAGTCGAGGGCGGTGAGCGCCTCATCGACGCGCTTCCCGCGGATCATGTCCGCGACGAGGCGCGCCTTGCGGGGCGCGATGCGGGCGAATCGGTGGCTGGCTTGGAATGCCATGGTGGGTTACCTCACAGGTCCGGAGCCGGGCTCAGGACTTGAGTTCTTCCTTCTTGTTCGTGTGGCCGCGGAACGTGCAGGTGTGCGAGAACTCGCCGAGCTTGTGGCCGACCATGTCCTCGGTGCAGTACACGTCGACGAACTGGCGTCCGTTGTGCACCTGGAAGGTGTGACCGATGAACTCCGGCACGATGGTGCAGGCGCGCGCCCACGTCTTGATGGGAGTGCGCTTGCTGGACGCCTCCTGCTTCTGGACCTTGCGGTACAGGCTCTCGACGACGTAGGGACCCTTCTTGAGCGAACGAGACATGGTGTGTTCTCGGGAGTGACCGCCGCACACGCGGCGTTGGGTTCTTGCTGACTGGCTGGCTGACTTCTCAGTTCACGACGGGCGCGCGGCTCAGAGCTTGAGCTGGCCGTAGCGCTTGCTCTTGCGGCGACGGATGATGCGCGAGTCGCTCGACTTGCCGTAGCGACGGGTGCGACCACCCTTGGCCTGCGTGCCGGAGTGGTTGACGGGCTCGCGACCGCCCTTCGACACCGAGCCACCGCCGTGCGGGTGGGTGTGGTGGCTCATGGCGATACCACGGGTCGTCGGACGACGGCCCTTCCAGCGGTTGCGGCCGGCCTTGCCGATGACCACGTTCGAGTGATCCGAGTTGCCGACTTCGCCGACAGTGGCGCGGCACTCCATCGACACCTGGCGGATTTCACCCGACGGGAGCACGAGGGTCGCCCAACGGCCTTCCTTGTTGGTCAGGCGCGCGTACATGCCAGCGCCGCGGCACATCCGGCCACCGGCACCCGGCTCGACCTCGACGTTGTGCACGGCGAGACCGGTCGGAATGTGCTTGAGCGGCATGCAGTTGCCGGGCTTCGGATCGACCGCGTCGTCCGAGCTCGTGACCACGTCGCCGTCCTTCAGGCCCTTCGGCGAGAGGATGTAGCGCACTTCGCCGTCAGCGAACTTGACGAGGGCGATGTGCGCCGAGCGGTTGGGGTCGTACTCGATGCCGACGACGGTCGCCGCGCCGTCCTTGTTGCGGCGGAAATCGATCTTGCGGTAGCGGCGCTTGTGACCGCCGCCGCGGCCGAGGATCGTGATCTTGCCCTGCACGTTGCGGCCGGAACCGCGGACGAGCGGAGCGAGGAGGCTCTTCTCGGGCGACTTCTTGGTCACTTCCGAATGGAGGTTCACCGACGCGTTGCGGCGTCCGTTGGTGACCTTCTTGTAAACGCGAATTGCCATGGTGGTCTACCTCAGCTCTGGATCAGAAGAGCTCGATCTTGTCTTCGGGGTGGATCTTGACGACGGCGCGCTTCCAGACCTTGCCCTCGACGACGCCGTAGCGGTAGGCGCGGGCGCGGATGTGGCGGTTCTGGGTGGCGACGCCGACGACGCGGACCTTGTAGAGCGACTCGACGGCCTTCTTGATGTCGGTCTTGCTGGCAAGGCGCGACACCTCGAACGCGAAGCGGTTGTGGTGGCCGGAGCCCCAGGTCGCCTTCTCGGTCACGATGGGACGGACGATGACGTGGATCGGATCCATTTACTTGGTCTCCTTCGCAGCAGGAGCCTCGAAGCAGGTCTCGTTGAGGAACGAGACGAGCGCGGCCTTGTCAACCACCAGGAAACGGTGGTTGAGCAGCTCGAACGCGTTGAGCTGGTCGATGCGGCACACGTGCACGTTGGCCAGGTTGCGGGCCGACAGCAGCGCGTTGCGGTTGGTCTTGTCGGTGGCGACGAGGCAGGTGCGGTTGACGCCGACCGCCTCCATCATCTTGGCGAAGTCCGAGGTCTTCGGCGCCTTGAAGTCGAGCGCTGCGAAGCACTTGACCTCGTTGTCGACGAGCTTGGCGAGCAGCGCGTTGCGGTTGGCAAGGCGGCGCATCTTCTTGGGAAGCTCCGTGCGGAAGTCCTCGCGGGTGCGGGTCTTCTTGAACGTCACACCGCCGCCCTTGCGGATCGGCGTACGGGCGGCGCCGGCGCGCGCGTTGCCGGTGCCCTTCTGCTTGTAGAGCTTGCGGGTCGAACCCTCGATGTCTCCGCGGCTCTTGGTGCGCGCGGAGCCCTGTCGCTGGTTGCCGTGGGTGATGACGTAGGCCTGCTTGAGGAGTGCGTGACGGATCTCTCCGCCGAGCGTCTGCTCGTCAATCTTCAGGCTGTCGACTTTCTTGCCAGTGGAATCGTAGATCGGTAGTTCGATCATGTGCTTCGCCTCTCGCGGGCTTCGCCCGCTCTTCGCTTCATCCTCCGCGTGCCTGTTGTTTGGCGGCACGCGGCAGGAGTCAACTCGGTGAATGGGTCTTGCCTTGTCGTTCGACTTGACCGTCGGACTCGGCGTTCGACCCGATGTTTGTCTTGCCAGCCGGTTCCCTCTCGGGCCTCGCTGGCGCCTGAGTCCCCTGTTGCGGGGCTCAGGCAGTCACTTCACCTCACACGCACTCGCGCCAGCTCCCGCGCCGGCTCGAGTTTCCTCGACCTTCCTCAACTGCCCGCGATCACTTCTTCGCGAGCTTCTTGGCCTTGCGCTTGAACAGGCGCGTGGCCGGACGGATGTAGAGGTATCCGTCGTTTGCGCCGGGAACCGGGCCCTTGACGAGCAGCAGGTTCTTCTCGGCATCGATCTTGACGACGTCAAGGCTGCGCACGGTGACGCGCTCGTCACCCATGTGGCCCGACATGCGCTTGCCCTTCTTGATCTTGGCGCCGTGACCACGGTCGGTGCCGTGGGAGCCGATGCCACCCGAAGTGCGGTGCTTGCGCTCGGTGCCGTGCGTGGCGCACATGCCCTTGAAGTTGTTTCGCTTCATGTTGCCCGCGAAACCCTTACCCTTGCTCGTGCCGACGACGTCGACGTACTGCGTGCCCTCGAGCGCGCTCACGTCGATGGTCTGGCCGAGCTGGAAGCCGTTGGCAGCAGCGTCGTCGGCAACACGGATCTCACGGTGCATGCGCTTGGGGGCGGAGCCCGCCTTCGCATCGTGACCGATCATCGGGATCGTCGAGTTGCGCGCCTTCATGTCGTCGAAGGCGATCTGGACGGCCGAGTAGCCGTGGCGGTCGGCGGTCTTGACCTGCGTGACGACGCAGGGACCTGCCTCGATGACGGTGACGGGGATGTTCCGGCCGTCCTCGAGGAAGTAGCGGGTCATGCCGACCTTCCGGCCGAGGATCGCGATCTTGAGTGCAGTGCTGCTCATTGCTGCTTCGGGATCTTTCTAGGGTTTCCGTCAGGGGTTCGCTCGTTCGAGCGCACATGACGCTTGCTTCGCGGTTCGGCGCAGGGACCATCCCTGCGCCTGTCGCTGCGGCGAGTTCTTCGCCGGAGCGGTTGGGTCACGCCCTCTAGCTTCGGCGAGTCCCTCGCCGAAGCGGTTAAGCCTTGATTCGGAGGAACACACCAGCCGGCACGACGAGGCGCTGAAGCGCATCGGTGGTCCGGTGATTCCAATCCGTGATGTCGATGACGCGCTTGTGCGTCCGGATCTCGAACTGCTCGCGCGACTTCTTGTCGATGAACGGCGAACGATTGACGGTGTAGATCTCGCGGCGCGTCGGCAGCGGGATCGGTCCCGCGACGCGTGCGCCGGTGCGCTTGGCCTGATCGACGATCTCGCGCGCCGAAGCGTCGAGAGCTTGGTGGTCGTAGGCCTCCATGCGAATCCGGAACTTGCCGCCAGTCATTGAGTGTCGCCTCGTGTTCGTTCGTGTTTCGAAGGGTTTTGGCGGTGATTCACACCGCCTCCAACGGACTGTCCTCACTTGCCAACTCGCCCTTCGCGCTTCAAGCCATCCAGTGAACGGCGAGAAGATGCGGAGAGACGATCACGCCCAACGGCGGCATAGCCGAAGTGGCGCGAATCGGCGAGGATAGCAAATCCACCGTGCCTGTCAACGCGCTGTGTCGAGGACGATGGGCTCTCGCGGCACAAATGCGGTTATTGGTCGATGTTCGCGCGCACTCGCGGGCGGGTCCATGCTCACGCGCCATGCATCGTCACCGTAGTATCCGTGCTTTGCTCGCGTCCTCCGGAGTTTCGGCATGACCTCACACATCGCGCGGCCTCGACTGCTGAACGCGCCCAAGCTGGTCGTCTTAGCGCTGCTTGCAGTCGCTGGAAGCCTGGCGAGCCGCGCATTCTCGGACCAAGCCGCCCCGCCGAACCGCCCCACCGCCCCCGTCGGCGGTCTCGCTGAAACGCCCCTCGACGCGGAGGGTCTCGGATTCACCATGCGGGTGCCCGTCGGCTCCGCCGTACGGATCGAGCGCGGCAAGTCGCTCAGCTATCTCCTGGCCGAGGAGGGCGAGCAGCCCGGCTGGCGGGTGCGCGCGACGTCGATCACCGCCTCGAAGCCGGGCACCAATGCACGCAGCCAGTGCGAAGACTACATCGCGGAAGTTCGTTCGCGCGACCCGAAGGTCGAGCTGATCGCGAGCGATGCGTTCAAGGCCGGCGCGCTCGACGGGCACATCGCGTACCTGGCGGTGCCGCTCGAGGCAGGCGGACGCGGGATCATGGGCATGCTCGCGTTGCCGCGCGCGCCCGACGAGTACCTCGCGTTCTCGATGCTGATCGTGGAGGGCTCGTTCGCGTCGGCGCGGCCCCTGCTCGAGCGCAGCTTCGCCACCATCGCGCTGCGCGACGTGGCCAAGGCCGCCGCGGAGGACATGGATCTCCTCGTGCGCGGTGCAGAGATCGCGAGCGCGATCGACGAGGCGCGGCTTCGCGCCACGATCGACGAGGAGCCGCGGATCTACCGCATGTGGCGCAGCGACTCGGCGGGCGCGGCGCGCGACCAGAAGCAGGACTACGGCTACATGGTCATTCGCGTGCGCGAGGGCCGACAGGGCGAGGTCGACGCATCGAAGGATCCCGCGAAGTTCAAGGGCGAGGAGAACGAGCGCGGCCTGCTCGCGTCGATCGATGCGCGCATCGTCGTGAACGACGACCCCACGCATACGGTCGATGCGCAAAGCCGCTATTTCGTGCGGTGGGACCGCATGTCGGAGGCATGGTCGATCCGCACGACCGAACGCCACAAGCGCGCAAGCCGCTCGAGCGCGCAGACCGGACTGCGACTGGCCCCGAGCGCAGGCGCGCCTCGGCCGGTGCTGCAGGTGATCGTGTCGAGCCGCGACGGCATGACGCGCGAGCCGCAGGAGTGGGCTGTCCCTCCGGCCTATTTCTCGCAGGCCGAACTGATCGTGCTCGGCGAGCTCCTGCCGCGCGCGAGCGATGCGTCTGCCGCAGGATCGACGCCGGTCGTGTTCAAGGACTACGCCTTCGATCAGCGCGAGCAGAAGCTGCCGCAGCGTCACGAGACCTGGTCGCGCACCGCGAAGGGCTGGCGGCTCGAGACGCGGCAGGGCTCGTCTCCCGCCAAGACCGTGCAGGAGTTCGACGAGCGCGGCAAGCGCGTGCGGCGCATCGACGTCGATGGCTCGGTCACGGAACTGATCAAGCTCGAGGACCTGCGCGCGCTGTGGAAGTCGAAGGGGCTTCCGGTGGACTGATGGTGCGCAACGCCACGCTGCGTGCCTGCGTGCTTGGAGCGCTCGCTGCACTCGCGTGGGCGTGCGGTGGCTGCACTGCCGGCAAGGCGCAACCCGCGGTTTCGTTCGCATCGGGCGTGGTCCGCACGACCGAGCGCACGCTTGCCGCAGCCGACCTGCTCCCCGCAGAGGGGTTCGACGCACGCGCGCGCGTGACCGAAGGCGACGATGCGGGCGCCACCGCGGTCGACCGCACCGTGCGGGAGAACGGCCGCCTTGTGCTCGTGCGCGAGCGGGATGGCCGCACCGAGGAGCGCCTGCATCTGATCGAGGCGGAAGACGGGCTCCTTCGGCTCGCAGAGGTCGAGACGCTGGGCGAGTCCATGCGAAGTGTGTTCGCGGAGCCCCTGCCCTTCGCGCCGCGCACGCTCTCGCCCGATGCGCCGTGCGCGGGCGAGAGCCCGATGGAGGTCCGCACGGTGCCCGGGAACGCGGTGCGCGCACGCGGCACGGCACGCCGCTCGCTGGCCATCGTGGGCGAGTGCGACGTCGAGCACCTGGGCAAGCGCCTGACCGCCGTGGTCGCCGAGTTGCGCTTCGACGCCAGGCTCGACGCGGCGCGCGCCGAGGTGCGCAGCGAGCTGTTCGTGGTGCCAGGGGTCGGCATCGTCGCCGAGCGCAGGCGCGAGAAACGCGTGATCCTCGGCATCCTCGGAAGCACGAGCAACGAAACCGCCGTGCTCTTCGAGACGACGCCGACGGGGCCGACTCCCGCGCCCGCGAATCGCTGAGGCCACCCTCGCGCCAAGGCCCACCGAGTCAACGCATGCACCAAACCCCCGCCCCCCGCATCCTCATCGCCATCCCCGTCTTCAACGAGGAGAAGTCGGTCGACCGCGTGCTCACCGAAGTCGCGCGCTTCGCGGCGGGGTTCGCGGGCGAGATCCTCGTGATCGACGACGGATCGTCGGACGGCACGCCCTGCATGCTCGCGAAGCACCCCGTCGAGGTCATCCGCCACGGCAAGAACCGCGGATATGGCCGCGCGATGCAGGACATGCTCGAGTGGGCGGACTTCCGCGGCTACGACTGGGTCATCTCGATGGACTGCGACGAGCAGCACGAGCCGGCGAGCCTTCCCGCCTTCGTCGAGGCGATCACGCGCGGCGCCGCGGACATCGTCTCGGGATCGCGCTACATGGACGAATCGCTCCCTGGCGATCCCGCGCCCGAGGACCGCAGGCGCATCAACGCACTCCTGACGCGCGAGATCAACGAGCGCCTTTCGCTCGGCATCACCGACGCGTTCTGCGGCTACAAGGCGTACCGCGCCAGCGTCTGCGCCAAGCTGCAGCTCGATGCCAACGGCTACGAGTTTCCCATGCAGTTCTGGGTGCAGGCCTGCGCCGCGGGGCTTCGCATCGAGGAACTCGCGGTGCGGCGCATCTACGTCGACATGACGCGCACCTTCGGAAGCGGGCTCGACGTGCCGGACCGGCGCCTTGCGGTGTACCGCGACACGATGCACCGCGAGATCAGGCGCTGCGCGCGCAGGCTTCCCGTGCGCGCGATGGATGGGATCGCATGAGCGGCGACGCGCACGTGCTCGGGCGCGGGCTCAGCGCGTGGCGCCACGAGGCGCGCGCGGAGCTCGGGCTGCCCGTCGATCGCTTCATCGTGATGACTGGGCACCAGGCCGGCATCTGGCACGCGGGGATCGCGGAGAAGTTTCGAGTCGGCGCGCGAATGGCCGCCGAGCGCAACGGGGTGCTCGTCCATGTCGTCGTCGACCACGACCTGAACGACGCATCGCTCGTGCCGTTTCCCGCGCTTGTCGGCGGCAAGCTCGCGCGCC
>JBIIRG010000015.1:0-24552 GCA_044341665.1 Phycisphaerales bacterium | reverse complement strand
GCGCGAGCCCGTCGAGGCGCTGCCCGACGCGGCGATTCCCGAGTCGATCGCCTACACGCGCGCGGGCATCGGGCTCACCGGCTTTCCCGCGCTCGTGGTCGAGACCGGCGACGGCACGGCCCGCATCGCGCTGCGCGTCCTCGACAGCGCTGCAGCGGCGCGCGACGCGCACGCGGTCGCGGCCGCGCACCTCCTCGCGGCGGCCATCCGAGAGAATGTCGAGCACCACGTCGCCTACGACCCGCAGTGCGAGGCGGTGCTTGGGCTGCTCGCGCACGCGGGCGAGGCCGATGGCGTCGGCTTCATGGCGCGGCTCGTGGCGGCCGGCGTCCACGGCGAGATGCAGCGCGTGCCGCGCTCCGCCGCCGAGTCGATCGACGCCGAGCGCCGCGCCGCCGTGGCGCTCCACGATCGCGTGGCGTTCGTCGTGCGCGTCGTGCTGCAGCTGCTGACGCTCGTCGAGGAGATCGAGTCGCGCGTGCGCGGCGTTCCCGCCCATGAGGACGGCGAGCCGAAGGCCCGTGTGGCGGCGCGGCTGCGCGACGTGCTCGGCGCGCACGGACTCGCGGGACTCGAAGGCTGCAGCCGGGACGCGCTCTCGCAGCGGCTGCGACTCGTGCAGATGCTGTTCGCCCGGCTCGAGCGCCTTCGCGAGATCGGCGCGGTACGCGACCGCGCGATCGACGACGAGCTCGCGCCGCTGCGCACGCGCGCGATGTCGGCGCTCCGCGAGCGCTCACGACCGCTCGCGAGCATCGACGCCATTCGCGTCATGTGGGAGGAAATCGAGATCAGCCGCTTCGCGCCCAAGCTTCCGCGCGCATTCCCCGCGAGCGAGCGACGGCTGGAGGAGCTGCTCGAACGGTGATCTCGTCGGCTCCGTCTGTTTGGGCCGGCGGCAGTTGGAAGGCTCGAACAAGTCACTCCAATCCAGGTCGATGACGGCTCTGCTGGGTCGGCTCGGGTCTCTCACAGAGAGCACGGAGGACACGGAGGGCTGAGGCCGGTTTCGAATGACCGACATCAGCCTTCGACGTCCTCCCCGACATCACGAGGGAGTGCACGACGTCAGCCTTCAACGTCCTTGGGCTGCCCGTCCGTCGCCCGGCGGCGAAGCCGACGGAGACTGCGGAACACTGGACGTCCGCCTTCGACCGCCTGACCACGCCACGGTACGCCGACTCCTCTGCGCGCCCGTCAGAAGTACGGCCTGAACTTCTCCAGCAACCCGAGCTCCTCGGAGTGCAGGAGGCCTCGGTTTGTGCCGAGCCGGCTTGCGGCGGGCGAGTCGATGAGCGTGCTCGAGTCGGCGGGCGACATCTGGAACAGCACCTTCCAGTCGAACTCGCGCAGCGTGTTGCGGTCGAAGCCGCGCTGCAACGACGCCAGCGTGTCGCAGTTCACGAGCACGTGCACGCCCGAGACGGGGCCCTCCCGCACGATGCCCGCGAGCAGCTTGTCGGGTGACGGAGGCGCATCGCTCGAACCGAACGAGAAGTCGTCCTCGTTGCGGCGGAGCGAGCGATAGCGCTGCAGCTGGTGGATGAGCAGGAAGCGCCGCTGCGTGCCGCCGTCGCTCGCGCGCGCGGTCACGTCCTCGGCGATCTCGAGAAGGCGCGCCTCGATCTCGCGGTACGGCGCGAAGCGCGCCTCGATGCCGTGCTCGCGCGCGATCCGCTCGAGCGTCCCGTGCTCGGGCGCATCGGCCGGCGTGCCGTCGAACACGTCGATCACGCATCCCGGCGCCTCGCGCGCGATCGAAAGCAGCATCGCCGCACTCGTCATCGCCGCCTGGTCGTCGCGCGGGCTGATGACGGCCACGTTCGCGCCCGCCGCCCGCGCGAGCCGCGCGCACGTCGGATCCTTGATCGCCACCGCCTCGCCGAGCCAGACGCGCACGTTCCCACGGGGATCGGGCTTGACCGACGGCTTGCGCGCCGGGTGCAGCGCAAGCGACGCGCGCGCGTCGCCCTCGAACACGATGCGGGGGAGATCGTCGAAGCGCCCCTTGGAGCGGCGCGCGGCCTCGTCGAGCCACGTGTCGCGCTTCTCGTCGGGGAGATAGGCGACCTGGAAGGGGCTGTTGCCCTCGAGCCTTCCGCCCGCGTCGTTGTAGATCGCCTCGCCGGGCCGCGACAGCAGGCGCGCGGCGAGATTCTCGTCCGACAGGATGAGCTGCGAGTCGGCCTCGCTGCACTGGAGCGCGATGCGCACGCCCATCTGGCCCATGGTGCTGCGCGCGAGCGAGTACGCGCCGCCGAGCGTCTGCGATCCGAGCAGCGCATGCATGCCGAACGCGCGGCCCTGGCGCACCAGGCGGTCGAGCAGCATCGAGGCACCCTGCGCCACCCGGTCGTCGTCGAGAAAGAACTCCTGGAACTCGTCGATCACGAGCAGCACGCGCGGCATGCGCTCCTCGGGGCGCGCCTTGCGGAAGCTCGCGATGTCCTGCACGCCGGCCGCGCGGAAGAGCTCGCCGCGCCGCGACAGCTCCGCGTCGAGGCCCTCGAGCACGCTCAGGCCGAATTCGCGGTCCGATTCGATCGCGACCGCGCGCGCGTGCGGGAGCGCGTGCTCGGCGTAGGTCTTGAACTCGACGCCCTTCTTGAAGTCGACGAGCCACAGCTCGACCTCGTCGGGCGAGTACCACGTCGCGAGGCCCGTGATGATCGCGTGCAGCAGCGTCGACTTGCCCGAGCCCGTCTTGCCCGCGATGAGCGCGTGCTGGCTGGTCCCCTCGCCGAGCGCGAACTGCTGGAGCCGCGTGGCGCCGGCGCGGCCGACGGGAACGCGCAGGCCGCCCGCGCTCGACAGCGACCAGAACGCGTCGCCCGCCGCGGTCGTCTTCGGCGCGATCGCGTCGAACGGCACCTCGACGCGCGCCGCCGACTTCGCGGCGCGTCCCACGCGGCCAAGGAGCGGGATCAGGCGCTGGTCGCTCGGCGGCGCATCGAGGCGCACGGGCAGCCGCGAGAGCGGCGAACCGACGATGTGGAACACGCCCGCGTCCTTGTCGCTTGCCTTGAGCACGGTGCACGCGCCCGTGATGTCGTCCTGGCGCATGCCCTCGGGCAGCGGCGACTTCGGGTCGCGCAGGAGGATCACGTGCACGCCGCAGCGTCGCCCGGCGCGCAGGATCGACACCATGCGTGCCGCCGATTGCGAGCTGAACGCCGCGGGAAAGTCGGCGCACACCAGGAAGCGGTAGGGCTCCGCGATCTCGCCCGCAGCCTCGTTGTACGCGTCGATGTCCTCGAACTCGTTGCGCAGGTACTTCTGGATCACGGTCTCCATGTGCTCGGAGATGTCGACGAGCCGCTGCTCGATGGCGCGCGGCTCGGTCCAGATGCGCTCGCCCACGAGCTGCTCGAACTCGTCGCCGAGGTGCATGAATGCGGCGAAGCTCTCGCCGAGCGCCACGGGGTCGAGGAAGGTGAACCGCGCCTTCGAGGGCGGGATCGAGGTGAGGATGCGCGCCACCAGCGACTGCACGGCCGCGAGCGCCTGTGCGCGGGTTTGCGGCGTGGTCTCGATGACGATGCTGCCGCGCGACGGGAAGCCGATCGCGGCCGGAATCGCGATCTCGGCCGGCATCTCCACGCGCATGTCGGCGTCCGCGGGCAGCCCCTCGGGAATCGCCTTCGCGTCGTGCGGCGCAAGCAGGATGCTGCCGAAGCGCATCCACGGCGCGCGCGCCGATGCGAGCGCGTCGGTCGACTCGGGCGTGTCCCACGAAGGATGGAGCGTGCGGTCGTGCGCCTCGGCAAAGCGCAGGAGATCGCGGCATTCCGTCGCGCGGCTCACCCACGCACGCTTCGCGTCGCCGCGCAGGCGGTCCTCCTCCGCGTCGTTCGCGCGGCGCTCGTCGGCGTAGCGCGAGGCCTCCGCCTGCTCGGCCGCAGCCAACGCCGCACGCGCCGCGACCGTGTCGCGGTCGAACGCCGCCTGCGCGTCGGCCATCCGCGCATCGCGCGCCGACACCGTCGCATCGATCGCGGCCTTGCACTTCTCCTGCAGCCGCTGCGTGCGACGCGCCAGCGCCTTGGGCAGCTCCGCGATCGGGCCGTCGAGGTTCGCGTGCGCCTGCGCCTCCTCCGCGGCCTCGCGCTCGCGCAGGCGCCGCAGCGTGTCGTTGCGTCGTTCGGTGACTTCCGACTCGGCCCGCACGCGCGCCGCCTCGAATGCAGCGAGCTCGGCCTGGAACGGCGTCCACGACCGACGCAGCACGCGCTTGGCGCTCACGCGCAGCAGCACGATCACGACCAGCACGAAGCCGAACGCCCCGCCCGCGTACGTTGCCGCCGTGTTGAGCCACAGCCGTTCGTCGAAGAGCGTGGTGACCGCGCCGATGACGCCCGCGCCCATCACGAGCGCTCCACCGATCGCAAACGGCGCCACGCCCGACAAGAGCCGCGAGGCCTTCGCCTGCAGGATCACCTTCAAGAGCTCGCGGGCGTTCGCCAGGCGGTCGCTCATCTCGGCCTCGGCCGATCGGCCGCTTTCCGCAAGCGCCAGATCGCCATGCTTGGGCGCCTTGAGCCCCGATCCTGCGATGAACTCGCGGGCCGTGCGGTCGAGGTCCTTCGCCTCGCCGACCATCTTCGCCACCCGGTCGCTGAACTCGCGGGCCTTCGTGCGCTCGGCCTCCTCGCCGGCCTCGCGCCACGCCTCGGCCATGAGGATGCTCTCCTCGAGCTTGCGCGTCAGGCGCGTCTTCTCCTCGTCGGTAAAGGTCTGCAGCTTGTCGAGGTCCGACTCGAGCTGCTCCCGCAGCTCGAACTCGCGCGCGCTGCACTCGCTCGTCGCAGCCTCGGTCTCGCGGTCAAGCGTCGCCTGCGCCGCAGCCGTCGCTTCGGCGTACGCACCCTTCGCCCGGGCCAGCTCCCGCTCGTGCGCCACCCGTGCCTTCTCGCGTCGCTGCGGCATTGTCGAGGCGATCTCGTCGAGCGCACGCTTGCGCTCGGTCGCCGCTGCAAGCAGCGCGGTCGCGGTCCGCTCGATCCCGAGCGCGGCATCGCCGCCACCCGCGGCGCGCAGCGCGCCCAGCAGTGCAGGGGCTTCCGACGACAGACCGATGCCCTCGCTCGAGCTCATGCGCGAGAGCGTACCAAACGACGCGAGCGGCCAACCCGTCGAACTCGCCGTCGATCAGGCAGCCGCCGATCACGCCGATTTGGCGCGCGGCGCCTTCATCGCGCGCAGTTCGCTCGCGGCGATCAGCTCCGCGGTGCGGTAGGGCGACAGGACGATCTCGCCCCCCGGGCCGGATGTCCCCGCTTCGGCATGAACCGGCAGCGTGACCACGCTCTCGGGAAGGATCAGGTCCTGCACCGGCGTGCCGCCGTCGATCGGCCGTCCGTCGCGCCGCTTGAGCACGGCCGGCGCGTTCTCCGACGCGTGCTTCACGAGCGCCGCGAGCAGCTCCTTCTGCTTGGCCTCGCCGAGCGCCTTCCAGTCGGCGCGGCCGCGGCACTTGGGGAACCCGCTGCACCCGAGCCACGGTCCGCGCTTTCCGTCGCGCACGTTGCACGGCTTGCCGCACTTGGTGCACACGACCGCGGCATCCTGCAGCGGCGGGGGGCTCGGAAGCACGACCTTGTCCTTCTTGTCGAGCCGCACCACGAACTTCACCGCGGGATAGCTCACGCTCGCGATGTACTTGCCGAACTTGCCGCTGCGCAGCACCATCGCCGAGCCATCGACCGGGCACACCATGTCGAGCGCCACATCGCTCACGGGCTCGCCCTCGTCGTTCAGCCGCGACGCGAAGTCGCAGTCGGGATATCCCGAGCAGGAGAGGAACCACCGCCCGCCGCCGAGCCGCTCCTTGGTGCGCTTCCCGCACTTCGGGCACGCGTACTTCGACCAGCGGAAGAGCGGCACGTCGCGCATGCGCTTGAAGCACTCCTCGAGCGTCGCGCCCTCGAGCATGCCCTTGATCTCGCGCAGGATGGCGCGCCAGTCCTCCTCGTTCGCCTCGACCTTGTCGAGCCGCGATTCCATCGTCTTCGTGTACTCGTAGTCGAAGAGCAGCGGAAACCCCGCGATCAGCATCGACACCACCGCCTCGCCGAGCGGGGTGGCGTAGAAGCGCCGTCCCTTCTGCTCGACGTAGCCGCGCGCCTCGATGGTGTTCACGATCGAGGCGTAGGTGCTCGGGCGCCCGATGCCGCGCGACTCGAGCTCCTTCACCAGCGACGCCTCGGAGTAGCGCGGCGGCGGCGAGCTGAAGCGCTGCAGCGCGTCGACCGACACGCCCGCCAGCTCCTGCTTCGGGATGAGCGCGGGGAAGGTCGCTTCCTCGTCGTCCTCCGAGATGTCCTCGACGAGCTTCAGGTAGCCGTCGAACACGATCACGCTGCCCGCCGCGCGCACCACGGCGCCCGTGGCCTTGTCGCTGCGCTCGAGCCGCACCGTGGTCAGGTCGTACTGCTTGGGCGCCATCTGGCACGCCACGAAGCGCCGCCAGATGAGCTCGTACAGCTTGTACTGCTCCTCGCTCAGCGCGCCGCGCACCGACTGCGGGGTGCGGAAGGGGTCCGTCGGACGGATCGCCTCGTGCGCCTCCTGGGCGTTCTCGCTCGACGACCAGAAGTTCGGCTTCTCGGGCAGGTAGCGGTCGCCGTAGTTGCGCTGGATGAGGTCCCGCACCGCGTGCAGCGCCTCGCCCGCGATGTGCGACGAGTCGGTTCGCATGTAGGTGATGAGGCCGACGCGGTCGCCGCCGATGTCGACGCCCTCGTAGAGCTGCTGCGCGATGCGCATCGTGCGGTCGGTCGAGAAGCCGAGCTCGCTCGACGCGGCCATCTGCATGGTGCTCGTCTTGAAGGGCGGCATCGCGCGGCGCGACTTGCGCTCGGTGTCGATGCTCGTCACGCGATACGCGACGCCCGCGCCGACGGTGCCGGCCACGGTGCGCACGAAGCGCGCCGCGCCCTTGCCCTTCGGGTCCTCGCGCACATCGATGCGCACCGACTCGAGTCCGGCGGCCTCGACGGCGGCGCGCACCTCGCGCGAGAGGTCGCGCGGCGCATCGCCGCTCGCCTCCGCCTCGAGCTTGAACTCCCTGCCGCCGACCTCGACGAGCCTGGCCTCGAGCGCGCCTTGCTTCGAGAGGAACGCCAGCCGGTCCTTCTGGCTCCGCGCCGCGCCGCGCTCGGTGCGCTGCGCCAGGAACTCCGCGATCGCCTTCGCCACCGCATCGCGCTTCGCGAGCTCGGGCGTCAGGCGCACCAGCACGTCCCACGACTCGGTCGGGATGAACTCGCGGATCTCCTCCTCGCGCTCGACCACCAGGCGCGCTGCGACGGTCTGCACGCGGCCCGCGCTGAGCCCGCCCTGGCGCATGATGCGCCACAGGAGCGGCGAGATGCCGTATCCCACGATGCGGTCGAGGATGCGACGCGAGTTCTGTGCGTTCACCCGCGACATGTTGATGGCGCGCGGGCTCTGGAACGCCTTCTCGATCGCCGCCTTGGTGATGGCGTTGAAGACCACGCGCTTCGCCTTGGCGGGATCCACGTCGAGCACTTCGGCGATGTGCCAGGAGATCGCCTCTCCCTCGCGGTCCAAGTCGGTCGCGAACCACACTTCGCTCGCGCCCTTCTTGAGCTTGCGGAGCTTCGACACCAGCTCGCGACGGTCGGGCGTGACCACGTAGGTCGTGGCGAACGACTGCATGTCGACGCCGGGAATGTCCATCGGCTTCGGCTCCGCCGGCTTCTTCTCGCCCTTCTTGGCGGGAGCGCGCTTGGGCTTCGGCTCGCCGTCGGCCGCGGCCTTCTTCTCCGCCCGCTCGGGAAGGTCGCGGATGTGGCCCTTGCTGGCCTCGACCACGAAGCTGCCCATGCTGCGCAGGTACTTCTCGATCGTCTTGGCCTTCGCGGGGCTCTCCACGATCACGAGCGCGGATCCCGCCGACATCGCCGTCGTCTCGGACGGACCTTCGCCCTCCGCGGCGCCCTCCACGGACGATCGCGCTGCGGAACGGGATGCTGGTCGCGTCGTGGACCTGCGGGATGTTGTCTTCTTTGCGGCCATGGAATGCGCTCGTTCCGCTGCGTGCTCGCGGGGTCGCCTCATCGGCAGGGATCGCCCTGGCCGTTGAGTGGTGGGGAGGGGGAATAAAGGATCCCGCCCATCCGCGTCAAGCGCCGAGGGTGGACTTTCGCGTTTCTCGGATGGACTTGCGCGCGCGCGGATCTGCGTGTACCCGCGCGCGCCGCGCACGCGCTCACGTGTGCGCGAGCGCAGCCTCGCACGCGTCGGCGAGCGTGCGCGCGTCGGTGCGTTCGTCGCAGTCGATCGTGATTCCGGGCCTGAGCGCGCGAAAGCGCTTGAGCCAGGTCCGCTGCTGCTTGGCAAGCCGACGCGAGCGGATCTTGGTCGACTCGGCCGCTTCGTCGAGATCGCGCGGTCGCGGCGCACGGCCGTCGCTTGCGATCGCCCGAAGCAGTTCCTCGTAGCCGCAGGCCGCGCGCGCCTGGGCGCAGAGTCCGCCCGCAGCGGACAGTCGCGCGACCTCCTCCACGAATCCGCCTTCGAACATGCGCCGCACGCGCGCATTGATGCGCCGGTTGATGAGCTCCACCGGCCAGTCGAGGATCACGGTGAAGAGGTCGCTGCGCCTCGGCGCCACGCCCGCGTCGTTCCACGCCGTCCGGCGATCGGTCGCCGTCTCGCCGGTCGCATGCAGGATCTCGAGCGCGCGCGTCACCCGGCGCCGGTCGTTCGGATGGAGGCGCGCCGCTGCAGTCGGGTCGAGCGCGGCGAGGCGCGCGTGCAACTCCTCGGGCGGCACCGCCTCGAGCGAGGTGCGAAACGCTGCGTCCGCCGCGGGGGCCTCGTCGAGCCCCTCGAGAAACGCACGGATGTAGAGGTTCGTCCCGCCCACCACGATCGGCGTCTTCCCGCGCGCCAGGATGTCGGCGATGGCGTCGTCCGCGACCCGCAGCCAGCGCGCGACCGTGAATCCCTCCTCGGTCGCGTCGACGAGATCGATCGCGTGGTGGCGAACCGCCGCCTGCTCGGCCGGCGTGGGCTTGGCCGTCCCGATGTCCATGCCCCGATAGACCTGCATCGAGTCGGCCGAGACGAGCTCGCCGCCGCGGCGCCGCGCAAGCTCCATGGCGAGATCGCTCTTCCCGCCCGCCGTCGGTCCGAGGATGACGATGACGCGCGGCGGTGCGTGCGGGGGCTGCATCGGGTGCGGTGTCATTCAGGGGTCATGGCGTGGGAGTCGTGTCGGGCCCGTCGGTTCGACCGCGCGACGGCTCACGCGTCGTCGATCGCGTCGAGGCACACGAGGTGCTTGCCCTCGAGCACCTCCAGGCTGGCGCCGCCACCCGTCGACACGTGCGACAGGCGCTCGGCGAGGCCGAACTCCTCGACCGCCGCAGCGGTGTCGCCGCCGCCCGCGATCGTGGTCGCGCCCGCGCCCGTCGCCGCCACCACCGCGTCGGCCACGGCGCGCGTTCCCGCGTCAAAGGGCGGCATCTCGAACACGCCCATCGGACCGTTCCAGACGACGGTGCGCGAGGAACGGATCGCCGCAGCAAACGCGGCGCGCGACGCGGGACCGATGTCGAGCCCCATCCATCCGGCGGGAATCGCACCTTCCGCCGTCATCGTCTCGGTGCCCGCCTTGAACTCGCGTCCGCAGGCGTGGTCGCTCGGCAGCAGGATCTCGCATCCGCGCGCCTTCGCCTTGGCGAGGATCTCGCGCGCGAGCTCCACGCGGTCCTCCTCGACCAGGCTGCTGCCCGTCGCCACGCCTTGCGCGCGCAGGAACGTGTAGGCCATCGCGCCGCCCACGATCAGCCGATCGACCTTCGCCATCAGGTTCTCGATGGCCATGATCTTGTCGGACACCTTGGCGCCGCCAAGGATGGCGGTGAACGGCCGCTGCGCCGCCGCGATCCGTCCGATCAGGTACTCGAGCTCCGCCGCGAGCAGGAAGCCGCTCGCACACGCCTTGCCCTGCGCGCGCATGGCCATCGGCAGCGCGTACATCGAGGCGTCGGCGCGATGGCTCGTGCCGAAGGCGTCGTTGACGTAGAGGTCGCACAGGTCCGCCAGCCGTGCCGCGAACGCCGCGTCGCCCTTCTTCTCTCCCTTGGCAAAGCGCAGGTTCTCGAGCAGCACGACGCCGCGCTCGGGCATCGCCACCACCGCCGCGCGCGCCGCGTCGTCGCTGCAGTCGTGCGACGGGAATGCCACGCCATGCGGCGCGTCGCTGCCGAGGAGTTCCGCGAGGCGCCCCGCGACGGGCCCCAGCGAGTACTCCGGTTCGAAACCCTTGCCTTCGGGGCGCCCGAGATGACTCGCGAGCACCACCCGCCCGCCGCGCGACAGCACCGAGCGGATCGTGGGGAGGCTCGCCTTGATTCGGCGGTCGTCGGAGATCGCCCCGCCGTCCATCGGAACGTTGAAATCCACCCGCACGAACACCCGCTTGCCCGCGACGTCGATCGAATCAATGCGCTTCTTCTGCATGGGGCGCACTATACGGAACGACCGAGCCGCCGCAGACCCCGCTATCATCCGCGACCCTGGCACCGCGCCCGAGGAACCACCATGAGCCGATCGCTGCACACGCCGTTCTCCTTCCTTCCTGCCTGCTGCCGCCGCTTCCGCGCGCGACTCCAGACGCTGGCCGTCGTCCTCATGGGCGCGCTGGCGCTCGTCGCCGCGCCCGCTCGCGCCCAGGACGACACCCTCAAGGTGGGCTCGACCTCGCCAGCCATCACGGTGGCCGATTGGGCCGGCGCCCCGTCGAGCCAGTTCGGCCAAGGCTCGCGCACGTGGATCCTGCACTTCTTCGAGCTCAATGACGCCGCCTCCAAGCGCTCCGCGACCGTGCTCAACGAGGCCTACCGCAAGTTCCGCCGCGCGGGCCTGCGCGTCATCGGCGTCTGCAACGATCCGATCGATGCGGTCAAGTCGTTCGCCAACAAGTCGGTCGAGTACACGCTGGGCGTCGACAACGAGAAGCAGACCTACCAGGCCTTCATGGGCGCCGCCAAGCGCGAGGGAACCAACGTCGTCTTCGTCGTCCGCAAGGGCGTGATCATCTGGATCGGTTCGCCGACGTCGCCTGACTTCGCGCCTATGATCGAGAAGGCCGTGGTCGGACGGTACAACCCGTCGCTCGCCAAGCGCGCCGAGCCCACCATCCGCGCCGCCAACGAGGCGATCCGCGTCAAGAACTTCAAGGATGCGTGGAAGCACTTCGACGCCGTCCTCGGCATCGACGCGACGTTCTTCGGCGACATCGCCGTGCGCAAGTACAAGGCGCTCGCGGTCGACGCCGGCGACAGCGCGGGCGCGCGCGCGTGGGGTGATCAGATGCTCTCCACCTACGCCGAGGATCCGCACACGCTCACCGACCTCGTCGACCTGATCCTCACCGACAGCGATCTCAAGGAGCGCGACTACGCGCTCGCAGCGTCGGCGGCAGCGGCCGTCACCAAGGCCGATGGCCGCGACTCGGCGGCCGGACTCGCGCTGCAGGCGCAGGTTGCGTTCGCCAAGGGCGATTTCGTGGCGGCCAAGGACCTGCAGCTCAAGGCCTGGCAGGCCGCGTTCCCGAACGACAAGGAGTCGTACAAGCGCCAGCTCGACGTCTACACGAAGCGCGCGGCAAAGGAAACCGGCGCGAAGTCGGGCAACTGAACGAGCGCATGTCGTCGCCTGCTCCCCTCGATCATCAGAACGTCGACCGCAAGATCGTCGAACGTCCGGACACCGTCCGGCCGCGCTTCGGCGGCCTGCGTCATGCGGACCGGCTCGGTTCAGGCCTGCTCGTCGCACCTTCGATCCTTTCGGCCGACTTCGCCCGACTCGGCGACGAGTGCGCGGCCGCGCTTGCCGCGGGCGGCGACCTGCTCCATGTCGACGTGATGGACGGTCACTTCGTCCCGAACCTCTCCATGGGGCCCGCCATCTGCGCGGCGGTGCACAAGGCGCTACCCGACGCCTGCCTCGATGTCCATCTCATGGTCACCGACCCGGCCGCCTACATCGAGCCCTTCGCGCGCGCGGGCGCTGCCCACATCACGTTTCACATCGAGGTCGCACCCGATCCCCGCGCCATCATCGACGCGATTCACGCGCGCGGGCTTTCGGCAGGACTGGCGATCAACCCCGACACACCGGCCGAGGCGATCCTGCCGTTTCTTCGAGATGTCGAGCTTGCCCTCGTGATGAGCGTCTACCCGGGCTTCTCGGGGCAGAAGTTCATCGACCGCGTCCTCCCCAAGACGCGCGCCCTGCGCGACGCAGCGCCCGTCGGGGTGCGTGTGCAGATGGACGGCGGCGTCGCGCCCGACAGCGCACCGGCCTGCCGCGCCCACGGGTGCGATCTCATCGTGGCAGCGTCCGCGATCTTTGGCCGAAGCGACTACGCCGAGGCCATCCGCGCCCTCCGCTAGCGTTGGCGGGGGGCTTTGGGGTAGGATCGCGGCGTGGCTGAAACCTCCTGGACCCAGACCGACCTCGCGCAGGCGCCCAAGAAGGGCGTCCCCGAAGGTCTTTGGATGAAGTGCCCCGCCTGCGAGGAGACCCTCTTCAAGAAGGCGGTCGAGTCGAACCTGTGGGTGTGCCCCAAGTGCCAGCACCACATGCGCGTCAGCGCGCGGACCCGCGTCGAGCAGCTGCTCGACCCGGGCACCTTCGAGCCCTTCGACGACGGCCTCGTCGCGGTCGACCCGCTCAAGTTCGTCGACCAGCGCCCGTACGGGCAGCGCATCGCCGATGCCCAGCGCAAGACGGGCGAGAAGGATGCGCTTCTCTCCGGCTTCGGCTTCGTCAAGGGCCGCCGCGTGGTCGTGGCCGTCATGGACTTCACCTTCCTCGGCGGGTCGATGGGCTCCGTCGTGGGCGAGAAGATCACCCGCGCCATCGAGCGCGGCATCGACCACGACCTTCCCGTCGTCACGGTGAGCTGCTCCGGCGGCGCGCGCATGCACGAGTCGGGCTTCTCGCTCATGCAGATGGCAAAGACGAGCGCCGCGCTCGCGCGCCTCGATGAAGCGGGGGGCCTGTTCATCTCGGTGCTGGCCGATCCGACCACCGGCGGCGTCACCGCCAGCTTCGCCATGCTCGGCGACGTGATCTTCGCCGAGCCGAAGGCGCTCATCGGCTTCGCCGGCCCGCGCGTGATCAAGCAGACGATCCGGCAGGACCTGCCCGAGGGCTTCCAGACCTCCGAGTTCCTCGTCGAGGCGGGATTCGTCGACCGCATCGTCCACCGCAAGGACCTGCGCTCCGAGATCGGCCGCGTGATCGACTATGCAGGCCGCTGAGGCCGTCGTCGCCCGAGGGTCGCCCGCGTGGCGGTCCATGCGCCGTCGGTCACTCCTGTGGGGCGCGCTCTCGGCGATCGCCTTTGCGCTTTCGTTCCCGCTCTCCGACACCTTCGTCGAGGGCTGGCCGCTCGCCTTCGTGTGGCCTGCGCTGCTGGCGCTGTCGGTGCGCGCTGCGCCCCGTCCCCTCACACTCACGCTCGCCGTCGGGGCGCCGTTCTACGCGGCCTTTCTCGCGCAGCAGTGGTGGATGCGGCACATCACCGAGCTCGGCATGCCCGTCCTCGTGCTGTACCTCGCGGGATGGACGGTCGTCCTCGCGCTCGTCGTGCGCGGGCTCTCGCGCTGGCCCATGGCGATCGTGCTTCCCGCGGCGCTCGTGGCCATCGAGTACCTCCGCGGCTCGCTCCTCTGCAGCGGCTACGCCTGGTTCTTCGCGGCCCATCCGCTGGTCGAATGGAACGAACTCGCGCAGGTCGCCGCGCTTGGCGGCGGTTGGCTCCTCACCGCGGTCGCGGGTCTCGTGGCAGGCGCCGCCGTCGACATCGTCACGCGCCGAGACCGCGCCCGCGCCATGAGCCCCGCGATCGCCGCGATCGCCGTCATCGGAGCGATTGCGTACGGACACGCACGCATCGACGCGCACGACGCGGCCGCGCGCTCGGCGTCCAGGCCGAGCCTGCTCGTCGTGCAGACGAACCTGCCCATGTCGAACAAGCTGGCGTGGGCACCCGAGCAGCAGGTGGAGGACTTCCTCGCCTTCGCACGGCAGACCATCGAGGGCGCGCGTATCGCGCGCGAGCAGGGGGGCGCCGTCAACCTCGCGCTCTGGCCCGAGACGACGCTTCCCGGCCTCGGCCTCGAGCCGGAGAGCCTCCGAACGCTCGTCGACGGCGGCTACTACCCGGGAAACCGCTACGACGAGGCGCTCCGCGACCTCGCCACCCGCATCGAGGCGCCGCTTCTCGTTGGTTCGCCCGCCTACCTCGGCCTTCGCGTCGAGGGCAACCGCTTTGCGTGGGACAGGCAGTTCAACAGCGCGTACCTCGTCGGTCCCGACGGCGCGCGCGGCCGCACCGACAAGATCTACCTCACCCCGTTCGGCGAGATGATGCCGATCATCTCCAACTGGGACTGGCTCGAGTCGCAGCTGCTCGCGCTCGGCGCCGAAGGCATGACCTTCGACCTCGAGGCGGCCGCCTCTGCGACGGCCTTTCGCGTCGCCACGGCCGACGGCGGCGAGTGCACCGTGGCCGTCCCGATCTGCTTCGAGATCACCCAGCCTTGGGCGTCGCGCCGCATCGTCTTTCCCAACGGCCAGCGTGCGGCGGGCATCGTCGCGAACCTCTCCAACGATGGCTGGTTCGCGGGATCGACCGCTGGACGGCGCCAGCACCTCCAGGTCTCGCAGCTCCGCGCGATCGAGCTCGGCACGCCCGTCGTCCGTTGCGTGAATACGGGCCTCTCGGCCTCCATCGACGGAGTGGGGCGCGTGGAGCGCGTCCTCGAGCCGCAGGTCGCGGGAGCCTTCGTGGCAACGCCCGCCGTCGCCACGGGGCGACCGATGGCCGTCGTGGTCGGCGACGGCGTGGCGCTCCTGGCGCTTGCGATCGTGGTGATCGGTATCGTCCGCCGCGACCGGGCCGGCTGGACAGCCGTGGAGTATGCCGCGGTCGGCGCGAGCTGAACCGCGCTCGTCCAACCCGACGCTCCTCCCGACCTCGGCGAGAGCATCCCGCCCTCCCGTTTTTGAGGACGAACGCTCCCGCGACCGATATCCTCCCTTCACCGCGTGGAGCGCGGTGCTTTGGTCGTTCAGCGCGTCGCGCGAGCGGCTCCAACGCCTGTCGGTTCGAACGGAGTTGAACGATGGCTCAGCACACCCAGCGTCCTCGTCTCGCAGCCCCCGCATGCCGTGGCTCGATCGCCGCAACGCTCGCAGCTGCGGTCGTCGCGACGACGGCCTCGTGCGGACCCCGCACCGACATGAACTCAGCCGAGGCGCGCGCGCGGTTCAGTTCCAAGGCGCAGTCGATGCAGGCGTCGACAGGCGGACCGGGCGCGATCCCCGAGCCCGTCGAGCCGACAGCGACCGCGTCGGTCGCGGCGCCGAAGGCAGAGTCCGTTCCTGTCACGCCAGCGCAGCCTTCCTCAGCGACCGCGACGGTCGCCCCCGCCGCGGCTGATGCCGCAGCCAGTCGATCCGCCCAGGCCGCTGCCCCCGCGTCCACCGACGCCTCCTCCGCCGAGCCTGCGGTCGATCCCGCCGCCATCCTGCGCACCGCGTCGACCAACAGCTGGGCGGCCCTGCGCGCCCACGCGGTGGAGGCCTCGATCCGCAGCCCCAAGCTGCTGCTCGAGCTCGCTCCCGCAGCCCTGCACGACGAGAACCGCGGCGTGCGCTTCGTCGCGTGCATGGCCATTGCCGAATCGGGCCTTCAGGGCGCCACGCTCAACGGCCTGGTGCCGCAGATCACGCCGCTTCTCGAAGACTCGAGCTCCTCCGTGCGCGCCGCCGCCATGCTGGCGCTGCACCGCTCGGGCCAGAAGGTCAACTTCACGCCGCTCGCAGCCATGCTGCAGGACAACGACCCCGAGATCCGCGCCAATGCCTACCTCGTCCTCGGCGAGCTCGGCAACGAGTCCGCGATCCCGCTCATCCGGCAGTCGCTCGGGCGCGGCATGAAGCTCGTCAATCCGCTCCGCGTCCGTCTCGTCGACCTCGCCGCAGCCGAGGCGCTCGTCAAGCTCGGCGAGGAGTTCGAGGTCGAGCCGATCCGCGCCGCGCTCTTCGCGCCGCCCGAGCAGGCCGAACTCACTGTCGTCGCCTGCGACTCGGTGCGCCGACTCCGCGACGAGGTCGCGCGCCCCATGCTCGAGCGCGTGGTCAGCGCCAGCGGCAACTCCATGCGAAGCCCTGAAATCCGGCTTGCCGCTTCGCGCGCTCTGGCGCGACTCGGCGCGGGATCGGCGCCGCTCGTCGTGGCTCGCGAGTACATCGCCCATCCCGATGCCCGCGTGCGCGCGCAGGCGGCGGCGCTGCTCGGCGACATCGGTTCTCCCGAGGCGCTTGCGATCCTGGCCGGCATGCTCGGCGACGGAAACCCGAGCGTTCGCGTGGCTGCTGCGGGTGGGCTCGAGGGCTCGGAGTGACCCGCACGCGATCGCCGGCGTCCTCCAACGGCCCGCTTTGCCCGTTGGGCGATTGACACGCACCCTCGGTATCGGTACAAAATCCAACCTTCGCGGATTCTCGACCCAAGACCGAGAATCACGAACGGCCGCGAGCAGGATGCATCCCGCCTTCAAGGCGAGCCGTATTCCTGACTCGCTCCGCACACAGTCTGCACGTTTCAGTCAGTTCGATCCCTGCACGGCCAACCTGCAGGCAGTCAGCAAGACAGTCCGCATCGCTCGCCCCACGCCGACATCGCCTGGTCCCGCGAGCGAACAACAGCGAGAATTCAAAAGGAATCCTTCAGTGCACGTCCTGACCAAGATCTTCATCGTGCTCGTTGCGCTCCTCACCGTGGCGATCGTTCCGCTCGTCGCAGTGAATGTCACCAACGAGGGCAAGTTCCAGGCCAAGTACAAGGATGCCGTCGCCACCGCCTCGCAGATCGAGGCCGAGCGCAACAACGAGCGGACCCTTTGGCAGTCTGAGAAGGCCAAGGTCGAGTCGAAGCTCAAGGAGACCGAGGTCGCCGTCGCCGCGCTTCGCGAGCAGGTGAGCGCGAAGGCCTCCGAGGCCCGCAACCTCGAGGTCCAGCTCTCGGGTACCAAGGCCACGCAGGCCTCGATCGCCGCGAGCCTCGACGTGCTCGCCCAGAGCAACAGCGCCAACAGCGAGCTGACCTCGACCCTCGTCGCCGAAGTCCGCGCGCTCCGCACCAGCATCTTCGACGCCGAGAAGCGCCTTGCCGAGATCCAGACCCAGTTCGACGCCAAGGAGTCGGAGCTCGAGGTCGCCGTGGCCGCTCGCCGCGCACTGCAGGAAGAGCTCAAGCGCCTCACCGACACCAAGGATCAGGCCCTCGCGACCATCGCCCAGTACGTGGCGAGCGTTGGCGAGCTGCCGAAGGCCCGCGCCGGCGCCGTCGGCGAGCGCGTCGTCGCCAACCGCAACCTCTCCTCGACCATCATCAGCGTCCGCCGCGATGACGGCATGGCGCTCGCCGAGATCAACGCCGGCTCGCGTGACGGCCTCAAGCCGGGCTGGGTGCTCACCATCGGCGACGGCGGCACGTTCATCGGCAACCTCCGCATCACCGAGGTCGACGTGAACCGCTCCGTCGGCGTCGTCGAGCTCGAGGATGCCGCCAACCGCGGCGAGGTCCGCGTCGGCCAGCGCGCCGTGGCGCGCGCCGGCGAGTGATCTCGCCGTCCGAGCACCATCCGCCCATCCGTTCGCTCGCAACGAACCCCTGACCGCAGCAGAGCCCGACCCATGGCCAAGACCCCATCCCGTAGCACCCGAAGCGGCGACATGAACGTCTACACGGCGCTTCTCTTCATCGCCGTCCTCGTTCTCGGCGCCGGCGTGACCGTCGTCACCCTCGCCAACCTGTCCCAGGCCGAGTCCGACGGACAGGCCGGCTCGCCGTTCACGCTGGTTCGCTGACGAACCCGCCCGCGAGCACATCCTGGCATTCGCCGCAACGCCGCAGCATTTTGCGGCGTTGCGTCATTCTGCTACGCTCTGCTGCCGCTCCGCCGCGCAGGCAGGGCAAACAACCCGAGGCGGCATCCGCCCGGACGAGAGAGGGAGAGTTCCGTGAGCATCGTCGACAAAGTCTTCGGTTGGTTCAGCGTCGACATGGGGATCGACCTTGGCACCTGCAACACCCTCGTGTGCGTGAAGGGTGAAGGCATCGTGCTGAACGAGCCCTCGGTGGTGGCCGTCCGCAAGGGCACCAACAAGGTGCTCAACAACGGCAGCGCCGTCGGCTGGGCCGCGAAGGAAATGCTCGGCAAGACCCCTGGCACCATCAGTGCCATCCGCCCGATGAAGGACGGCGTGATCTCCGACTTCGAGGTCACCGAGGCGATGCTCGCCTACTTCATCCGCAAGGTCACGGGCCGCAGCCGCCTGTTTGCGCCGCGCGTCGTGATCGCGGTGCCCTCCGGCATCACCGCCGTCGAGCGCAAGGCGGTCTTCGAGAGCGCCGCTCGCGCCGGTGCCCGCAAGGTCTACCTGATCGAGGAGCCGATGGCAGCGGCGATGGGTGCCGGCCTTCCGGTCGGAGACCCGACCGCGAGCATGATCGTCGACATCGGCGGCGGCACCACCGACGTTGCCATCATCTCCCTCGCAGGCATGGTCACCTGCGAGTCGCTCCGCGTGGCAGGCGACGAGTTCGACGAGGCCATCATCAACCACATGAAGAAGCAGTACGGCCTGATGATCGGCGAGCAGACCGCCGAGCGCATCAAGATCGAGATCGGCAGCGCCGCGCCGCTTCAGAAGGAACTCACGATGGATGTCCGTGGCCGCGATGCGGTGCAGGGGCTTCCGCGCAAGGTCGTGGTGTCGAGCGAGGAGATCCGCGAGGCGCTGCTCGAGCCCGTCGGGCAGATCGTCGACGCCGTGCTCCGCACGCTCGAGAACGCCGACGCCGAGCTCAGCGCCGACCTCGTCGACAACGGCATCATGCTCGCCGGCGGCGGCGCCATGCTCCGCGGCATCGGCAAGGTGATCGAGGACCGCACGGGCCTTTCCGTGCGTATCGCCGAGGATCCGCTCACGTGCGTCGCCCGCGGGACCGCCATCTACCTCGAGAACCTCGAGGAGTGGAAGGCGACGATGGACACGGATGCCGACGAGGGTTGAGAGTGCGCCGATCGGGAGGCGCGCGTGCGGACTTGGGCGGGCGACCACGCAGTAGGCCAGTGGGTGTTGCCGCATGAACGCGACCAGACTCCTTCAGTTTCTCGCGGCCAGGCTCAGCGGCCGGCGGCTTGACTGGACGCTTGCGGTCCTCGCGCTCGTCCTGGCGCTGCTTCCCGCGCGCGCGCTCGCGCCGTGGACGGGTGACGTCGCGCGCATCGTCGCCGTGCCCATCGTGCCGCTCATGCATCTCGGCATGGCCGTGCGTGACCGGATTCGCCCGCCCCGCGAGGCGTTCGATCCGCGTGCACCGGAAGTCATCGAGCTCGAGATGGCGGCTGAGCGCTACCGCACGCTGTTCGAGCAGTCTCGTCTCAAGTCCGAGGCGCTCGAGCGCGATCTCGCAGCGGTCAAGGCGGTGCGAAACCGTCCCGGCGCAGGCGGGGTGCAGCTCGAGACCGCGGCCGTGGTCGGCATCGATCCCACGCGGCGCGAAGGACTGGTCCGCATCAGCCTCGGCGCGCGCCACGGCGTCCATCGCGACGCGGCCGTCATCCTCCGCGGCGACATCTTCGGCGGAATCGTCGCCAACGATCCGGCCGAGTTCGTGTCGCTCGTGCGACCGAGCATCCGCTGCAACCTCGGCGTGCGCATCTATCCCGCCGACGCCGTGGAGCCCGAGCGTGCGCCCGCCACGTATCCGGGCACCGTGCTCAAACCAGCCGATGGCGGCGTCTGGCTCGGCGACCTCGCCTCCGACGCCGAGGTGCGCGAGGGGCAGGTCGTCCGCCTTGCCGACGATCGCTACGGCAACGTGGCCAAGGGCATGCGCGTGGGCCGCGTGCGCCGCGTGCTCCCGAACGACAAGGTCCCGCTCGCGCGCGTGGTCGAGGTCGAGCCACTCGCCCAGCTCGCCGACGAGTCGACGGTGGTCGTCGCCATCGATCCACCGGAGGGCGCGCGATGAGGTGGGCCATCTTCGTCCTCTTTGCGCTCATCGGCGTGGCGATCGACGCCAGCCTCGGCGGCATCCTCAAGATCGGCGAGGCGCAGCCGCGCTTCCTGCCGTGCGTGGTCGTCTTCGCCATCCTCTCGGCGCCGCGGCAGCACGCCGTGCGCCTCGCCTTGCTTGCAGGACTCGTCGCCGACCTGCTCTCGCCCGTCCTCCGCAGCGACGGCACGCAACTGGTCGTGATCGGCCCGTGGACGCTCGGCTTCGCGCTCGGGGCCCTCGCCGTGGTCCCGCTCCGCACGCTCCTCTATCACCGGAACCCGATCTCAAGCGGCTTCGCCACCATGGTCTTCTCGCTGCTGGCGGCGATCGTGTTCGTCGCAACCTGGGTGATCCGAACGCTGCTGCTTCGCGACGACACGCCGCCGTGGTGGCCCGGCACGGGCGCGGGCGAGGTCTGGCGCCAGGCCAAGGTCGCGCTCGCGAACGGCGCCATCGCCATCCCCACGGTCTGGCTGCTCGAGCGAACTCGTCCGCTGTGGGGCTTCTCGACCGCCAAGCGCGTCATCCCCGGCGCCGCGCGCGACCTCGCCTGATCGACGCGGGTACATTCCCGCCATGCACTCGCCCGACGCGACATCGCCTTCCTCGGCAGCAACCGATGCAAGGCCGCTCGTCGTCTTCGACGATGGGAAGGGGACCTTCGGACCTCTGACCGACCTGCGCGCGTCGTTCGAGCTGCGCGCTGGCCTCGGCACGCTCCTCGAGCGAATCGAGCGTCGCCTCGGGCGCGCCGCCTCCGCGCTCTTCACCTCCGACCGCGTCGCGGCGTTGGTCGCCGAGCGCACGGGCCGCGCCGTCAACGCGCTGCCCGCGGGAGTCGGCGGAGCCTCTGGTCAGGCGTCGGGCCAGAACCCGAGCAACAACCCCGTCAAGCACCTCAGCCCCGATCACGAGTGCCTCGCCGTCAACGGTCGCCTGCTCGACGCGGACATCATCGCCCGAAGTGCGAGCCTCGCGAGCGGCCAGGCCATGGTCCACGCAAGCGGGGCGGTCCTCGCGGTCGCGCTTCCCTTCGCTCGGCTCCAGTCGCTCGCGGCGGCATCGTTTGCCGCCGACGCGATCCCGCACTCGGAACCACTCTCCTGCGATCTCGCGGGCGCCCCGTGGGACATCACCGCCCGCATTCCCATCACGCTCGCCGAGGACATCGCGATGTCCGCGGGCTCCGCCGTGCGGCGTCACCTTCGCCCCGACGAGGGCCAGTCCTTCGGCACGCATCCGATCCTGATCGATCCTTCGGCGCGCATCGGTCCCCTGTGCGTGCTCGATGCATCGAACGGGCCGATCGTCATCG
Organism: Phycisphaerales bacterium; assembly: GCA_044341665.1. Classification (GTDB taxonomy): domain Bacteria; phylum Planctomycetota; class Phycisphaerae; order Phycisphaerales; family SM1A02; genus QWPT01. Next base: position 3,112 of record JBIIRG010000015.1, on the reverse strand, counting down.
GAACGAACGTGGTCGTGCGCCCGCTCTCGGTGCTCGTCGGTCCCTGCGCCGTGCTCGACGGATCCACGGTGGCCGAGCGCTCGCTCCTCAAGGCATCGACCGTGATCGGACCGCACTGCCGCGCGGGCGGCGAGATCGGCGGCACCATCTTCCAGTCCTACTCCAACAAGTCGCATGACGGGCACCTCGGCGACAGCTTCGTCGGCGAGTGGGTCAACATCGGCGCCGGCAGCGACAACTCGAACCTGCTCAACACCTACGGCGAGGTCATCGTGAGGCTCGAGTCCCACGCCGGCCTGCAGCGCACGGGGCGCCGGTTCTGGGGCTCCATCATCGGCGATCACGTCAAGCTCGCGATCGGCACGCGGCTCATGACCGGCACCACCATCGGCACAGGCGCCATGATCGCACAGTCGCGCCCGCCCTCGACGCTCGTCGCGCGCTTTGCGTGGCTCGTCGACGGCGCGGATGCAGCGCGCAGCTTCCGACTCGACAAGTTCATGGAGACGGCACGCGCCATGATGTCGCGCCGCGGACAGGCGCCGACGCCCGCCCTCGAGGCGGTCCTGCGCGAACTGCACGCCGCGAGCGTTCCTGCCAGTCCAGCCAGCGGTGGCGCATGAGCGACGCTTCGTCGGCTCCATCGTCCGCCGCACCTGTCGGTCCTCACACCGCGATCGTCGACGGCCACGCGCAGTTCTTCCGCGCCTACTACGCGATCCGCGGCGGTCTCTCGAGCCCCGTCACCGGCGAGCCCACCAACCTCGTGTTCGGCTTTCTCTCGACGCTCTTCGCCTACATCCGCAGCGAGAAGCCCAAGGAACTCGTCGTCGTCATCGACGCCGCGGGCGACACCGAGACATTCCGCTCCGAGCTCTATCCCGCCTACAAGGCGCATCGCGATCCGGCGCCCGAGGACTTCCACCCGCAGGTCGAGCGCTGCCTCGAGGCGCTCGCGATCATGGGAATCCCGGTGCTCGGCATCGAAGGCGTCGAGGCCGACGATGTGATCGCCACGCTGGTGCGCCGCCTCCAGGCCGCGCATCCTGGTGGGCGCATCCGCATGGTGAGCCGCGACAAGGACCTCGGGCAACTCGTCGATGGCCGCGTCACGCTCTTCGATCCGCACAAGAACGCCGACATCGGCCTCGAGCAGCTCTTCGAGTCGAAGGGCGTGCGACCCGAGCAGGTGATCGACCTCCTCGCGCTCATGGGTGACTCGGCCGACAACGTGCCCGGCGTTCCCGGAGTCGGCCCCAAGACCGCAGCGGCGCTGCTCGCCGAGTACGGCTCGATCGACGGCATCTACGCCAACATCGACAAGATCAAGGGCAAGAAGGGCGAGTCGATCGCCGCCAGCCGCGACCTCGTCGCGCTCTCGCGCCGCCTCGTCACCCTCAAGGACGACTGCGCCTTTCCCTTCGAGCTCAGCCGCGCCGCCTTCGATCCGTCACGCTGCGATCTGCCCAGGCTGCTCGAACTGCTGCGCGTGCTCGGCTTCACGCGTCTGCGCACCGAGGCACGCGAGATCTTCGGCGGAGCTGCGGAGCCCGATGCCGACACACCGCCGGCGTCCGCGACGCCAAAGCCGCGGCGAAGTGCCCGCGCCCCGATTGCCGACGACGGCCCGTCCTTGTTCGGTGCGCCTCCTGCGGCCGGCGGCACGCCCGTTCCCGCCGCATCGCCCTCGTCCCACGAGCCTGCGAGCTTCGGAACGCTCTTTGACGCGGTCGCCGATGCGTCCACGCCGCCCGCGTCGGCCCGCCCCATGCAGGTCGAGGTCGTCCGCACCGACGCCGCGCTGCGCGCGCTCGCCGACGCCATCCGAAGGGCCGGCCGGGTCGCCTTCGACACCGAGACCGACTCGCTCGTCCTGCCGGTCGCGCGCCTTGTGGGCCTTTCCTTCGCGTTGCGCGAGGGCGAGGGCTTCTACGTGCCTGTCCGCTCTCCCGAGCCGGCCACCCATCTTTCGACCGACGTGGCGCTCGCCATCCTTCGTGCGACGCTCGAGGATCCGTCGATCTCCAAGGTGGGCCACAACCTGAAGTACGACTGTGCGGTGCTCGCGAACCATGGCGTCGAGCTTCGCGGCATCGCAGGCGACTCGATGATCGCAAGCTGGATCGTCGATCCGTCGCGTCCGTCGCACGGCCTCGACGCGACCAGCGAGCACGTGCTCGGGGTGCGTCCCATTCCCATCGAGTCGGTGATCGGCGCGCGCTCGGCTGCGCAGCGTCGCTTCGACGAGGCGCCGCTTTCGATCGCCGCGCCCTATGCGGCCGAGGATGCCGAGATCGCGTTCGCGCTCGCGGATCGGCTCGAGACCATCCTGCGCGCGCGCAGCCAGTGGAACCTCTACGCCGAGATCGAGGTCCCGCTGGTGCCTGTCCTCGCGCGCATGGAGCGCGCGGGCATTCGCATCGACCGCGACGAGCTCGCCACGCAGCGCCGTGCGCTCGAAGTGCGCCTTGCCACGCTGCGCGAGGAGATCGCGGCCGCCGCGCCGTGGGGATTCAACCCCGACAGCCCCAAGCAGCTCTCCCAGGTCCTCTTCAACGCCCCCGACGCGACGCCGCCCGGGCTCGGTCTGCGCGTCGTCAAGCGCACGACGACGGGCGCGAGCACCGACAGCGAGGTGCTCGAGAAGCTCGCCGAAGACCCCACGTGCACATCGCGCCTGCCTGAGCAGATCCTCGAGTACCGGCAGTTCGCCAAGCTCGTGGGCACGTACCTCAAGGCACTCGACGCGGCGGTGCTGCCCGAGACGGGGCGCATCCACTGCTCGTTCCACCAGACGGGCACGGCCACGGGCCGGCTCTCGTCCAGCGAGCCGAACCTCCAGAACATCCCGATCCGAACCGAGGTCGGTGCGGCCATCCGCCGCGCCTTCGTGGCGGGCGAGGGCATGACCTTCGTGAGCGCCGACTACTCGCAGATCGAGCTGCGATTCCTCGCGCACTTCTCGCAGGACCCCGGCCTTTGCGACGCCTTCGCGCGCGGCGAGGACATCCACCGCGCCGTGGCCGCGCAGGTCTTCGAGACCGCCGTCGCCGACGTGACCGACGTCCAGCGCTCCGCCGCCAAGATGGTCAACTTCGGCATCGTCTACGGC
>JBIIRG010000135.1:0-8478 GCA_044341665.1 Phycisphaerales bacterium | reverse complement strand
GACCTCGACATCATGCCCGCGACAGGCAGCACGGTCGCCGTCGACGCACCGTTCTGGTCGCCCGCGCGCATCGCCGTCGCAGGCCTCCTCGCACTCACCGCAGCCGCCGCCGCAACCTGGTGGGTCCGCCGCCGTCGCGCACCAATCGCCGAAAGCACGCCGTCGTGGGCGCCCTCGCGCATCACCCCGCTCGGTGTCGTCACAGGCCTCCGCCGCCTCGAGCAAGGCCTCCCCGCCGACAAGGCCAAGGCCCTCCGCGACGAGATCGTCCTGCTCGAACTCAAGTACTTCGGCCCAAACGCCGCCGAATCCAGCGAGTCCGAGCTCCGCAGCGTGATCGACCGCTGGCAGCGGGCGTGATCGAGCGTCGATCGCCTGCTGAAGCCTGAGGACGGCAAGCCGACTCCTCGAACAACCCGTTCCGCAGTCTCCCCTTCGGGGGCGACTGACGGGCACCCGAGCTGGTTGGAAGGCTCGAACAAGTCACTCCACTCCAGCTCGATGACGGCTCAGCCGGGTGGGCTCGGGTCTCTCACAGAGATCACGGAGGACACGGAGGGCTGAGGCCGGTTTGGAATGATCGACATCAGCCTTCGATGTCATCCTCGATATCACCATGGGAGTGCTCGACGTCGACCTTCGATGTCATCCTTGGACTCACGACGGAGTGATCGACCCGAGCCTTCAATGTCCCTCGGGTGCCCGTCAGTCGCCCGGCGGCGTAGCCGACGGAGACTGCGGATCGTTGGACGTCCGCCTTCGATGGGAGTGATCGACGTGGATACTCGACGTCCTCCCTGATTCCGTGCCGGCAAGCCGACTCCTTGAACAACCCGTTCCGCAGTCTCCCCTTCGGGGGCGACTGACGGGCACCCAAGGTCCATCGCAGGCTCACATCGCGCACTCCCCACGCCGCCTCCGCAACCCGCTCCCCGCCAACCGTCCCACAGGATTTGAAACTCCCGCGCAGCGGGAGTCCCAATCCTGGGCACGCGGCGCGCAGCGCTGCGGGCCCGCGGACGTGGCGCACGGCGCCACGGACGCGTCACACCGACAAAGAGAGGAACGACAAGACCCCCTCGCAGAGGGGGTCTTGATCGGTTCCGAACGAAGTCGGGGTGACAGGATTTGAACCTGCGGCCTCTTGCTCCCGAAGCAAGCGCTCTAGCCAAGCTGAGCTACACCCCGCCTGCGGCGCATGCGCGACGCGTTGGGTCGATGAGGATACCCCACACTCCGCCACTTCACAAGGCGAGGCCCGCGGATCCGGCGTCGGAATGCAAGGTCCCCTGCCGCCATGACTCTCGCCGTGTCACCGCGTTCAGCCCCGAACCCTCCGCCATCACGCCGCATACCGCGGCGAAATCCGATAGCATGCGTCTGCGCAGATAACTCTATTCGGGTGTGAATCCAAGGGCGCCAGGATCACGAAATCTCGCGCCCAGAGTCGGATTCGCGCAGTTCCTGCGCATTCGGGTGGCGTGCCGCATCGTCTCGCGGCGCGGTGGCTCAGGGGCAGCCAGCACTTTACAGCCCAGACATTATGGAGCTCAGTCCATGCGTCAGCAGAGCATCGTTACGTTTTCGTCCGCGCTCCTCATGGGGGCATTCGTCGCGCAGGTGACCGTCGGCGGCACCGACATCCTCGCGGCCAGCAGCAACAAGCGTCGCGTCGACGCCGTCGTCGACACCACGACCGCGGTCGTGCGCGAGCCGATCGTCGAGAAGAAGATCGAGGGCACCGAGACCTGGATCGTCGACACCAACGAGTCGATCGACACCGAGCTCGACATGCTCATGGAGGAGCCGTTCAAGCCCTACATCCCGATCGCGACCGCGCTCGTGAGCAGTGACTGCAACGACAACCTCATCGACGACGGCGACGAGATCGAGTTCGGTGAGATGGACTTCGACAACGACGGCATCCTGGACGTCTGCGAGTACCGCATGGGCGACCTCAACCTGAACGGCGTCATCGACGCGCAGGACGTGAGCATCCTCCTCGGCTGGTGGGGCGTCCCGAACCCCGTGTTCGGCGACCTCGACGGCGACGAGGTCGTCGGCCCGCGCGACCTCGGCGTCCTGCTCGGACGCTTCGGCGTCGTGATGTGGTGAGCGATCCACGCCGCCTCGCCGGCATGTGAGTCGAACGACATGACCGAGGGCCGTCCAAGCGGGCGGCCCTCGGCGTTTTTTCGCGCAAGCGAAAGGCGCCTCCGAGGCATCGGAGAACGCTATCTTCTTCGCCCCGTGCGCAACAGACTCCCGATCCCGATCCGTTCGATGCTGATGCTGGCGACCTCCATCGCGGCCCCGGCGGTGCTGGCCTCCACCGAGTCGCGTCGCATGCCGGACGCGGCTGAGCCTCCGCGTCGCTGGGCACTCGATGAAGTCGTGGTGGAGTCCGATGCAGCGCCGCGGTTTCGCGAGCAGGATCCCGTCGGGACCGCGCATCAACCCGCATGGACGCTCGGCCGGCGGTTCGTCGCGACGGACGTCTTCGTGCTGCCGGACGGGCACGGTGCACTGGAGGCGATTGCCGTCGCGAGCGTCGCGCGCGACAGCCAGGGCGGCGACACATCGTGGAGCCTGAGCGAGCGCGTCGCCGTCGGTCTGCCCGGTCGGTTTCAGCTCGACTTCGCGCTGCAGCAGGATCACGACGCCACCAGCGATCACACGCTTGGCGGCGGAGTGTTCGAGCTCCGCCACGCCATCGCCGACTGGAACGAGATCTGGGGCAACCCGACGCTCGCCCTTGGCTTCACGACGCTGGCCGCGCGACCCGATGTGATCGAGCCTCGCCTGCTGCTCGGCGGAGAGATCTGCGACGGCTGGGTATGGGGCGCGAACGCGGGCGTCTCCTGGCAGACGTCCGGCGATCGCGAGGCGGAGTACGAACTCACGGGTGCGATCTCGCACACGCTCATCGACGAGCAGCTCGCGATCGGCGCCGAGGCGGTGCTGTCGATGACCAGCCGCTCGGGAAGCCGCACCGACCTGGAGACGGCGCTCTTGATGGGCCCGAGCCTGCAGTGGCGCCCCGTCGAGCGTGCGGCGCTGCGATTCGCACCGCTTGTGGGCATGACGGGTGACAGCCCCGCGGCGGAGATTCACTTCAACTTTGAGTGGGAGTTCTGATGGCCGCTGCACGTCGCGAGGATGCGGATCGTCGAAGCAAGTGGGCTGTCCGGCTGACGGTGCTTGCTGCTGTGGCGCTGCTGGCGCTTCTCCTTCGAAGCTGCCTGACGAGCGGTGGCGCCGAAGAGGTGAAGGTCACGGAAGTCCCGACGACGACGGAACCGGAACCGGCACCTCCGCCGCCCTCGGACGCCGTCGCTGCGGACTCTCACGCGAAGTCGAGCGCGCCCTCGGCGCCGGTCTCGACACAGGTGGTGGATCCCGCGCCGTCACCTCAACCGACGCCGCAGCCGGAGACGGAGCCGGTTCGTGCTGCGGTGGCTGCCACGGCTCCCCCGCCGCCTGCGGTCGCGGTGGCGCCCGGGCCAGCGCCGGCGCCGGTGTCAACGCCGACGCCGACGCCGAGTCCTGAACCCGCGCAGGTGGCGGGACCCACGCGTGGTCCGGTGCTCGCCGAGGGCAATCCCCCGGCCGACTACCCGCTTGAGTCCCGACGCCGCAAGGAAGAGGGCACAGTGCTGGTCCTCGCGCGCGTCGACCGCGCGGGCTCCGTGACGTTCGCAGAGCTCGCGCGAAGTTCTGGCCATGCCTCGATCGATGCCGCGGCACTCAGCGCAGTTCGGGGCTGGCGCTTCTTGCCCGCCCTCGACCGCGGCTCGCCGGTGGAGTGCGAGGTCGAACTCCCCGTCACCTTCCGCCTGCGCATCGGTGCCTGGCACGTGCCGCAGAGTGACCGTGTCCACCGAGCACGTGGCGGGCACCAGGACGCTACGGCGTAAACACCTTGATGACAAGCGCTTCCATTCGCCGGCCTGTGTGACTGGCACGTGCCGTGTGGTGCCGGGAGGTGCACGGCACGTGCCAGGCACCGTCGTTTCTCTGAAACCTCGGAGGATTGCCGCGTAACAGGTCCCTCCGTTCGGTTTCACTACCGCACCACACGCCACGGAGGCCAGTTCATGCGATCCCTGCCCACGACCGCGCGGCGCGCGCACGCGCTCCTCGCCGCGCTCCTCATCAGCCTCGCCACGACGCTGTGTGCATCCGTCGCGCATGCCCAGCAGTCCGAGCAGATGGTCGGCGGTCCGCTCACGACCAAGCGCTTCGAGCGGCTGCTGCGCGCCTATGTGCAGCCGACCACGGCCGAGGCGACCGCGCTCGATCGGCTGCACGAGGCGTACCTCGATCGCTTTCGCGCCGAGATCGACCCCGAGCTCGCGCAACTCGGCCAGAGCATGGGTGGCGGCATGCCGACGGTCCAGGAGTTCCGCAAGTTCATGCGCGAGGTCGAGCGGCTGCAGGCCCGCATTGCCGACGCCGATGCCGCGCTGCTTTCGAGCTGTGCCGAGCTGATCGCGGAAGAGCGTCGCCCCGGTCTCGCGCGCATCCGTGATGCGCGGGAGCGCCAGCGCGCACTCGGTGGATTCACGCGCATGAGTTCGATGATGTTCGGCGGCGGCGGCAACTTCGTCGACCTCGCCGACCTCGTGAGCCGCGACCGCGTGCTCACCGCGGTGCCGGCCGACATGCGCGCGCGCTTCGACGCGTTCCTCGCCTCCCAGGAAGCACGGCTGCTGGTCCAGGCACGCAGCTTCGACAAGGCCACTTCGAAGGCGCTCGAAGGTCTCTTCGAGGCGATGGTTTCAGCACAGAACGCGGCGTCGCAGCCCGATGCGACCGATCCCGCGTTGGCCGACGGCGCGCAAGCGGCTGTCGACGCCGCCGAGCGTGCCCGCGCCGCCGTGGAGCGGCAGATGGAGTTGATGCGAACCGCCGGCGCGGAGCCGCGCAAGGTCGTCGCCGCGAACTTCGCCGCCAACCGCAGCGCGCTCTCCGAACTGTCGGGAGTCCTGCCCGCGTCGGTGCTCGATGAACTCCGCATTGAGGTCGCGAACCGCGCGGCGGGAGAGATGATGATGATGACGATGATGAGCGCGCGCGAAGCGGGTGCGGCGGACGCATCGCCCGCCGTCATCGCTGCGCGGATGCGGCGCGACGGAACGCTCGATGCCGATTCGATCACCAAGAGCCGCGAGATCGTGTCCGTCTGGCGAAGCGAGCACGCCACCGCGCTCGAGGCCGCCGCGGAGGCCGTACTCGAGGGAGGCGCTGGCAACGACTTCATGATGCGCGCCATGGCGATGGGCATGGGCGACCAAGAAGATGGCGAGGCAGCCCAGCAGCGCGCCAAGTTCACCAAGGCGACCGACGCGGTCGATCGCGCGAGGCAGAAGGCGTTCCGCGCGCTCGCGAATCTCGGCTTCGGGCGTGGACTCGCGTACTTCGCAGAGGGTCGGCACGGCGAAGACGCGATGCTCATCGCGAAAGACTGGAAGCCGCAGGCGAATCCCGACGACGAGCTACAGAACGCCGATGCCTCGGCGGCCCCGCAGGGCCGACTGGCGGCCTTCGAACGCCTCGCGCAAGGTACGCCGGTGCCTGAGGCGCCGAGCGTGCCGGAGCTGCTTGCCGACCTCGCCCTCCTGGGCGCCGCGCGCGGCGCAGAAGACACCGTCGAGAGCGTGCACACCGCGTGGAAGGCACGCGAGTACGACGCGCGGATCGAGCCCCTCCGCGTGCAGGCGAACGAGCTCGGCCAGAAGCTCTGGACACAGCAGCCGGATGGCAGCTACGCACCCAACGAGGCGAACGCGACGAGCCTCGCGGAGCTCCGCCAGCGGCTTCGCGACGAGTATCTCGCGGTGGAGGACGCCCTGCTCGCCGATCTTGCCGCAGCGCTCGGGCTCGCAACCGACGGCCCGGAACTCGTCTCGATCAAGCTCGGCCGCTTGCACGCGCTCGCTGGCGACGATTTCACGAATTCGCCGTTCGACGGTGGCAGCGTGGCGCGGATCGTCACGCCGCTGCAGGCGGTCGCCCGCGCGCGCCTTGAGCCGGAGGCTGCACGCGCATTCGTCGATCGATCCATCGACACGTGGCGGAAACTCCTCGCCGAACTCCCCGCGCGCACGCGTGCGCGGGCCGAAGCACGCCGCGAGTCCGAGCGCATTCAGAACGCGATGATGCGCGCCGACGGAGGAGATCCAGCGCTCATGGAGCAGTCGAGCCGCGCCTGGGCGCGGATGAGCCAGCTCGCGCGCGAGGACTCCGCGCGCGTGCGCGCTGCCTTTGCCGAGGCGCTCTCGGGCGTCGACGAGGCGACCGCGGCGCGACTGCGCTCGGCCGAGCGGGCGCTCGCGTATCCAACGTTCCACCGGCCTTCGGACTCTGCATCGGACCTGCTCGCGCGCGCCATCGGCGCGAAGGGAGCGACAGACGACCACGTCGCCCGCCTCGAGGCGCTCAAGGCGGAGTACGACGCGGTCTTCGAGTCGATCACCGCGCGCATGATCGAGGAATCCGCACGCGTCGCATCGCTCGGCGACGGTGGTTTCCAGGAGATGATGCGCCAGCGCGAGGGCATCGAGAAACTGCGCTTCCAGCGCGACGAGCGCACCTCCAAGGCGCGCAGCGAGGCACGCCGCATCCTTGGCGACGCACTCGCTGCAACCGTACGCGGCCTCGTGCCCGACGAAGACGACGAGCTGCTCGCGGTCCGCGCGCAGGACCCGTTCACGCCGTTCGCGACGGCGGATGAGGATTGAGCGCGGGTATCGTGCCAGTCCCCACCGTCCCGACCACCCGCCCCATGGACCCCCAGCCGCGCAATCCCCTTCACGGCGTCACGCTCGAGGCCATGCTCACCACACTCGTGGAGCGCCACGGCTGGGATGTACTCGCCGACCGCATCCGCATCCGCTGCTTCACGCACGACCCGAGCATCCGGTCGAGCCTCACCTTCCTCCGCAAGACCCCTTGGGCGCGGGAGAAGATCGAGGCGTGGTACCTGTATGACCTGCGGCGGGGGCGCGGTGGCTTGGGAAAGGATGGATGAGGGGCGTGGGCGGGAGTGGTGCGCTGCACAGTTTCCTGAGACACCCATCTGGGACTCGAGGGCACGATGCACGGGAACATGTGGAAGCCACGACGAATCTGCTTTCGGCGGCGACACGACAGCGAGCGGAACTGATGAAAGCGAACGCTACGACCGGGCCTGAGACCACGTTTGTTTGTCCAGCCGCTGCAAGACCAAGCTCGACTTCCGCAGCTTCAGCGGCAAGCCGCTCGATGCCCTGAGCCGCGAGCCCGACGAGGACTTCGCGCTACCGTCCAGCTTCTGCCGGCGATGGCAGCGATCCCTCAAGCCGCACCCTTTGCCCCTCGAGCGACTCGTGCCAAAGCCCGCTGAGCTCGAGCTTTCGCGCATCGACGCTCCAGCTCAACGAGAACACGCCATTCGGCTGCTCGCCGAGTGCAAATTCAGCAAGAGCAAGCTGGGCATCGGTTCCGAGTGTTCCCTCCACGGGAATCGGCTTCCCGATGTGCGCGTACTCGTACGACCCCGTCACGAATCCGTCCTTGAGCCTGATGCGCATCTCGATGTCGAACGGACGCTCGTAGGTCTGCAGACTGCCCTTCAGCAGGATCTCGGTGTCCTCAGGTAGTCCGCAACTCGAGGCCAGCCGAGAGCGATGCAGCGCAGACTGCGCCTTCGAAGGAAGGCCGAGCACGAGACGGCTGCTCGTGTTGATCACGCGCCCGCTCTCGCGGCAGGAGAACATCCTCACGCTGTAGAACCGCCCAGAGCCTTGCGTGTATCCACCTGAGCTCATCGCGATGAGGTCCTCCCAGCCATCTCCGTCATAGTCTCCACGCGCGATCAGCTTCACCCGCTCAAAGGTCGTTTCGTTGGAGTACCAGACGACGTTCGGCTCGAACTCCCACTTGACGGCGTTCTCCTCGACGCGCTTGCCCTGCTGGCAGCCGTCGTCTTCTTGAACCAGTTTCCGCGCGAGTTTGTCCCACGGCATGCCCGCAAAGCCACTGTGCCTCGCCGGCTCCAGATGTGGAATCACGGAGTAGGCGAGATCTCGCTCGAGAAACTGAATCTCCTTCGACATTTCGATCTTCGACATGGCGTAGCCGCCGAGGTCATGGGCCGCCCTCCATTCGGCCAGCGTCGCGCAGCTGCGCGTCGAGTCGTCGGGCATCGTCATCACGATCTTCTCGTGTGTCCCCGCTTCCGGGCCGGCAAGCCGCCAGCCGAGCGCCTGCGGAGCGCAGTCCGCGGGCGAGTTGATTTCAGGAAGAGCGTCGCGATTCCACCAGATAGGAGTCGCGGTGGAAGCGGGACTGACTGCGCGCGGCCCATGGGCATCGGCCTGGAGATGAAGCGAAAGCGACGAGAGCGATGCGAGGAACAGTGACATAGGGTGTGTCTCGTCCAGGATACGCTTCTCTGTGGAAGGACCGTCGGCGCGGCTACGACGGATATCTCGA
>JBIIRG010000134.1:0-8485 GCA_044341665.1 Phycisphaerales bacterium | reverse complement strand
CCAGCTGCATCGCGTCAGGTTGTGCGACACCACGCGCGGCCGACGCGCCGATCGCGAGCACAACGGCCGCAAGGCACATCGCATGCCGCGAAACGCGACCGATGAGCATGATCCAACGGAAGTGGTCCATCACCACAATCTAGCGCCCTCGGGCGCCGCAACGCAGAATGCCGCAAAATTGCAGAACAATCCCCGATCCGTTCGCGGATGGCAGAAATCGCTCGCGTGCCGCGCGTCACGACTCGGGCTTCCGCGCGCATGGTTCCGCAGTGCAGACCGTACGCATGCGCTCGCCCGCAGGCCCTTACGCCGACCACGCGTCGAGCAGGATCGCAAGGTCCGCGCCGTCGACCGTGCCGTCGCGCGTGATGTCGGCGGTACCGCTCGCCGTTCCCCACGCATTGAGCAGGAGCGTCAGGTCGGCGCCGTCGACCTTGCCGTTGTTGTCGATGTCGGCGGGCGTATCGATGCCGCCTTGCCAAAGCACAGACGCCGGGATCACAGCCTTCGCCACGCCCGGCCCCTGCCACAACGCGATCAGGCCCGCGCCGCCGCCCCGCTCGAAGAACTCGATGCGGATGGCGTGCCGTCCAGGCCCCAATGCGATCGAGCCCGACGCCTCGACCATGCCGTGCAGGCCGTCGTTGTTGACCACGGTCGCCGAGCCGATCTTGAGCCGCGAGCCGTCGTCCGAACTCGTGAAGAACGTCCACACGCCTCCCGCGGGAACGTCGATCCATCCGCTGAACACGGCGCCGACATCGTCTGCCCGGCCGCTCGCGGCGAAGTTTCCCGCCGTCGATGCGAAGTCGACCTGCGCCGCGCTCGCGGTGAGGTACGGCGACAGCACGGTGAAGTCGGGCAACGCGCTCAGCGCGGGAAGCGCGTAGTAGCGCGCCTCGAGCTGCGGGGTCGCGCCCACAGGATTCTCGGGAACGCGCACCGGCGAGACCGTCGGCACCACACCCGCGACGACGGTATCGCCCGATGTGTCGCGCAGCCGGTAGGTGAACGTGTCGTTGCCCGTGAAGCCCGGCGTCGGCATGAGGTACAGCACTTGGTCGCGTCCACCCGGTCCTGTGCCCGCGCTCACCGACAGCTGGCCGCCGTTTGCCGTGGGATTGGTGGGAAACTCGATCGAGACCGCCTCGCAGTTGAACTCGATCTCGTTCGCGAGCACGTCGATCAGCGTCGGGACCGTCGCAGGAACCTGCACGCGGTCGATGAACGCGAGCGGCGGGCGCGCGGGTCCCGTGTACTGGCAGCTCGACGAGGCGAGATGCTGCTCCATGGTTGCGATGTTGGCGGGATGGAACTGCAGCTTGATGTTCTGCACGCCGCCCGCGCACAGGTGGCAGTACGACATGATCGTGCCCGCGTCCTGGTTCGCGACGGTGCAGTCCGACGGCGACAGCCCGCATCCGTCGAGCGGCGGGTTGTAGTTGTGGGTGTGCGGTGCGCCGAAGTTGTGGCCGAGCTCGTGCGCCACCACCATGATGTCCCAGTTCTGCCCGTTGTTGTCGACAAGCGGCGTGGGAAAGAACCCGGCGAGGTTCGCAGACACGCCCCACGGTCCGCCGGAGCAGAGGCCAGGGAGGTAGGCGATGCCGCCGCCGAGCCCGCGGCCCGAGAGGAAGTGCGCGAGGTCGCGCGGGATCCAGCTCATGTTGATCGCCCAGTACCCCGAGAACTGGTCGAGCTGATCGGCGGTGTTGGTGGCGGTCCACGGGTCGGCCGCAGTGGTCCACAGTCGCGCGTACACGCTGGCGACGCGGACGTTCAGGTCGCGCGTGTAGATGGACGTCAGCGCCGACGCGAGCGTGGCGATGTAGCCGCTCGCCGCATCGGTGCTGCCCGAGAAGCGCTGGAGGAACTCGTGGTCGGTTTCGAACGCGATGCGCACCTGACGGCACGGCTGCACGCCGGCGAGACCGCCTTCGCCATCACCCGCACCGGATGCGACCTCGGCGGGCACGTCCTCGCGTCCACAGGTCCACGCAGGCGTCTCGATCACGCCAGGCGGAAGCGAGGTCAGGTCGTACGACACCGTGGGCAATCCGGCACCGAACGGTCCGCTCGAGATGATGTAGGTGTTGTTCGGCGTCTCGACGTAACCAAACGTGCCGGCTGCGCTCATGGCGAGGAATGCATGGGTCCCCGGCTCGCCCTCGATCGATCCGGCAAGGAACACGCCCCGCGCCTCGCCCGCGCGCACGCGCTCCGTTCCGCGCTCGTCGACATCCACGAGGTCGATGCGCGCCTCGGAGGTGAACGACTCGCTGGGCCTGAGCTCGAGCGTGGCGACGCGCGTGTTGCCGAGCGGCATGTCCAGCCGCCCGCCTCCCTGCTGCGCGATCCGCTCGAGCGCTGCACGGTCGAGCTCGATGATGCGGGTGTGGGGCCGCGCGATCGCGGGGATCTTCACGCCCCGCGCCGCAGCCGCGCTCCGCTCCGCGCCCTGTGCATGAGGACTGCTCGTGATCGAGGTGGAAAGCGCTTGCTTCGCGGGAGGTCCTGCGAGCACCGATGCGACGAGGAGGAGTGCGTGGACCATGCGGTTCTCGGAAGCGCCCGAAGGGCGGCTCCGCATGGTCTACGGTGCAGATGGCGCGAGTCAACGGGAAACGGAGGGACGCGGGGCAAATCGCGCCTCGCGAGCCTGAATCATCGCGCTCGGCGGGCTTATGCGCCCGCGGGACGGATCAACCCGTCCACGCGAACAGGATCGCGGCGAGGTCGGCGCCGTTGATGAGGCCGTCGCCCGTCAGGTCGTACGGCGACTGCACCTGGCCCCAGTTCGCGAGCAGGATCGAGACATCGACCGCGTCGACCTTGCCGTCGTTGGTGAGGTCGGCGGGGATGTTCGAGCCTCCGCGGAAGTAGCGCGACGAGGGGATGACCTGCTTGGCGACGCCCGGCCCCTGCCACGACACCACGAGCCCGGCGCTCCCGGTGCGCTCGAAGTAGTCGATCGTGATCGCGTGCAGCCCCGCCTCGAGCGCGATCACGCCCGATCGCTCGGAAAGCCCGTGGATCCCGTCGTGGTTGACGACCACGGTGCTGCCGATCGAGATGCGGGAACCCTCGTCGCTTGACGAGTAGAGGCGCCAGTTGCCGCTGGTGGGCACCGACAGCCAGCCGCGAAAGCGCGCGCCGACGTCGTCGGCCCGACCGCTGGTGGCGAACGCGTTGAACGTGAGCGGGAAGCTCACCTGCGGCACCGTGCCGAGCGCGTACGGCGTCGCGGCGTCGTAGTTGGGAATGCTGCTCGCACCGCTCACCACGAAGTACGACGCGTCGATCTGGCTCGTCGCGCCCACGGGATTGTCCGCCACGCGCAGCGTGCCGAGCGCGAGCGCGACCGTCGTGGTCGCGGTCTGCCCGCTCGCGTCGGTGACCGTGTAGGTGAAGCTGTCGGAGCCGTTCGGCGCGCCCGCAGGGGCGCTGTAGAGGAGCTCATCGCGCCCGCCCGTGCCCGTGCCCACGCTCCGCGAGACCGACGCGCCGCGCGGCGTGGTCGCGTCGAACGACGAGATCACGATCGACTCGCAGTTGAACGGCTCGTCGTTGGCGAGCACATCGATGCGCAGCGGCACACCGGTGAACGCGTCGACCGTATCGACGGCGGCAATCGGCGGCCGAGCCGGTCCCGCGTAGTTGCAGGCGATGGCGCCGAGGTAGCTCTCGGCCGCTGCGATGTTGGCGGGGTGGAACTCGAGGCGGATGTTGGTGACGCCGCCCGCGCAGAGGTGGCAGTACGACATGATCGTGCCCGCATCCTGGTTGGCGACCGTGCAATCCTGCGGAGAAAGGCCGCAGCCATCGAGCGGCGGCTGCATCTCGTGCGTGTGCTCCATGCCGAAGTTGTGGCCGAGCTCATGCGCCACGACGAAGATGTCCCAGTTCTGCGCCGAGTTGTTCAGGAGCGGCGTCGGGAAGAAGCCTGCGAGATTGGCGGAAAGTCCGTAGCCGCTGCTGGTGCAGAGTCCCGGCAGATAGGCGATGCCCCCACCAAGCGCGCGACCCGAGAGCATGTGCACGAGTTCGCGCTGCACCGCGCCGCCCTGCGTGAGCCAGTTGGAGCGGAGCTGCAGGATCTGGTTGAGCGTGTCGGTCTGCGTCCACGGGTCGTCGGCATCGGGCCACAGGCGGAGGTAGGTGGCGGCGATGCGCGTCGAGAGATCGCGCGAGTAAATGCTCGTGAGCGCGGCAGAGAGCGTGGCCACGTAGGCGGTCGCCGTCGGCACGTCGCTTCCCATGAGCTGGAAGAACTCGTGATCGGTGTCGAAGGCGACGCGCACCTGGCGGCACGTGCCCCCTGCCACGCCGTCGGATGCAGCGCCCGCCACACCGCCTTCACCGCGTGGAACGCCATCGCCAATCGGCGCTGCGTCGCGGCCGCATGTCCATGCGGGGACCTCGATCAGCCCGCGCGGCATCGATGTGAGGTCGTACGACGCGGTCGGCAGGCCGCGCCAGCGAGGACCGCTCGAGATGATGTAGATGCGATCGTCCCACTCGACGAATCCGAACGTCCCGGCATCGCTCACGGCAAGGAAGGCATGCGAGTCAGGGGCGCCCACCACCGAGCCGCGGAGGAACACGCCTTCGGCATGAAGGCGCTCCCACCGCACGCGTCGCACGCCAGAGCCATCCGCCGCAGGCGCGGGGCGCTCGAGGATGGCGTCGTCGCCGAACGGCTCGATCGGCTCGAGCACGAGCGATGCGGTCGCCTCGCGGCCGAGCGGCATGCCTTCCAGCACGCCTCCGCCCTGCGACGAGAATCGCCTGAGTGCGGCGTGGTCGATCTCGATCACGGAGGTGTACGGGCGCGCTGCGCGGGGAATCGACCGCAGGTCGCTGCTGCGGCGCACGATCCCCGTTCCGATGGCGAGATCAGGCGTGGCCGACGCGACGAGGGGTGCAAGCCCCTGCGGGGAGGGTGGCGCAAGCAACGGAGTCAGGGCAACGTGCGCGGCGATGATCGTGGGGAGCATGGAGCGGCCTCGGTCTGGCGTTTCGAGGACAACACGTGGGCGGCCAAACCAACTCCTCTCTTCGGCCGCCCGACGCCCGACGCGCGAAATCTGGCGTTCGGACGACCGCGTATCGGTCCAGGAAGGCGCCCGCGGGATCCTCGCGCGCGGGTCTGGACCGGTGGTGCGGATTGCGCGGGGCAACCCACTGCCGACACGTGATTTCGGGCGCGAGGCGCCCGACCAACCGACCGATTTCGTGTATGCTTCCCGCCCCCTGCCACCCTAGCTCAGCGGTAGAGCAGCGCTTTCGTAAAGCGCAGGTCGTGGGTTCAAATCCCATGGGTGGCTTTCGCGGCTCGCGAAACCGGCGCTCCTCCCGGAGCCCGTTTCGAGCGGCGTTGGCCGCGGGCGACCTTGAACGACGTTCATATGGTGACGAGACTTCGTCGGGGTGATGACGCCTCGTCGGGGTGATGCGAGTTCATTCAGAAGAATCGGGCGAGGAGGTTGGCTGTCCGTGCGCCGTGCCGTCGCTCGGGGAACGCTCGTCGCGCTCCGCCGAATGACACGGTGCCCCGCCAAACCGCCGTCGCGACCGGCGGGACGAGACTCGACGGACGCGCGTGAAAAGAACGCCGACCGCAGCATGCTGCGGTCGGCGAGGATTCACTGGATCGTTGGCGTGGATGCGCCCGAGTCAGTTGCCCGTGATGAGCTTGACCGCTTCGGCGGAGCCCGCGTCGAGCGAGCCGTGCAGGCGTCCGGCCGCATCGGCGGTCGCGCCCTCCGACGAGGCGATCAGCTCGCGGAGCGCCGCGAGCTGCCGCTGGTCGGCCTTCGAGCCCGTGGCGCGGGCAGCCATGGCCGCAGCGTCGAGGAGCGCGATCTGCTCCTCGCCCGTCGACGAGAGAGCCGCGTCGACGAGCGCGCGCTGCGCCTGCGCCGAGTTCGAGTGCGCGAGCACGTCGGCGACCTCGAGGCGAAGTGCGCCCGTCTTGGTCGACAGCGCGTTGAGCAGCGCAGGCTCCGCATCGGCGATCGAGAAGATCTTGCTGCCGCGCAGCGCGATGTGGCGCAGCGCAGCGGCTGCCTCCATCGCGTAGCCGTTCATCTCCTCGGCGTCCATCGCGGTGCCGCTCATCGAGGCCATCGCGGAGTTCGCGGCGCTGCGGAGCGAGTCGGCGGACGAGCCTGCGGTCCACACCGCGAAGCCAGTGTCGCCGTCGAACGCCTTGCGGAGCATCGACTCCTCGGCCGCGGCGACCACCGCGAGCACCGGGCTCGCCGCAGTCACGCCGCTCGAGCGGACGCGGCCGAGCGATGCAGACATCTCCTCGACCGAGCCGCAGAGAACGACCATGTCGATCCCCTGCGACTTGACGACATCGGTCTCGATCTCGCCGTAGTTCGCGCCGAGCGCGAGCGGCGCGATGCCGGCGGCGGCGAGCTCGTTGGCAATGCCCTGGCGCTCGGTCGCGGAGCCACCGATGACGGCGGCGCGCGCCTTGCCTTCGTCGGAGACCGCGGCGGCCAGGATGGGCACCACGCGGAAATCGGCGGCGAAGCTCTGCGTCGGATTCGAGTACGCGAGCGCGAGCGCGGCATCGAGGCGCACGCGGCGCTCGCCGTAGCGGAGCGCGTCGATCATCGGGACGCGGCCGCCGGTCGAGACGAGCGCGTTGCCCGACGCGGTCTGCGCGAGCACGCCGATCGCGTCGCGGACGAGCGACACGTCCTTCGAGTCGATCGCAAGGGCGAGGACCTCGGAGCAGACCGAGGCGCCCGACGCCGTCGCGAAGAACTGCGGGCTGTAGCGGCCGGCCTTCGCGTCGGAGCCGAGGGTGTTCTCCTGGCGGAGATCGGAGGCGATGTAGATCGCAAGCGCCGCGGTGTTGCCGGCATCGACTGCGAGCGCGCGGCGGGCGAGGAGCTTGGCCATCTCGTCGCAGTAGACGCCGGTCGCGACCTCGTTGGAGGTCAGCATGCCGAAGCCGGAGGCGTCGTCGTGCGACCAGATGTTGTTGACGGGGTCGTTCGCGTACGGAACGAGCGACGACTCGCGGTCGAAGTAGTTGCGCGCAAGCTGGGTGTACTGGGCCGACACGTCGCGGCTGGTGCCGCCGAGCTGCGCGAACGCGGCCTCGCAGGCGGCCTTCACCTCGGGCTTGGTCGAGGGACGCGACGCGAGATCGACCACGTAGGGAAGCGCCGTGGGCCAGGCGATCTCGGCGAGCACGCCGACGACCTTGCGCTGCGACACGGGATCGAGCGAGTTGAGCGCGAGGCCGAGCGGGGTCACCGCGTGGCGGCGGAGCGCGATCAGGTTCTTGGTGGCCGCGAGTTCCGACGACGGATCCTTGGCGTCGACGAGCACCTTGAGGAGCTGCGGCACCGCGTACTCGCCCGAGGCGAGCAGGCGTTCCTCGCCGAGCCGCTGCTGACGCAGCGACTTGCCGAGCATGGAGATCGACTCGGCGATGCGCTTCGGATCGCGCGCGAGCGACTTGCGGCCCTTCTCGACGCGGTCCTCGATGCGGGTGGCGAGATCCGACACGCCCTCCATGGAGCGGCTGCGGGAAAGCGCCTTGGCGAGGCGCTCGCCCATGTCGGCGCCGTCGATCGCCTCGGCGAGATCGGCGTCGGACATCGACATGCCGAGCACGGCCTCGGCGGAAGCCTGCGCGAGATCGGCCTTTCCGATCAGCACGTAGTGGACGAAGTCGCCGATCCCCTTCGTGACGCCGGAGAGGTCCTTCTGCGACGCCGAGGCGCCCGATCCACCATCGGAGCCGTCCTGCGCGAGGACGGTCGGCGCGACCGAGAGCACGGCGGTGGCGACAAGCATCGCCGACAGCGGAACGCGGACGCGGGAAGCAACGGACGCAGGCGAGAACGACACGGACATCGAGATCTCCTGAATGGAGCGGAAGCGGAACGGTCATCCCGTGCGCCGCCCTGCTGGGGCGATGCTCGGGTTGCGCAATGTATCGGTTTTATGCGGAACCCGTCAACCGCTGACGCCCGTATACTCGCCTCCGCCTAGGCGCCCGAAGAGGATCTTCGGGGCTCGCCCGCAGCATGCTGCAGGAGAGTCAGGGAAGGCGGTGAAAATCCGCCGCGGTCGCGCCGCCGTGACAGGTTGAGGTCGAGGGTTTCCGCGGTACCCGCGTCGACTCCGAGACTTCCGCACGAAACCGCCCGCAAGGGCAGCCACTGACCGCCGCGAATGGCGCGTTGGGAAGGCGTTTCGCGCGGTCTGCCGCTCCGTCTTCGGAGGTGCGGCGCAGCCTGAAGTCGGAAGACCTGCCTAGGCACCACCGGCGTCGGTTTCGACGTCGCTGCGCGCTCCCGGATGGAGCGCACTTCACCCCGGGCGCGAGCTCCCGGAGGAGTGTCTGGATGCGCATGAGGCGCCATGCATCTGTCGTTGTCGCCATTGCGGCGAGCGTCTGTTTCCCCTGTGCATCGGCGCGCGCGCGTCAGGGCGACTTCGCCGCGGAGGTGGT
>JBIIRG010000014.1:0-24676 GCA_044341665.1 Phycisphaerales bacterium | reverse complement strand
GCGCCGCCAGCGAGCCGAACATTGCGACGAGCGAGAGAAGCAGCTGACCCGATGAACCGAGCGCATCGCCGAGCGCGGCACCGAGCACGCCCATCAGCACCTGCAGCATCAGGAACAGCGCGATCCACAGCACGAAGGTCTCGCCGAGCACAAGCGCCGCATGCGCGGTGGGCGCAGGGGCGAACACGGGGATCATCTTTCGCGTGAGAAGCAGCACGGCAAGGACGACCAGCGATGTCAGTCCGCCGAGAAAGGCCAGCAGGTACCAGCAGCCGGCCGTCAGCATCACACCGAGCATCGGCATCGCCTGCGCAGCCGCATCGGGCCCGACGACATCCGCAAAGAAGCCGAGTTCAGGACGCAGGTCCGCGACTGCATCGAGCGCGCCCTTGCCCTCCGCGTCGCCGCCGTCAGCGAGTGCGCGTCGCAGTTCCATCGCGTCGACCACGCGTCCGCGCAGCGCGCGCGCCTCATCGACCGCCGACTCGGGAAGTGGCGCCTCCATCGCATCGGCGATGCCTTCGTTCCAACCGCGCAGGTACCCGACCAGGATCGCGTACCCCATGCGATCGGCGAAGCCGCCCTGCCGCAATGCCTCCGACTGCGCGAGCAGCTGATCGGGCGGCGTCTGCGGAACGAGTTGCTGGAGCGCAATCGTGAGCTTCGCCGCGAGCTCGCCTTGCAGCGACACGTGGAACGAGGCGTCAAGCGGGTCATCGGCTGCCTCCGTCGCGCCGGATGCCGCTTCAACCCTTGTGGAATCGGCGACGTTCCCTTCGACGTCCACGTCGGTCGCTTCCGATGCGGTCTCCGCGTCGGCCTGATCTGGGCGGATCTGCTGCAGGACCACGGCGCTTGCCGTGATCCCAAGGATCGCGAACCAGATCATCAGCCGGCGAAAGCGCTCATTCGAGTTCATGCGGTACACCATCGTCACTTATCGGTCACGCTTCGCGGCACACCGCGCCCAAGCGCCGATCCTGTGGCACGATAGCGGCTGCCGCTCCGCCTGACCGTCGCGCCGCGATCTTGACAGCAACGGGTGGAGTGGTATCCTCGCCGATTCTCCGCACGGCGATCCGTGCACACCTTTGACTACCCCGCGCGGCTCGACGAGTCGATGCTTCGCGGGCTGAACGATTTGGACACGACATGCCTCGTCAGACCTACATTGCAAAGCCCGGTGAGATCAAGACCGTTTGGCGTCACGTCGACGCCGAAGGCAAGACCCTCGGTCGTCTCGCGACCGAAGTCGCCACCGTGCTCATGGGCAAGCACCGCCCCGAGTTCACGCCTGGCGTTCTCTCGGGCGACGCAGTGATCGTCACCAACGCCTCGAAGGTCGTGCTCACGGGCCGCAAGCTCGATCAGAAGACCCGTCGCCGCTGGTCCGGCTACCCCGGTGGTCTGAAGATCCGCTCCTACCGTCAGGAGATCGAGTCGAACCCGAGCCGTCTCGTGAGCGAGGCGATCCTCCGCATGGTTCCCAAGGGCCGCTACGGCCGCTCGCTGCACGCGCGTCTGCGCGTGTTCGCCGGCGCTGCGCACACCCACGAGTCGCAGTCGCCCGTCGCCTTCGAGTCGCGTCCCGAGGCGCATGCCATGCCCGAGCGCAAGACCGGCAACACGGTCAAGGGCTCGCGCCTCAAGAGCGCGCCCCGTCGCCCGCACTCGCGCGCCGCGGCGAAGTGATACGAACCAACCAAAACACGCCAGGGACTGACCCGCTCAGGAATCCCTGATCTCACCGACCTCTCAGAAAGCAGCACCTTGCGCGCGATCTACCGCGCGAAGCCACGAAAGACACCATGGAAGACCTGACGACCACGACCGGCACGACTTCGACGCGCATCCTCCGCGGCCCCGATCAGAAGGGCTGGTACTGGGGCACGGGCCGCCGCAAGACCGCGGTGGCGCGCGTGCGCATCAAGACGGGAACCGGCGCGGTCGAGGTCAACGGCAAGGAGTTCAGCGAATTCTTCGTCGAGGAGCGCGACAGGCAGCTCATCATGGCGGTGCTCGACAAGACCGGCCTCAAGGGCAAGGTCGACGTCAAGGTCAACGCCTGCGGCGGCGGCACCACCGGTCAGTGCGGCGCGACCCTGCTCGGCCTCGGCCGCGCGGTCATGAACTTCGACTCGACGCTCGAGCCGATCCTCCGCGAGAACGCGTTCCTCACCCGCGACGCCCGCAAGGTCGAGCGCAAGAAGTACGGCCAGGCTGGCGCGCGTCGTCGGTACCAGTTCAGCAAGCGCTAACTTTGAGCGCTCGCGACTTGGCGCACTGGCGGCTGCGTTGCAGCCGCGTGTGCGCCTCGCTCGCTCTGGCGATACGAACGATTACAGCCGCCCGCGAAAGCGGGCGGTTGTGCTTTTCGCGAAAGCGGCGCCTGCGCGCGACGGGCGCCGCAAGCGTCCGCTTCAGCGAAGGCGGCGCACGCCGGCCTTGTCGATCGTCTCGATGCCTGCGTGCGTCACGCGAATGCTGCGAAGTGGCGCGGGCGACACCTGCATGGAGAACTGCTCTTCAAGCGTCCGCGCGTCGAGGATGCGCACCGAGCCATCGGCACCGCCGACGAGAAGGCGGGTGGAGTCGTCGGAGACCGCGAGGCACGCCGCGCGTGTGCGCTGTCGCCGGACGGCAACCTGGGGTGTTCCGGTGGTCGCGTCGAGCCGTCCGATCTGACCATCGCGATCCGACACGAATACCCAGCGGCCGTCGGGCGACACCGCGACCGCCGTGCATTGCCTGCCGAACAGAGTGCGCCACAGCGTCGCGCCCGTCGCGAGGTCCACCGATGCACATCCGAACGTTCGCGAGGCGACGAAGAGCCTGCCGCGCGCGGCGTCGAGGCAAAGGCCCGTGACGCCGTTCGGCTCGTGCAAGTCCTGCATGCGGAACGCGCTCGTCGTGCAGCGCACGCGCGCGTCGGCAACCTCCAGCACCGAGATCGTGCCATCGCGCCTCAGCGCAGCGAGCAGGCGCGCGTCGGCTGACAGTGCCACGTGATCCGCCGCTCCGTCGCCGGGCGGAACGAGGACTCGGGCCGACTCGTCGGGCGACCGAACCAACACGCGGCCGTCCTCCATCGGCTCGGCCGACCAACCCGCCGCGCGCGCGATCGCAGCGCGATGGCCTGCCGTGCCCGCCCATCCGCGCACGCGGGCAAGCTCGACCTCACGCAGGCCCCCGCGACACGCAACCAGCATCGACGAACGTGTGGGATCGATCGCGACGCTCCAGATCACGTCGTCGCCGATCGGCACCGTCGCGACAGGGGCTCCATCGGCGGCACTCCAGATCCGAAGCGTCCCATCGGCGCCAGCGGTGGCGATCGTGTCGGCGTCGAACCGCGCCACCGACCAGATCGAGTCGCGATGACCGTGGGACTTCCAGAGCGGCGCGGACTGGCTCGGCGAGTACGCGCGCAGCGTGCGGTCCCATCCTGCGACAAAGAGGCGGGATCCGTCGTCGTTCCAGCACGCAGCCGTCTGGAATGCCGCAGGCGTCTCGAGCCGACGCACGGGCTCGGCGGTGCGCGCGTCGAGGATCGCCGCGCCCCCGTCGCCCGCGCACGCAAGCAGGTTTGGACCGACCGCCGAGAACGCAAGCACGCGAAGCATCCCGAGGTCAACACCGTTGCTCGCGATCGCGCGCGTCGGGGCGTCAAGCGTCCGTAGTTCGACGGCTCCTCGATCGAACGCCAAGAGACCATCCGCGCGGACGTCCACCGCAAGGTGGCTGTCGGCCTCGGGTGGCGCCTCGATGCGGGTCCTGATCGCTCCGTGGTCAGGGTTGATGAGGCGAAGCATCCCCTCTTCGTCGATGTCGACGATGGTCGCACCATCTGCCGAGACCGCGCAGCCGTGAATCCCCGATTCGCCCGCCGGAATCGACCATCGCATGACGAACTCACCGCGCTCCGTGCGATCGAATCGGGCGAGGACGGGCGGGCTCGGTACTGACACGACGCCCACATGACCATTCGCGACAAACCACTTCCCATCGGGGCTCCACGCAGCGGAGTACCAATCACCCCCATCGATCAGCCGCCCCTTCATCGCCATCGCACGCTCGAGCACGCCGCGCTCGGGCGTCCCGTCGTCCGAGCCCAGCTGCCCGAGATGCTGCCCGGCGATGAGGAGATCCGCGCCGTCGATCGCCCGCGCCGCCGCGCTCAGGTTCGCGAGGCGTGCCTCGGCACGCGACATCGCAGCGAAACGCAGTGAAACGACCGATGCGAAGACCAGGACGACCCCGACAAGCGATGCCACGGCGACGGCGACCCGATGCCGTGCCACCGCGCGCACGAGGCGTTCCCGCTGCGACTGCAGTTCGGGAAGCACGGGCGCGCCGGCGAGGTGGGCGCGCAGATCGGAGGCGAACTGCGAGGCGGTCGGATACCGCAGGCCTGGATCGCGCGCGGTCGCACGCGCGACGACTCGGTCGAGGTCCCCGCGCAGGGTCGGGTCCGCCCAACCGAGCCGCGGAGGGTCGTGCCGCGCGATCGCGGCGATGCACTGCGGCAGCGCGAGGCCCTCGAGCTCGCGAAACGGCCTGCCCGCGAGCAGCTCGTACAGGATCGCGCCGAGCGCGTGGACATCGACGCGCACATCGGTCTGCGCGCGCGCATCGAGCGACTCGGGAGCGATGTAGGCAAGCGTGCCCGCGATCCGTTCGCCGAGCAGCGCGACGGTCGCGCGCGGATTGCCGTCGGCCTCGGTCAGCCGCGAGATGCCGAAGTCGACGATGACCGCGCGTCCCGCCTCGTCGACCAGGATGTTCCCCGGCTTAAGGTCGCAGTGGATCACTCCGCGGCCGTGCGCGTACGCGACCGCATCGGCCACGCCCGCCACGATGCGCACGCACTCCGCGCGTGTACGCGGCGCCTCGGCGCGCCACTCCGACAGCGTGCGCGCGCCGCGCACGAGCTCCATCGCGATGTAGCGTCGCATCGCTCCGCCATCGCGCACGATCCCGTGGCGATAGAGCCGCGCGATACCAGGGTGCTCGAGCGACGCCAGCGCGAGCGTCTCGCGGTGGAGCCGCGCCGAGATCGCCGTGTCGAGCTCAGGCGGCAGCAGCTTGACCGCGACCAACCGCCCCGCCGCGAGCTCGCGCGCCTCCCAGACCTCGCTCATGGCGCCTCGTCCGAGCAGCCGCGTGATCGCGAGTCCATCGAACTCAAGCCCGGCAACGGCTGGCGCCGCGGTCCTCAACCCCGAGGCAGGCTCGGGCACCGCCGCGGCCTCGAGCGCTCGGTGCTCGGCCAGCAACGCCTCCGCGGCCGCCAACACCGCAGCGCCAAACCGCGCGCGCGCCACGTCGCCCCGCCCCTCCACCAGTTCGGTGAAGCAGGCGTGGACATCGGTGATCGGCGGGCCAGCCAGCTCGTCCTGCATGAAGTTCGTAGGGATACTAAGGATTGTCTGCCCCCTCGGAGTTCCCAATTCGCTTGAAGCACGAGCCTCGAAACTGAAGCCGCGAAACTGAGGTATCGAAGCACTCACCCCGTGCCAGACGACCGCACCACATCACTCGAACAGCGCCAGGCGCTCATCGACTCACTGCTCGCGCGCCGCGCCGCAGGCGATTCGCACGCACTCCAGGCGCTTTGGCAGGAGATCTACGCCGAGGTGCATCGGCTCGCCCACAGCATGCTCGCGCGCGAAGGCTCTCGCCGCCCGATCGACACCACGGTCCTCGTGCACGAGGTCTTCCTGAAGGCGGGCGACGCGACCTTCGAGAACCGCTCGCACCTGTTCGGCTCCCTCGTGCGGATGATGGGGCAGATCGTGACCGACGCCGCGCGCCGCGCCGTGGTCGAGCGCCGCGCGGGTGAGCGGCTCGCCGTCGGGCTGTCGCTCGACACGCCCGCGCTCGGCCTTCCCATCGACGACGCCGGCGCCCTGAGCGCGCGCGTGGTCGATGCCCTCCAGCGGCTCGAGGCGATCGCTCCGCGCCCTGCCGCCGTCGCCTGGCTGCGTTTCGTCGGCGGCCTCACGGTCGAGCAGGTCGCGATCTGCCTCGACATCTCCGAACGAAGCGTCAAGAGCGACTGGGCGTTCGCCCGCGCGTGGATGCATAGAGAGCTGTCGGCGCCCGAGAGATCGGCCTCGGGCGCCGACCCGACCGCCACGAAGGAGGACTCGCCGTGAGCAGCCGCCCCGCCAACGACTGGGATGAGATCCGTCGCCTGTTCGAACTTTGCCGCGATCGCTCGCGCGACGAGTGGCACTCCATTCTTCGGGCGGAATGCCCTGGCAATGAAGGACTTGCGTTCGAAGCACTCACGTTGCTCGTCGCATCCGAGTCGCTGCCCCCGCTCGACGAAGCGGCGTAGGCCTCAGGATCGTTGCCCGTGCGCGGCCGCGTCAACGCTTGTTTCGCGCGGCCTGCCGCGTTGTGTTCCCGTGAGCCATTCCAAAGAGGAGCCTGGTGATGAAGTCCTACGCGTACGCGTTCGGTGCGTCGGTTGTTGTTGCGGCGTGCGCCTCCGCGCAGGATGCGGTCGAGTGGCGCGTAGCGGATGGCGGGAATGGGCATTGGTATCAACTGACTCACTCACCGGGCACCTCCTGGAGTGCTGCTGCAGCATCAGCATTGAGCCAAGGTGGCCAACTCGCAACGCTTACATCCGAGCACGAAAACGCATTCGTTGTCGCTCGGCTGCAGGGACATCCCTCTCGATATCCGTGGATCGGCCTCAAGCAGTCTGCCACCGGACGAGAGCCTGCGTCTGGCTGGGGGTGGATTTCGGGCGAGCCACTGGATTGGTCCAACTGGAGCCCCAGCGAGCCCAACGGAGACGGCGTCGACTATGCGGATGAGGGAAACCTATGGCTCGTTACCGAGCCAGGGCGACCACTGGGTACTTGGAACGACTGGACCACGGGCGGTCCAGACGGCTACCTCGTCGAGTGGTCCGCCGACTGCAACGGCGACGGCGTCGTCGACTTCGGCCAGATCCGCGCCGGCCAGCTTGCCGACGCAAACTCCGACAACATCCCCGATGTCTGCCAGTGCCCGACGCCGCACGTCGTGCGCGTGCCGCAGGACGCACCGAGCATCGCGGCCGCGGTCGCGCTCGCATGCCTGAACAACTCGATGGAGATCGTGCTTTCGCCAGGCACCTGGACGATGGCGATCGACACCGACGATCCGGCGCTCAGCTTCACCATCCGCGGACTCGACAAGGCGACCTGCATCGTGACCTCGGCCTCGGCCGGCACGCTGCTGAACGCTCGCTACGGCTCGACCGTGCGGCTGACGAACCTGACGGTCGCGGATCTCGTTCCCGGCAGCGAGCCCGCGCAGGATCTCGCGTGGGACCTCTACTTCGACGGTTGCCTCGTCCGCAACTGCACGGGCTCGTTCCTCTTTGATGGCGGACCTTCTCCGTTCCCGGCGGCGCTCAGCACGCGCTTCGAGTCCTGCATCGGCTCTGGCTTCGGCATCCTGTACTTCAACGGCAGCGAGACCATCAACCTCTGCGACTTCGTGGGCTGCACGCGCGGAGTCTCGGTCTGGGGGACCTCGACGATCACGAACTGTACCTTTACTGCGACGAGCGGCTACGCCGTGCAGGCGCGCGCGTCGTTCCAGATGAGCGGCTGCGACTTCACGAACACCGCAGGTCCCGCGATCTCGTGCGCGCAGACCGCGCCGATCACCGCCACCATGACCGTGTGCCACTTCACGGCAGGAACCGACAGCGCCATCGTCGACACAAACTATGTTCCCGTCGATACCCAGCCGGGTGGCGTGTGGGACATCTCGTCCTGCGGCTTCTATGGGAACTCCGCGAGCCTCGACGGCGGCGCGATCCGTGTCGGCATCAACCGCGCGGTGACGCTGACGAACAGCGAGTTCATCAACAACGCGACGAGCGGATGGGGCGGCGCCTTCTCGCAGGCGTTCGGCGGATACGCACAATCCCTCGCCGCATCGGGCTGCCAGTTCATCGGCAACCGCGCGCTTTCGGGGCAAGGCGGTGCGCTGAACCTGCGAGGCTGGTCCGGCGCGGCCCAGATCGCGAACACCGCGTTCTTCGACAATCAGGCGGTCGCGGGCGGTGCGATCTGCGCCGAGCGGACGCAGATTGACATCGCATCGTGCAACTTCGATGAGAACGATGCGACTCAGACTTCCGTCGAGTCGGGAGGCGCCATACTGATCTCCTTTGGGGCAGGGCCGGCCGGCAGTCGGATCCGCAACTCGAACTTCCGCAACAACACGGCTGCGGGTCGCGGCGGCGCAATCGCGTACTACTTCTATGTCTCAACCGACATCGAGGATTGTCTCTTCACCGGCAACACCGCCGCCGTCGGAGGCGCACTATCCGTGTTCGACAACTGCAATCCCGCGATCCGCCGGTGTTCGTTCAGCGGTAACACGGCCCCGTTCGGCGGCGAGGCGGTCGTGGTGTTCGGTGCGCCCGGTCCGTCTGGCGTGCTCACACGCCTGGATTCTTGCCGCTTCAGCAATCAGCCGGCAGGATCCACGGGTTCGCGTGCACTCGAGGCATGGACCGCGATCGAGATGGGCGCCACGAGCTTCTGCGCGAGCGGTCTCGAGCCGTACACCGGCGCGATCACCGAGATCAGCCCGAACTGCGTGGCGCTGAGCTGCGCCGACAACAATGCCAACGGAGTGGTCGACGAGTGCGAAGGCACGCTGTCCGCGATCCGCGTGCCGCTCGACTATCCGAACATCCAGGCTGCGATCGACGCAGTTCCCGCGGGCGTTCATCGCGACATCTTTGTGCTCGCCGGCACCTACAACGAATCGTTCACCCTCGACGGCAAGGACGTCGTCGTCCGCGGCGCGGCAGGCGGCACGACGATCATCGACGGCACGGGGCTCACAACCTCGATCGCGCGCTTCACGGGCGGTGAGCCTGCGACCGCAGGCGTGCAGGATCTCGTCTTCCGAAACGGCGCGATCGGCTCGCTGATCTATCCTGGCGCGCCCTTCCGCGTAGGCGGCGCGATCTTCGGCAGCCAGTCGCAGGCATTCGTGCGCAACTGCAGCTTCCAGCAGAACCGCTCGGACTTCGGCGGCGCGATCTATCTCCTGCGCTGCGACATGCTCGTCGAGGGATGTTCATTCTCGGGCAACGTCGCCGACAGCGAGGGTGGAGCCGCAATGGGCTACGAGTCTTCGGGCGCCATCCGCAACTGCACCTTCACGGCAAACCGCTGCGGCGAGGTCAATCCGGGAAGCGGCAGCGGCTTCAAGTCGGTCGGCGCACGCACGGCGGGCGGAACGGTGCTGCTTGACGGATGCACCTTCACCGGCGGCGTCGCGGGCGTCGACGGCGCCGCCGTCGAGCACTTCGAGAACACGGCGGGCGTGCGCGGCGCGCTGCGGGTCGTCGGTACCCAGATCACGGGCAACTCGAGCAATCTCGGTGCGAGCGGACTGCGCTCGACCGGGACGACGCAGTCGTGCGTGCTCGCCGACGGAACGAGTGTCTGCGGCAATGCGAATCGCAACGTCGACGGCCCGTACCTGATCGAGGGCAACGCGACGGTGTGCGACTGCCTTGCGGACCTCGTCATCGACGGCTCGGTCAACGGCGGCGACCTCGGCGTGGTGCTCAACGCCTGGGGACTGGCGAACAGCCAAGGCGCAGGCGATGTGAACCACGACGGCGTCGTCAACGGCGTGGACCTCGGCCTGCTGCTTTCGGCGTGGGGCGCGTGCCCGTGAGTCGATGAATCCTCACCGGATCGCGTGGAGCGCCTGGGCACGCGCCGCAGCGCGCACCGCGTTCTCCGCGTCGCGCAGCTTCTTCGTCATGAGGGCGACGGTCGTGCGGTCCTCGGTGGCGAGAGCCTCGATGGTGCGCGGCGAGAGTCCGCAGAAGCCATGGCGCCGCGCGACGAGCCGCGCAGCGGCGGACAGCGGCCCCTTGGGCGTGGCCTGAGCGATGAGGCCAGCGTGGTGCGCCATCGGGTCGACGAGGTGCTGCCAGGATGCGACCTCGGAGAGCGCACGCATCGGCACGCCTTGCCCGTGCCGCGCCGCGGCGCGCGCCGGGCGGCGCGACGGCAGCAGCTTGGCGATCGCGTAGTCGGCGGCGAGCGAGGCGGCGCGGTCGAAGCGCTGGCGCGACGGATCGAAGTTCACCACGACCTGCTGCATCGCACATGCGAGGTCGCGCACGAGCGTGCGGAGTTCGTCGGTCGGCAGGCGGTCGGGTCCGCCGTCGAATGCCTGGTCGGCGCGGCCGAGCGCGATCACCATCGCACGCTCGACGAGCAGCGCGCGCAGCCGCAGCGCCGTGCGCAGGTCGGTCTCGATGGCGTCGACCGCCGTGCGGTCGGGCCAACGCGGCAGCGCGTCGATCGCGCGCGAGGCGCGCCGCAGGAGATAGTGCATCGCGGCGCCGCGCGTCTCGTCGCGCTCGTTGGCGGCACGCGCGTCGCGCGCGAACAGCCGGCGGATGTCGCGCGCCGAGGCGATCATGGCGAGCACGTCGCCATCGGCAAGGCCAAGCGGCTGCAGCTTGCGCACCGACGGCGCGCAGGGAATCGTCTCGTCGGCACCGGCGAGGTCGAAGGTCGGCAGTTCGACCCACGACGGCTGCACGCCGCGAAGGAGTTCGCCGCGGCGCCGGTCGACCAGCGCGCGCACGAGCGACTCGCTGCGCTCGAGCCGCGCCGCGATGCGCGAGGGATCGACGCCCATGCGCCACGCGCGCTCGGCGAAACGCGCCACCGCCTCGCCCACGCTGCGCCTCGGTGCGCCCTGCGCGCCGAGCTGGCGGAGGAGCAGCAGCCGCACGCCCTCGTGGGAGCGGTTGAAGCGCTGCGCGAGCTCCTTGGCGGCGAGGTTGAGCGACTGCCCGGCGGCGAGCATGGCCCGCGCCGCGTCGATCAGCTCGCAGCGCTCGGCCGCTCCGATGCGCTTGAAGCTGCAGGCGCGGGCGAACTCCGCGGGATGATCGGCGGCGAAACGCGCGAGCGACGCGCGGTAGATCTCGACGCGGGGCCTTCCGTGGTCATGCACCCAGTGCGCGCACAGCCCTGCGCGGCGCCATCGCTGCAGCGTCTTCGACGCAACGCCGATCTCGCGCGCCAGCTCGTCGGGCGTGAGCGAGCCGCCCTCGCGCTCGCCGGGCACCATCGCCAGCCGCGACGACAGGTCGAGCACGAGCGTGACGAGGTCGGCGCGCAGCGCGCGTCCGCTCACGATCTCGCCCGCGGCCGCGGCGATCTCGAGCCCGACGATGCGCGCGAGCGCATCGCTGAGCGCGTATTCGGCATGCGGGTCGATCGTCGGGATCAACGCCTCGGCGGCGAGCATCTGCCGGCGCGTGGCGTCGTCCGACGCGTAGACCGTCTGCGACGGCAGCGCCTGGATGGTCGGGAGGCTGTAGCTCGCGCGGCGTGGCATGTCGGGCAGTCCGTCCGCGAACCCGCGGACGCTCGGGCAGTCTACGGTCTGGTACGCAGCCTCCCACCCGTCATCGTGGCGCGATGCCGTGATCGAGGCCAATTCGTTCGGACACTTTGGTCGCGTGGCCGGGGCGAACCCCGTTCCGACGCTTCAAGATCGCTGTTCGCGGACGCGGGCGAGAGGTTGCCGCACCCGTGGGTTTTCGCTGCAGGCGCTCAGCCGGCCGCGGAATTGAGCCGCGTCGGCTCCCAGGTCGCGTCGGACGGTCCGCGGACCAGGCCTTCCGCCTCGGTCGAGAGCACGTTCGCCGTGATCGAGGTCGTGCGCACGATGCGCGGATTGAGCCGCGTGAGCAGCTCGTGAGGAATGATCCCCGCCTCGGCAGCGAGCCGCGGCAGATGCGTGGGAGCGTGGATGTCGCGCGAGATGAGCTCGACGCCGCAGCCGATCCAGTCGTGGATGTCGCCTGCATGGAGCCCCGTCACGTCGACGGTGAGCTGGTCCATGTTCACCGCGCCCACCACGGGAGCGTGCGCGACGCGCCCATCGGGCGTGAACAGTCGCACGCAGGTGCCCGCGCCGGACGGCGACGGGCGACCGACGGGATAGCCGTCCGAGTAGCCGACCGGAAGCAGCGCAATGGTCGACGTCCGCGGCGCGATCCAGCGGCCGCCGTAGCCGACCGCGGTGCCCGCCGGCACCGACTTCGCCTGCACCACGCTGGTGGTCCAGCGCACGACGGGCTTGAGGTCCTCGCGCGCGAGCACCGCATGCGGCGCCGACTCGAGCTCGTCGAGCCCGTAGCCAAGCCACGCGAGCCCGAAGCGCACCATCGTGCGGTGGTACCGCGCGTCGCGCGCCAGCGCATAGGTGCTCGCGACATGCTGGTACACGTCGGCGGACATGAAACCCCGGCTCGCGGCGATCACGTGGTCGTAGCGCTCGAGCTGGTGGGCCGTGACGCGCGCATCGCTGCGCGCATGCGAGAAGTGCGCGAACACGCCGCGCAGCGACAGCCGCGAGCCCCGCGCAATGCCGCGGATGATGCGCACCGCCTCGTCGGGCAGCGCACCGCCGCGGCTCATGCCCACGTCGACCTCGACATGCACGGGCAGTTCCACGCCCAGTTCCTCGGCGCACGCCTCGAGCGCAGCCAGGTTCGCCTCGTCATGCACGACGAGGTGCAGCTGCCCCGCGAGCATCAGCCGCACAAGCTCGTCCTCGCGCTCGATGCGCGTCACCGGCATCAGCACCAGCACCGGCGTGGCCGCGTTGACCGCGGCCGCGGTCTCGATCGCCTGGCGCAGCGAGTACACCGCGAGCATCTCGGCGCCCGCACCCACCAGCCGGCGCGCCACGCGGCCGACGCCGAGCCCGTAGGCATCGGCCTTCACGATCGGGCACAGCGCGCACGTCGGGCCGACGATGCGGCGAAGGACCGACATGTTGTGGTCGATCGCGGAGAGGTCGATGTCGATCGTGCTGGTGTCCTGCATGGCGTCGTGCCTGGGGATTCTCGCCGCCTGACCCGCGCGCTCGCGCGGTCGGGGGGGAGGCATCCTGCCGCACGCCCTCCCGAAGGCTGCATTTGTATCGACTTCCGAAAGGCTCTACCATCAGCGGTCACAACGAACGACGACCACCCGGACGAGGGTCGCAGAAAGAGCCAAGCTACCGTCAATGGATCAGCACGCACCCGACACATTTGTCCTCGAAAAGACCTTCGCAGACCTCGGCCTGCGCCCTGAGGTGCTCGAGGGCCTCACCAAGCGCGGCTTCAAGCACCCGACCCGCATCCAGGCCGCGCTCATCCCCGCAGCGCTCCAGGGCAAGGACGTGCTCGGCCAGGCCAAGACCGGCACGGGCAAGACGGCCGCCTTCGGCCTTCCCCTCCTCCAGATGCTCGACACGACGCACGGGTTCTCCGCGCTGGTGCTCGTGCCGACCCGCGAGCTCGCCATCCAGGTCGCCAAGGAGCTGCAGGAGCTCGGCGCCTTCGCCAAGGTCTCCACGGTCGCCGTCTACGGCGGTCAGCCGATCCAGAAGCAGATCCCGCTTCTCGAGAAGCGGCCGCCCATCATCGTGGGCACCCCCGGCCGCGTCATGGACCTCGCGGAGCGAAACCTGCTCCCCTTCCACGAGTTCCGCTTCGCGATCCTCGACGAAGTCGACCGCATGCTCGACATCGGCTTCCGCGACGACATCCGCAAGATCCTCGGCAAGCTCAAGAAGACGCCGCAGACGATCTTCGTGTCGGCCACCATCTCGCCCGACATCGAGAAGCTCGCGCGCAGCTACATGAAGGACCCTGAGAAGATCGTCACGTTCGAGAAGAGCCTGACGGTCTCGCAGGTCAAGCAGAGCTACTTCACGGTCGAGCGCTGGGACAAGCGGCGACTGCTCCTCCACGTGCTCAAGAAGGAGAATCCGAGCCTGACCGTCGTCTTCTGCCGCACCAAGCGCGCGGTCGACGACGTCACGGAGTACCTCAACAAGCACAAGATCGAGGCGGTCGCCATGCACGGCGACCTCTACCAGAAGAAGCGCGACGCGGTCATGACGCGCCTGCGCACCGGCCAGCTGTCGGTGCTGGTGGCCAGCGACCTCGCGGCGCGCGGGCTCGATGTCGACGACATCACCCACGTGGTCAACTACGACGTGCCCGAGGACCCCGAGGTGTACGTGCACCGCATCGGACGCACGGCGCGCGCCGGACGCACGGGCGTGGCGTGGACCTTCGTGTCGCCCGACCAGGGCGAGCTGCTCACGAACGTCGAGATGCTCGCGAACGTCGAGATCCCGAAGGCGGAGTACGACGACTTCAAGCCGGGTCCCGTGCCGTCCGACGTGGTCGCCATGCGCGAGCACGAGGCGAAGCGCAAGGAAGACGCCCAGGCTGCGCGCAACCGCAGCGCGGGCCCTGAGCTTCCCGTGGCGGCGGCGGTCGACACCTCGATGTTCCCCGATGGAATCGTGCCCGCGGCATTGCCCGGACGGCGGCTCGGCGGGCGCGTGCGCACCAGCCGGCGATGAGCGGTTTCGTCCGCATCTCCGCGGAGGTTCGCGACGCGCTCGCGATGGGGCGCGCCGTGGTGGCGCTCGAGACGGCGGCGGTCACGCACGGTCTGCCGCGCGAACCGCTGGCGTCGATGCCGGCGTACCTCGCTGACCCCGCGACGCCCGCGGCGATCCGCGCGTGCTTCGCGGACGGCTCCCCAGCGCACCTTGCGCTCGGGCGCGCCCTCGCCGCGGCGGTGCGCGCGGAGGGTGCCGTGCCTGCGGTGGTCGGAGTGCTGCGCGGCCAGCTCGTGGTCGGGCTCGCCGACGACGAGTTGCGCGAGCTGGCATCGATTCGCGAGGTCACCAAGGTCGCGGCGCGCGACGCGGCGCTGGTCGCAGCGCGCGGTGGTTCGGGCGGAACGACCGTCGCAGGAACGCTGCTTGCCTGTCGGCACGCGAAGCTCCCCGTCTTCGCGACGGGCGGCATCGGCGGCGTGCATCGCGGCTATGCCGAGCGCCCCGACATCTCGGCCGACCTGCTCGCGATCCGCGAGACCGGCACGCTCGTGGTGACCGCTGGCGCGAAGTCGATCCTCGACCTTCCAGCGACCGTCGAGATGCTCGACACGCTCGGTGTCCCGCTCGTCGGGCTGCAGACGCCGTTCTTCCCGCGATTCCTCTCGCCGGGCAACGCGAGCCTCAGGGTCAACATCGAGGCCGCCGACGAAGTCGATGCCGCGCGCCTGTTCGCGGCGCACCGCGCCATGCACGATGCCCGCGGCATGCTGCTGTGCGTTCCGCCGCTCGCAGCGCACGCGCTTCCCGAGGAGGTCATGGAGCGCGCGATCGCGCGCGGTCTTGCCGAGTGCGCGCGCGAGGGCGCGACCGGGCCCGATGTCACGCCGATCCTGCTCGCTGCGGTTGCACGCGCGTCCGAGGGCGCATCGCTCGCGACCAATCTCGCCGTGCTCATCCACAACGCTCGGGTCGGAGCACGGGTCGCGCTGCAACTCGCGAAAAACGCCTGACTTGACACGCACCCCGCGCTCTGATTGACTACCCCCGTCGCGGGTTCGACCCCGACGCCGATGACCACGCAGAGGGAGTCCGATCCGCCGATCGTTCGGCGTATGCCGACCGGCT
This sequence comes from Phycisphaerales bacterium, assembly GCA_044341665.1. GTDB lineage: Bacteria > Planctomycetota > Phycisphaerae > Phycisphaerales > SM1A02 > QWPT01. The sequence goes on along the minus strand of JBIIRG010000014.1, from coordinate 9,127 downwards.
CCCGCGTTGGGTCCATCCGCGCACACGCCCAGTACATCCTCGACCGCGAGCCACCGCCCAGTGCGGTGTCGGAGTTGATTCGCACGCCGTTCGGGCGATGCGCGCAGTCGAACAGTGGTTCCAACGATGGCCGCAAAGAAGACCGTGACCAAGAAGACTGTCACCAAGAAGGTGGCAACCGCCAAGAAGGCGACGACCGCCAAGGCGGCCGCAGACGCTGTGGTGCCCGCGAAGAAGGCCGCAGGCAAGAAGGCGGCTCCCGCAAGCACCGTCGCCAAGAAGGCGCCCGCGAGCAAGGCCCCGAAATCGGCGGAGAGGCCGGCAGAGAAGTCGGCGGAGAAGCCGACCGTCAAGAGCGCAGCCAAGTCGGCTGGCGCGAAGTCGGGAACGACCAAGCCCGCGACGAAGAAGCCTGTCGCCCCGAAGGTGCATGCTGCGGACAACGCCATCGATTTGCGCACGCTCGTCCGCGAGATCGGCGATGCAGCCATGGCGCAGGTCGCGCGCGAGTTGAAGCTCGACACTGCGCCGTCGCAGAAGGATCCCACTCCGAAAGCGCCCACTCCGAAGGCCACCGCTCCGAAGGCCACCGCTCCAAAGCCACGCGCTCCGAAGCAGGCCGCAACGAAGGACGCACCGGCGCCGAGTGCCCCGAGCAAACCGATCGAGAGCGCGCCAGCCGCCGAGATGGTGACCGCGCCCGCCGCGGTCGCCCGTGGACCTGTCGACGCGAAGGCTGCAGCAACGAGCCCGCAGCCTTCGCGGTCCGTTCCTTCGCAGGACGCCGGCCTGAACGCCAACGCAGGCGCTTCTCGCGGAAACGGCCAGAGCGACGGTGATGGAACGCCTCGCGAAGGAACTCCGGGCGAGGGAACCTCAGGCGATGGAACTCCGGGCGAGGGCGGTCGTCGCCGACGACGTCGCCGCAGGCGGAGGCGTCGTGGCGGTGGTGGCGGCGATCCGAACAATCCGAACGCGTCCCCCAGCCAGCAGGGTCAAGGCCAGCAGGGACAGGGCCATCAGGGTCACGGGAAGCAGGGTCAAGGCCAGCACAGCCAATCCCAGCAGGGACAGCGCCCCCCTGCGAACCGCGGTCCTGCCCAGCAGCAGCAGCGCCCCAGCGATCAGGACGCCGATGACTTCGATGGCGCCGACGATGCGTTCGGTGACGACGACGACGGCGACGACGATGGCGATGGCAGCGGCGCGAACACGCAGCGCGGCCACGCGCATGGCAACCAGCAGCAGCCCCCGCTGCCACCGCCGTTCCAGTGCGAGGGTGTCCTCGAGTGGACCGGCAACGGCGACGGCCGCATCCGCCAGTTCGGCGACGGCTTCATCGAGTCGAACAACGACCCGTGGGTGCCTTTGTCGCTGGCGCAGGAGTATCCGCTTCGCCACGCGCAGCGGATCGTGGCGGAAGCCGTGGTCAAGAAGCCCAGGCGCAAGCGCCGCGGTCCGCGCCAGTCGCGGCCGATCGTCACGCGCATCCTCTCGATCGAGGGCATCCCGCCAGAGGAGTACGCGAGCCGCAAGTCGTTCGCGGAGTTCACCGCGCTCGACCCGCAGCCCCGCATCGGGCTCGAATACAAGGGCTGCCCTCCGTCGTGCCGGCTGATCGACCTCTTCTGCCCGATCGGGTTCGGTACCCGCGGACTCATCGTCGCGCCGCCCAAGGCGGGCAAGACGATGCTGCTCCAGAACATCGCCTACGGCATCAAGCGCAACCACCCCGACGTCGAGCTCGTGGCGCTGCTCATCGACGAGCGTCCCGAGGAGGTCACCGACTTCAAGCGCAACGTGCCCGCGCATGTGCTCGCGAGCTCGAACGACCAGGATCTCGACCGCCATCTCGCGCTCGGCATCCTTGCGATCGAGCGCGCCAAGCGCATGGTCGAGGCGGGGCGCGACGTCGTCGTGCTGCTCGACTCGCTCACGCGGCTCGGCCGCGCGTTCAACAACAGCCGCAAGTACGGCTCGTCGGGACGCACGATGTCGGGCGGACTCGACTCGCGCGCGCTCGAGGTGCCCAAGCAGCTCTTCGGCGCCGCGCGCAAGTGCGAGGAAGGTGGCTCGCTCACCATCATCGCGACATGCCTCGTCGACACCGGCTCGCGCGCCGACCAGATGATCTTCGAGGAGTTCAAGGGCACGGGCAACATGGAGCTCATCCTCGACCGCTCGATCGCCGAGAAGCGGCTGTTTCCTGCGATCAACCTCGCCGCCAGCGGCACGCGCAAGGAGCACCTGCTGATGCCCGACAAGGAGTTCAAGACGGTCACGGCGCTGCGGCGGCGACTGCTCGCGGTGCCGCCGCACGCGCAGGTCGAGCAGCTGCTGGCCGCATGCCAGCGCTTCGAGACCAACGAGCAGATGGTGGGCGGCGCGAGCTGAGCGATGGCCGTCGTCGACCTCGAGGTTTCCGATCCGCGGCTCGATGCGTTTCGCGGCATCCGCGACCGCGAGCTGCGCGGCACGCTCGGGCTCCACGCCGTCGAGAGCGAGCGCGTGGTGCGGCGGTACCTGACGGCGGCGCTGCGGCGGCGCACGCTTCCGATTCCGCCCATCCTCGAGCCGCACGCACTGCTTGTCACGCCCGATGCGTGCGAGCGGCTCGCCGACATCACCGCGCTCTTTCCCGCGCTCTCGATCTACCGCTGCGCAGGCGAGCAGGCGCTGCATGCGATCACGGGCTATACGATGCACTCGGGCGCGATCGCGCTCGGCGTTCGCCATGACGACGGCTCGATCGGCGAGCTCGCCGCCTGTCTTGCACGCGGGCCGGCAGGTGCGCGCGACGTGCTCGTCGCCATGGACGGCATCACGCAGACCGACAACGTGGGCGCCATCTTTCGAAACGCCGCCAGCTTTGGCGCGCGTGGCGTGATCCTGTCGCCCCGCGCGAGCGATCCCCTTCTCCGCAAGACGCTGCGGGTGTCGATGGGCCGGGCCGTCAATCTGCCGTGGGCCCGCGCGCGCGCCGACGAGTGGCCCGCGTGCCTCGACCGCCTGCGACGCGAGCACGGCTACACGGTCATCGCAGGCGAAGACACGCCGCGGGCCGTCGATCTCGCGACCTTTCATGCACCCGCCAAGTCGATCGTCGTGTTCGGCGCCGAGCAGGACGGCGTCTCGCGCGAGGTCCTTGAACTCGCCGATGCGGTGGTGCGCATTCCCATGTTGCGCGCAGGCACCGAACTCGCGGCAGCCCTCGCCGACGACCCGCCGAGCCTGAATGTGTCGATCGCGAGTGCGGTGATCCTGCACCACCTGCTCGCATAGGCCGCGCGACCGTCGCACCTCATCCAGTCGTCACGGACGACCGTGTCTCATCCGACCGACGGTGGCCGCACGCGCTTCGCGAGGAAGGCACTTGCCCCACCGCTGCGGGAATCCCAGCCTTGATGGACGTGATTTCGGCTTTCGGATCGGTCCTCAACCATCACCACCTGGACTCCATGCACACGCCACACCGACGCACGCTTCCGCTGTTCGCAGCGGTCCTCGGCCTCGCCTCGCTCGCACCCGCCCATCCGCTCGCCCCGCAAGGCGGCACGCCGCCGGCCACGATCACCGTCACGGGCGTCGTGCGCGACTTCAAGGAACGCAGCGTGCCCGGCGGACACCCCGACTTCGAGAAGCGCCCCGCAGAGGGCTTTGGCCACTACTGCAAGAACGTCGAGGAGGAGCTCGCGGGCGGTGTGCCCGAGTACAACTCCTGCGGCTTCAAGGTGACGAAGCAGTGGAAGAACTCTGCGAACAAGAACATCTGCTGGCTTCTCTACGACGACGACCTCGGCGACATCCGCGGTGACAAGGATGGCGGCAGCCCTGACGGCGGCTTCCAGAGCGAGAGCACCTTCAACAAGCTCTGGACGGACGACCTCAACTGCAACGTGTCGGCGCCGCTCACGCTCACGCTGCAGCGCCAGTCGAACGGCCTCTACGTCTTCGACTCGAACACCGACCCGCAGTACGTGTCGCTCGGCGGGTTCTTCCCGATCGACGGACAGCTCTTCGGCAACTCCGCAGGCACGCCGGTCCACAACTTCCACTTCACCTGCGTCGTCCGCACGACGTTCGTGTACGACGCCGATGGCCCGCAGACGCTGCCCTTCCGCAGCGATGACTCGCTGTGGGTCTTCATCGACGGCCGCAACGTGATCGATCTCGGCGGCGTGCACCCCGCGCTCGAGCAGGAGGTGCAGCTCAACCGCCTCGGGCTTGCCGACGGGCAGACCTACAGCATCGACATCTACTACGCCGAGCGCCATCGGCCGACCTCCAGCCTGAAGATCACGCTGCCCGGGATCGCCGACCCCGTGCCGCCCGTGCCCACCATCACGGCGGGCTACGACTGAGCGCTCAGGCGGCCACGAAACACCGACCCCTCCCGACATGCAGGCGACATGAAAGCGGCCCCCGGAGTACCGGGGGCCGCGTCGCATCAGGGCGATCCTGGGCGTTTCCGCGCGCTCAGGCTTCGGTCGATGCGGGGAGTGCCTCGCTTGCAGCTGTCGTCGACTTGGTCGGCGCGGACGTCTCCTCGCGCACGCGCTCGATGCGCGCGCCGAGCACGTTCAGCTGCTCCTCCATGCGCGTGTAGCCGCGGTCGAGGTGGTAGATGCGCGAGACGTTGGTCTCGCCCTCGGCCACCAGGCCCGCGAGCACCAGGCTGGCGCTCGCGCGGAGATCGCTCGCCATCACGGGCGCGCCACGCAGCGGCACGCCGCCCGCGACCACGCACGTCGGGCCCTGGCGGTAGATCTGCGCGCCCATGCGCGCGAGCTCGGCGACATGGCCGAAGCGCTCAGGGTAGATCTTCTCGGTGATGATCGAGTTGCCGCCCGCGAGGCAGAGCAGCGTCATGAACTGCGCCTGGAGATCGGTGGGGAAGCCCGGGTGCGGCTGCGTGGTGATCTGCGTGGGCTTGAGGGTGCGCTCGCTCGTCACGCGCACGGTCGCGTGCATCGGGTCGTCCTCGCCCGCGAGGATCTCGGTGTGCACGCCGATCTCGTTGAAGCGGTCGATGACCGACAGCATGCCGTCGATGGGGAACTCGTCGAGGATGACGTCGCCGTTGGTGACGGCAGCGGCCACCGCGTAGGTGCCGGCCACGATGCGGTCGGGAATGACCGTGTGATCGGCGGAGCCGAGCTGCTCCACGCCGTGGATCACGAGGCGCGGGCCGCCGATGCCCTCGATGCGCGCACCCATCTTGTTGAGCAGGTTCGCGAGGTCGACGACCTCGGGCTCGCACGCGGCGCACTCGATGACGGTGCGTCCCTTGGCAAGCGCCGCCGCGCACATGACGTTCGCCGTGCCGAGCACGGTCGAGCCGAAGGGGCCGCCGAGGAAGATGGTCGTGCCCTTGAGCCCCTCGGGTGCGGTCACGATGATGTCGCCGCCGCTCAGCTCGACCTTGGCGCCGAGCGCCTGCATGCCGCGCAGGTGGAGGTCGATCGGCCGCGAGCCGAAGGCGCACCCGCCGGGCATGGCGATCACGGCGCGGCGCCGACGCGCGAGCAGCGGTCCGAGCACGCAGATCGACGCGCGCATGGTCTTGACGATGTCGTAGTGGGCGTGGACCTTGTTGTGGTCCATCACGCGCATCTTCACGGTGCCGCAGTCGCCGTCGACCTGGACGCCCAGCGAGCGCAGCAGCCTGGCCATGTTCGAGATGTCGGAGAGGCACGGCACGTTGCGCAGCGTGATCTCGCCGTCGGTGCAGAGCGCAGCAGCCATCAGCGGCAGCGTGGCGTTCTTGGAGCCCTCGATCTGAATCCGCCCCGCGAGCCGGCGGCCACCTTGAATACGGAAGGAGTCCATGTCTGCTGCAATCCTTTGCTGGCGTACGGACCTGAACAACCAGGCCCCGGCTTCGTGCCTGACGCCCATCTCTCATGACCGATCTCGTGCGCGACACGCGGTCGCGATGACCGCGCGGATTATGACGATTGCATCGGCTCGCGGAGTCGGTTTGCAACACTTCTGCGTGATTCTCCGCGCGCGACGCCGGGCGGTGCGCACGGGGTCGTCGGCACAGCCCTCACAGGGGTGCCGGACTGGTCGAAACACCAGCCGAGGCGCTTGACCTTCCACCTTCTGAATCAGACGTTTGTTGGTGTGTGATCTGGAGGTCGTCCCCTTCAGGAAGGAACCAACCATGTCGAACCGCCAACTCATCGCTCGCTCGCTTCTGTTCGCAGCGGCGGCACCCCTGGCCATCTCGGCTTTCTCGGCCAGCACGCCAGCGCCGACGAACGACAATCCGCCTGCGACCGTCACCCTCACGGGCGTCGTCCGCGACTTCAAGGAGCGGACCGTCAACGGCGGCCACCCCGACATGGAGCGGCAGCCCACGAACGGCTTCGCGCACTACTGCGACAACGTCCATCCCATCCTGGGAGAGGACAAGAAGCCCGTCTTCAAGGGGGGCGGCTTCAAGGTCAAGAACCAGTGGCGCAACGCCGCCGGCAAGAACATCTGCTGGCGCCTGTACAACGCCTCGCTCGGCGACATCCAGGGCTCGAAGGTCTCGGGCGTCGTCGACACGGGCGGCATCCAGAACGCCGCCAGCTTCAACAAGTGGTACAACGACGACCTCGCGTTCAACGTGTCGGCCCCGCTCAGCCTGACGCTCACGCGGCAGTCGAACGGCGCCTACGTGTTCGACTCGAACACCGACCCGGCATGCGTGGCCCTCGGCGGGTTCTTCCCGATCGAGAACCAGCTGTTCGGGAACCCGGGCGGCACGCCCAACCGCAACTTCCACTTCACGTTCGAGTTGCACACCAAGTTCACCTACGACGCCGACGGCAACCAGGTGTTCAGCTTCCGCGGTGACGACGACGTCTGGGTCTACATCGACGGCAAGCTGGTGATCGACCTCGGCGGCGTCCACGGCGCGGTCGAGCAGGAGGTGCAGCTCAACCGCCTCGGCCTCGTCGACGGGCAGGAGTACGACCTCGACTTCTTCTTCGCCGAACGCCACCGCACGCAGTCGAACTTCAAGATCACCACGAACCTGCTGCTGTCGAACACCGTGCTGCCGACGATCTCGAACGCCTACGACTGATCGACCGGCAACGCTCCCCACGGAGCGTTCGCACAAGCCCGCTGCGGGAGGGGGTCGCTGGATACAGCACCCCAGCTTCGGTCCCGGGTGACCTCACCCGGACCTTGAGGCGGACGACGACCCCGCGGCCACGACCGGCACGCCCTGCGTGCCGGTTGTTTTCGTTACATTCGCTGCATGTCCGCCGAAGCCGTGCTCGACCCGACCGAACCAGTCCTGCCCGAAGCGAAGATGCACGTGGCCATGCCGAACGCGCCCGTCGCGGCGCGCATCCACGCCAGCCGCCTGTGCATGAAGGGGAAGAGCGCGTCATTCATCCGCCACGTCGAGATCGACGTCGCGGGCACCCCCCTCGAGGGCTCGTTCCGCGCCGGGCAGAGCTTCGGCGTGATCGCCTCGGGCACCGACGCCAACGGCAAGCCGCACAAGGTGCGCCTCTACTCGCTCGCGAGCCCGAGCTGGGGCGAGGACGGCTTCGGGCGCGTGATCGCGACCACCCCCAAGCGCGTGATCGCCGAGCGCGAGCCGCAGAAGCCCGCGGACGACCCCGCCGACCACTCGCTCTTCCTCGGAGTCTGCTCGAACTGGCTCTGCGACCGCAAGGCGGGCGACGCGGTCGACGTCTCGGGACCGAACGGCAAGCGCTTCCTGCTTCCCGAGGATCCGTCGAAGCACGACTACGTCTTCCTCGCGACCGGCACGGGCATCGCGCCGTTCCGCGGCTTCCTCATGGAGCTCCTGGTCGGCCCGCCGGCCGGCTCCCCCGCCGCCGCCACCTGGAAGCGCTGCGAAAGCCGCATCGAGCTCGTGATGGGCTCGCCCTACACGACCGACCTCCTCTACGACGACTTCCTGCGCGACCTCGCGGCCAAGCACCCGAACTTCCGCTACCACCCCGTGATCTCGCGCGAACTGCGCGCGGACGGGACCGGTGGTTTCGCGAAGGGTGAGTATGTCCACCACTTCATGCACCGCATGCTCGACCGACAGACGGGCGTGATGGACCTGCTCCACTCACCGCGCACCCTCATGTACATGTGCGGCCTCGCGGGCATGCAGGTCGGCGTGTTCGAACTGCTCGCCCGCCACGGGATCGGCGGCTTCACCAAGGTCGCCGACGAACTCGCGGGCAAGCCCGTTCCCGAGTGGACCGCCGACGACATCAAGCGCCGCGTGCGGCCAACGCATCGCTGCATGCTCGAGGTCTACTGAGTCTGAGCGCTCGCGACTTGGCGCGCGGGCGGCTGCGGTGCAGCCGCGTGCACGCCTTCGCTCGCCGTGGTGCTCGGATGCCGGAGAGAGCCTCAGCCGCGGCGAACGCGAGAATGACACGCGCTCGCGACTTGGCGCGCGGGCGGCTGCGGTGCAGCCTCGTGCGCGCCTTCGCTCGCCGTGGTGCTCGGGTGCCGGCGGGAGCTGGCGTCAGCCGCCGCCCGGGCCCTTGCCGCCCGGCTTCGTCATGCTGGTCGCGTCGAGCAGCTTCGTGAGCTGCTTCGCCCCGACGAGGTTGTTGCGCAGCGCGTACTGGCGCACGGTTTCGCCCGTCTTGAAGGCTTCCTTCGCGACCTTGGCCGCGTTGTCGTAGCCGATCACGGGCGCGAGCGAGGTGCACATCATCAGGCTCCTCTCGACCGTGCCCGTCGCCTCGGCCTCGTTGAGCTGGAGGTCGTCGATGCACTTGTCGCAGAACATGTGGCAGGCGTTCGCGAGGAGATCGATCGACTCGATCAGGCGCTCGGCGAGGACGGGCATCGCGACATTCAGCTCGAGCAGCGAGCCGACGCCGCCGAGGCCGCCCATCGTGATCGCGGCGTCGTTGCCGACGACCTGGCAGGCGACCATCATCACGCTCTCGCAGATGACGGGGTTGACCTTGCCCGGCATGATCGACGAGCCGGGCTGCGTCGCGGGCAGCGACAGCTCGAACAGGCCGCAGCGCGGGCCGGAGCCGAGCCAGCGGATGTCGTTCGCGATCTTGGTCAGGCTCACGGCGATCGTCTTGAGCCGCGCGTGCGCGTCGACCACGCAGTCGCGCGTCGACTGCGCTTC